>DAIRTX010000047.1:0-28050 GCA_036803685.1 Verrucomicrobiota bacterium | reverse complement strand
CCAGCCACGTTTCATACTGCCGGGTCGCCTGCTGGATGTTCATGGGATTCAAAAATGTGTGCCATTACAATTTAATCAACGCGCCAAAGCAACCCAGATGAGCAGTCCGACCAGAGCGGCCAACGTCACGGGAATTCCCAGGCGCGCGAAATCCCAAAAGGAAATTTTAATTCCCATTCCACGCGCCTGCTGGACAACAATGATGTTGGACACGCTGCCAATAATAATCAGACTGCCGCCAAAGCTGTTGGCCAGTGCAAGGATGTATGGCGCGGCGGGAGCGGCAAGATTTACAACCTTGAGCAACAGCATCACGGTGGCTGAATTGCCGATCAAATTGGAGAGTGCCGCTGTCGTCAAAGTCAAATAGCCCGGAGCATTGAGATTAAATCCGCCTTGCGCCAGCCAGTGGATGGCCTCTTCGCCATAACCGGTGGATTGAAACGCTCCGGCAACGACAAACAATCCCATGAAGAGCACCAGAATCGGCCAATCCACCAGCCCGAGCAAATCGTCGGTGTGAAATTTGGTGCTGGCCAGATGAAGGCCGGCTGCGGCCAGGGCGATGACTTCTTTGGGAAGCGATGTAAAGAACAGGCCGATGACCAGGATGAGAATAATTATTCCTTTGATGGTATGCAATCGGTTGAAAGGATAGGTTGGCTGCGCCGACTCATTTGGGATGGACAAGGGAGCCTGAAGATTTTTTCGCGACATCAGCCAGATGATTCCATAGGCAGCACTCATTGCAAAAACGACGGGCGTGCTGCTCCAAAGCAGGTAGTGACCAAAACCCAAGTGCGCGATTTGGCCGATCATCATGTTCTGTGGATTTCCGATCAACGTTGCCGCCGCGCCGATGTTGCTGGAAATTGCCAGCGCAATCAAAAATGGAACGGGATTGATTTGTTTGCGCAAAAGCGCGACGCCGGTGAACGGCGCAAAAACGAAGCAAACGATGTCGTGATTCAGAACAGCAGAAAGGCCGCCAGTCACCAACATCAGAATCAAAAGAAATCGCGCGGGACGTTCAAGCTGATTGGCAATGCTCACCGCGACTTTATCATAAAATCCCGATAGTCGAAGCTGGGCGGAGATGACAAAAAATCCGAAGAGCAAATAAATCGTCGGCCAGTTGACATAGGAAACAGCATCGGCTGTGGTAACGCCGCCGAAAATCATCATCCCAATTGCGCCCAACAAAGCGATGCCAACACGATTAAGCTTCAATCCGGGAATGCGCCCTATCGCAATCCCGATATAAGTCAGTGCGAAGATGGCCAGAATGATGTTGATTGGCTCCATTGGTTATTAACCGATTTGCACAGCAAACAATTTGGCAGCCGTTGAGTTTTATGGTCAAGCGGCCGCTTCCAGATCGTGAAGCGTTGGCTCCATGTCCACAACCGCGTCTGCTTCACATCCGGCTTCTACGCCATGCTCGGACAATACCGATTTCATGTCCACATTCAACAGCGCTTTTGAATACTGGAAGACGAACTCCACTGTTCTGAAAGCGCGGAACGGTGGTGAGCTGAAACGGGAAAACCGAGAACTCAAGCAGATGTTGGCGGATTCGTTATTGAAGAACCCGGTTTTGGAGGCCGTATGCGAAAAAAGTTGTGAGCCCGGCGCATCGCCGGGCGGCGGGACTGTGTTCCCAACGGGTCGCTTGTCCGCAGTGCCAGCGTCGGCATCGCACACGCAGCGCCGTGATCAACGTCTTGCACAAGGTGTTATTTACCACTTTGATGTTGTTGCTTTTCCTGACAGTCCCGCTGATTGTATTTCTCTTTGCCATGCCTTTCATCACGCCGGAAGGGACTTGGCTGATGTTGACGGGGTCATTAGTTGGAGGTGGCTTACTTGCACTCGTCGTATGGAGTTTTGAAACATGCAGGAGGTCGGTGATTCCTTATTCGCTTCGCCAGATTGGACGGTTTCCATTTTTCTTTTTGCTCTACGCTTTGACCCCGAATCTCAACCGCCGTGACCAACGCGCTTTTATGCTTCAGTGCGCCGGCTGATGGTCGGCCCTTTCCCCTCACGCCGCCGCCGGTTCCATTCCACAAAAAGCGCGCCACGTCACGAACGGCATCTGTGCAATGCCGAATGGTCGGGGTGCTTCCGCCTGCGGCACGGCGACGGTCGTTACGCTCCGGCCCTGTTCCAGCCGTCTCTCCGCCTACGCTCCTCTTTCGCGTTCGCCGAACCGCAGGCCGAAGCAAACTGAGGCAAGAGATGGTCAATTTTGACCACCTGTATATGGTGGAACAAAAAAAATGGGAGATTGAAAACACGACCGGGATTCGTCATGCTATTGTGTGCATCGGAAAGATGCGCGAATTTTATGATCTCAAAACCAACCATGAAATATCAAAAGCTGCGTCTCATTAAATTCGGGGGCGAAGCCGGCCGGAAGGAAAACGGCTTCGGCATCATCGCCGGCCACAAGAAAAAGAAGGGCACCGAGGAGGTTGCGAGGCTCGATCAGAAGCTGCGTGATTTGCAGCACCGGCTGCGCGCCGGGGAAGAGACCGGCGCGAGAGTCCGCAGGAAATACAAATACAGCAAGCTGTTTCGGGTGGAACCGGGCAGCAAGTTGAATCTGAGGAAGATCAACCCCGAATTCACCGCCGGCCACAAGAAGAAAAAAGCCGCCCTGAAGGAGCTTGAACAGCTCGATCAGAGGCTGCGCGCCTTGCAGTTCCGGCTCTACGCCGAGGGCCAGCAGTCGCTGTTGATTTGCCTGCAGGCGCTGGACGCCGCCGGCAAGGATGGCACCATCATCCACGTGTCGGGCGCGATGAATCCTCAGGGGACGCGCGTCCACAGTTTCAAGGTTCCGACCAGGGAGGAAACGGCACACGATTTCCTCTGGCGGATCGGGCAGCGGGTCCCGGCCCGGGGCGAGGTGGTCATCTTCAACCGCTCGCACTACGAGGATGTTCTCGTCGTCCGCGTCCGCGGCATCGTCCCCAAGAAGGTTTGGAAGCAACGCTACCAGATGATCAACGAATTTGAGAAAAAGCTCGTGGCCAACGGCACGCACGTCCTCAAGTTCTTCCTGCACATCAGCCCGGAGGAGCAACTCCGGCGGTTCAAGAAGCGTCTTGACGACCCCGCCCGCCATTGGAAGATCAGCGAAAGCGACTACACGGAACGCGAGTTTTGGGACGATTACATCGAGGCCTACAAGGAAGCCGTGATCCGGACCAGCACGAAGCACGCGCCGTGGCACGTCATACCGTCCAACAACAAATGGTTTCGCAACCTGGCCGTAACCCGGATCGTGGTGGAAACGCTTGAGGCCATGAACATGAATTTCCCGAAGCCGACCGTGAACATCAAGAATATCAGGCGCAAATATCACCAGGTGGTGGCGGTGGACGAAAAGAAAAAAGGGAGGCAGCCGGTTGCCGGGGAGACGGAGAACGGGGATGGCCGGCAGCTGGTGAAGGCCGGGAAACCACAAGACGCCATGGTCGGGGCGATTGCGCTGACGGAGGCAATACCCGCGAATGGGGAGGAAACAATCTTGTCGCAGCCACTTCCGCCCACCGCAAGCATGCCGCAACGGATTGCCAACACAGCTTGAAGAATACAGGCCATCCTCAAGCGGTCAGACCACTGTCAAAGTCAGCCTGCCGGGCGCAGCCCCGCGAGTTGTGTTTGTGGTTTCCCAGCCGTCGTGCTTCGGCCACATTTCGGTGCATGGGCGTGCGAACATTTCCATTTTACGCTCGTTCGGATACCACTTGGCTATCCAGTCGCGCACTTGGTCTGGCTTGCTGCTGTGCGAGCCACGTCGGGCGCGTGTCACGCTGCCGATTCTGTCAGGTTGCGCGGGCGGTGACATTTTACCGCGAGTCGCCACCATGAGCAGTTCGTGTTGGCCTCTGAACCAGTAGCCCATGCCGACCTTTTCCTTGTCCCAGACTGCGTGCGTTTTGTAGATGTATCCCCACGCCGCGATTACCGCCGCGGCTTCGAGCAACTTCGACGCGGTGGCCCAGAGATACAGCACGAAGTCTTTCGCGGCTGGCACTTTCAGGGCGCACAGTTTATCGATGCTCATGGTCGGATATGCGTCAGAACAAGGTGCAAACTAAAACAGCCGGCCTTTTTTAAGGTCGGCTGTTGGTTTACAGAATTCCCGGAGATCGTGGTTATTCCTTGTGGGTCCAGGCATCCCGAATGTATTCCCTGTCGTCATTCCATTTACGATCAGGATTGGTAGTTTGCCAGTCGCGCTTCAATTCGTTTTCCAACTGGTCATCCCATTTGGAATATTTTTTGCCGTAATGTGAACGAGCGCCATAACCAAAGCGGTAGGCTGGCTCGGCTTTGTCCCAAGCAGGTATGCCGCGCGGCGGAATGATTTCCTTGCCGGAAGCTTGCTTCACAGTATCGGAGACCTGTTGATCTGTATCCGGTTGCTTCCCACCCATATCATGCTTGGTTTGATCCCAATCTCGCTTGAACGCGGCTTTAGTGCGTTCCCATGCGGAATCATTTTCATTGGTCCACCAGGTTGGATTTTTGTATTGGTTCATAATTTTGTTTGTTTTATGTTTTATTTTCAGCTCAACCGTAGTGCAAGTTGCTTGGGGGTGCTATGGGGTGTAACCCTACCAAAGAATTGCATGAAGAGATAAAGCCCGCACTCCACTGATACTAAACAACAGTCAATGGGATGCTGCTCTCAATGACAGGTAATTGCTTGAACGCATGCCGGCGTGCCGTGATGTAGGATGTCATGCAAAGGCCAAAACACAGCCGCAGCGGACTTGTTGCGCCGTAACGAAGCGTAGGCGGAACCTGGGCAAAAAAGCTTCAACGAAACCTTCAACGGTTTCATCACCGCTGCGGCCCTCATCGGCGCGGCCTTGTGGTTTTACCTGATCGCTCAAGTCGTCCACATTCGCGCGAACAAGGAGAAATAATTTTATGAAAACCGCCATCGCGATTTTGATTTCTCTCCAGCCGCCCACCGGCCCGATGGAAACCGAAGCCACCAGCGCCGGTTTCTACGAACACAAGACGAACCAGCAGAAATATCCGCGCCTCCAACTTCGCACCGTGAAAGAATTGATGGAAGGCAAAGGCATCGAATGTCCCACCAGCGCAGCGAGCTTGGACGATACGTTCAAAAAAGCGCCGGAATCAAAGAAGAAGCATGGCGAGCAAAAAGCGCTGGAGTTTTAAAACGTCCAAACTCATCGTCCTAGTCGGGATAAATCGAATTATTTTCCATGAATTCGAAATAAAATCGTTTTTTATTTCATTCCATTGCAACAACTTGCATTAAAAAAAGGGGTAATTTCCCACCATAGGGTTAAAGCCGTGGAGGAATTGTGGTTTAATCGTGCGTTAATGCGAAAAAGCACAAAAAAATCACCATGTTCCTGACCATGATTCCCGTCAACTCCTCCGCCATCCGCGCTGTCGGCTACGACGGTTACACGCTGACCGTCGAGTTCCACTCCGGGCGCATCTACGACCATCCCGGCGTTCCCCATTCCGTTTATGTGGAATTCATGAACGCCCCGTCCCCCGGCACTTATTACAACCGTTACCTTCGCGGTCGCTACCGCTGAAAAAATTATGAGCATCACTCACATTGGAAAAATCGGGCGATTGCCCAAATGCACCCGCGACGACTTGGGGCGCCGCATCGAAGATGGTGAACCGGGCAAGGAATTGGTGAAATGGCTCAATGGTTTGTCAGGCGTGCAGAGAGTATTGAAAGAGCAGTTCGGCGGACGCGCTGTCACTGAACAGAACCTCTCCGAATGGAAGCAGGGCGGTCATCCGGAATGGCTGCGGCAGGAGGAAACCCGTTCGCTGGTCAGCCGGTTGACCGAGCAGTCTGACGACTTGGATGAGGCGGCGGATGGACAGGAGATCAGCGACCGTTATGCCAGCGTGCTGGCGGTGGAACTCATCCGCCAGGCGATGACGCGGTTGGAAAAGGAGACCGACCCGGAAAAACGCTGGCAGATCATTTGTGAAGTGCATCGGGTGTTTTCCCAATTGCGGCGTGACGACCACCGGGCCGTGCGAACTGTGATCAAACGCGATCGCTGGAACCGGGAAGTGGAACGTGAGGAGGAGGAAGGCTTGGAACGCATGAAGCAGGAACACAAAAAACGCCTGACTGACATGTGCTTCGCCTCACTGCACAACCAAACAGTGGCGGAAGGATTTGGCGGCGGTAAGCATGGCGAAAAAATGGCCGAGTTGCTTTACCGCCTCCGGTTCGATTTGCCGCTGGAAGGTTTGGACTCGGAATTGCCCGGCGAAACCCGTCCCGCTCCGGTCAAACCCAATCCAACTGAATCCGACCCAATCCAACCTAATCCAACCAAAAATTCCGGTGCCGCGCCGTTCCCGGTTGAACCATAACCGGCGGCCAGGTCATAAACGATGCATCCCACTTTTTCATGTCAGATGGCCGGGGGTTTTAATACATTTTCCCCCATGTTATCCGCCAAACCATGGCGAGGCGAAGCCGTGCTCCAGTTTTGCGGGGCGCAGCTTCTCTGCTTTTGTCTCGGCCTGATGATTGCCGGCCTGCTGCAAAAGGCCGGGCTTGCCGCGTTCCAGCCGCCGGACGGTTTTGGCGCGGTGCTGCTGGGCACGCTGGGTTTTCAGGGGGTGGCCTGGCTGCTCATTTTATTTTTTTTGCGGCAACATCAAGTTGGCTGGCGCGAAGCCTTTGGTTTTCGCGGGCCGCAATTGCCCCGCGCGCTGCTCATGGCCCTGTTGCTTGCCATCGCCATTCTGCCGGTGGCGTGGGGTTTGCAATTCATTTCGATGGATATGCTGACGTGGGCCGGCTGGCCGCCCGAAGAGCAGCTCGCCGTAACACTGCTGGCAAACACGAAATCGTGGTGGATGCGGGTTTATCTCGGCGCGTTCGCCGTCTTGCTCGCGCCGGTGGCCGAGGAATTTATTTTTCGGGGCATGTTGTATCCGTTTGTCAAACAACTCGGCTCGCCGCGATATGCTCTTTTTGGCATCAGCGCCATCTTTGCGCTGATTCATCTGGACGCCGGGACGCTGGTGCCGCTGTTTGTGCTGGCACTCGCGCTGACGTGGCTTTACGAAAAAACGGACAACCTGCTCGCGCCCATCACCGCGCATGCGCTGTTCAACGCGGCTAATCTCGTCCTGCTTTTCTTCGCGCAAAATTTTTCAGTGCCGTCAAAATGAACGAATTCGAACTCATCGCGCGCCTGACCAAATCGCTGCCGACGAACCAAAACGTCGTGATCGGCGCGGGCGATGATTGCGCCGTGCTCGATTTCGGCCTGCCGGACAAATGGCTGCTGTTCAAAACGGATGCGACCGTCGAAGGCGTTCATTTTACCAAAGACACGCCGCCGGAAAAAATCGGCCGCAAAGCCCTGGCCCGCGCCCTCAGTGACATCGCCGCGATGGCCGGCACGCCCACCGCCGCGCTCGTGACCATCGCGCTGCCGCAAAAGTTCGATGTGCAATTCGTCGAAGCCATTTACACCGGCATGAGGGCGCTGGCACAAAAACTCGGCGTGGCCATCGTGGGCGGCGAGACGACGGCGAATCCGGAACGCATTTTGATTTCCATTGCGCTGCTCGGTTTTGTGCCGCGCGGAAAAGCCGTGCTGCGTTCCGGCGCAAAAACCGGCGATGCGATTTTTGTGACGGCCGAACTCGGCGGTTCGCTGGCGGGCAAACATCTGGAATTTGAGCCGCGTCTGGCCGAGGCGCGCTGGCTCGCGGAAAACTTTTCCATTCACGCCATGATTGATTTGAGCGACGGGCTGGCGGGCGATTTGCGGCACATTTTGAAAGCCAGTCACGTCGGCGCGGAATTGTTGAAAGATGCCATTCCCATCAGTCGCGCGGCTAAATTGCGGGCGAAGGAAAGTCCCTCCGCCAAACCGCCGTTCGTCGCGGCGCTGACCGAGGGCGAGGATTTTGAACTGTTGTTCACGGTGGCGGGCGTCGACGCGGTGAAATTGCTCGACGCGTGGAAAAAACAATTTCCGAAACTCCGCCTGAGTTGCATCGGCAAAATCACGGCGGACGAAGGCATCACGATTCGCGACCAAACCGGCGCCCAACCGCTTGCCGCCCATGGCTACGTTCATTTTGCATCTTAAAGCAGCGCGGGCGTCTCGCCGGCATGGAACCGTGAAGGCATCAACCGGGCAGGCAAGACGCCTGCGCTACCTTATTCATGGCTGCATTCATTTCGCATAGTCCGGCGGAGACCGGGTCGCTCGGCGAGCGCTGGGGGCGCGCGGCGCAACGCGGACTGGTCATTGGCTTGTCCGGCGATTTGGGCGCGGGCAAAACGCAGTTTGTGAAGGGCATCGCGCGCGGACTCGGCATCACGGCGCGGGTGCATTCGCCGACGTTCACGCTGGTGAACGAATATGGCGGCGGGCGGCTGCGGCTGTTTCATCTGGATTTGTACCGGCTCGAAACGCGCGGGCAAATGGTGTCCGCCGGGCTGGAGGAATTCTTGCAACCGGATGGCGTGACGGTGATTGAATGGGCGGAGAAAATGGTGAATGAAGAATGGCGAATGAAGAATGAAGAAAAACCGCGCCGGATGATTTTTGTAAAAATTGAGATCTTGGGCGGGTCGGAACGAAAAATTATTTATGACGATTTTGGCGCTTGAATTTTCTTCACCGCAACGGAGCGTGGCAGTCCTTTCCTCAAGTCGGAGGGACAAGCCATGCGAGTCCCATTCCGCTTCGGTCCCCGGGAATATGGGGACTCGTATAACTCGTCCCTCCGAAGGCGTGATTTGTGAAGCCATCGAAACCGGCGGTCAAAGCACGCGGGCTTTCAGCATGATTGAAAAAGTTCTGGCCGAAGCCAAAATCGAGCGCGAACAAATTGACGTGATTGCCATTGGTCTTGGCCCCGGGTCCTACACCGGCATCCGCGTCGCGCTTTCACTGGCCCAAGGCTGGCAACTGGCGTCCCGCAATGGCGGGATGAAATTGCTCGGCATCAGCAGCGTGGAAGGTGTGGCGGCGCAGGCGCAGGCGGAAAAAATTTCCGGCCGCGTGAACGTGGTGATTGACGCGCAACGGAATGAATTTTATCTGGCGGCGTACGAAATTTCGGCGGACGGCTGGCGGGAAATCGAGCCGCTGCGGATTTTGACGCGGGCGGAGGTTGAATCACGGGCCGGCGCGAAAGAAATCTTGATCGGGCCGGAGGTGACACGATGGTTTCCAAATGGCCGGATGGTTTTCCCACGCGCGGCGATGTTGGGACAACTCGCCTTGAACCGAAACGATTTTGCAGCGGGCGACAAGCTGGAGCCGATTTATTTGCGGGAAACGAATTTTGTGAAGGCACCGCCGAGCCGGCAGACGCCACCTTGACCCTTGAGAGTTTTTGGTTTTGCTTGAAGCACTTGGCGCGCTGCGACCATTGTCAAATTTCGGGACAGGGAGGGTTGGAGTGACAAAGGGCAACCGTCTGGCAGACGGTGCTTCAAAAGTTAATTTGGCGTGGCGTTGGCAGTCTTCAGCGCACCGGCGCGCAGGGACACGATACAACGGGCAGAGCTGTAAATAAGGACATTCCCCCCCTCATGATGGCACGTACCATGCTAAACCCATTATCTGGTGCGCAAGAAACGCCATTACCGAAAACTCAAATTCATCCATATGGTGGTTCATTTTAAACAAGCCGACAAAAGGATTGCGGCCAACGCGTTCACGTTGGTGGAAGTCATGATTGGATTCTGCATTTTCGGAATGGTGACTTCGGGGATGATTTACGGATACGTGCAGGCCAACCGGATTGCGGAATGGAGTTCGCAGTCGCTGGCGGCCATGTCGTATGCGTCGCAGGGGATGGAGCAGATGCGCTCGGCGCAGTGGTGTGCAGAGGAGTTCTCTACAGGCAGCGGGCAGGGAACCACTGACGTGTTGCTAATGACGAATCAGCCTGATGGGTCCTGGGGTTATTGGACCAATCAGGTTGACTCACTGGACATTCCGTCAACTGGCGCCCCGATCTACGTCACGAATTACCTCTACGTCACGTCGATTTCAACCAACCCGCCGCTGAGGCGAATCGTTTCGCAAGTTGTGTGGACCTTCCGGCTGACCGGTGAATTGTTCACCAATACCATCATTACTCTGCGCGCCCCCGACCAACTCCAATGAAACTTTTCAAAAACATCCAAAACCGGGCGCGTCGGGGAAACATTCGTGGGTTCACACTGGCGGAAATGGTGATCACGGTTGGGGTCTTCCTGTTTATCTTCACCGGCGTGATGGTCGCCGTTCAAGTTTTCGGGTTGCGCATCTATACGCTGGCGGCAACCAAGTTATCAGCCACCGCGGGTGGCCGCGAGGCGCTGAATCAAATCCGGGACCAAATCCGGGAGGGGAGAACGGTTAATGTCGGGAGCTGTTCCAGTGCCGTCAGCTCTTCCTTCCATCTGATAACAAACGCGGCGCAGCAGGGCAACGCGCTGATAATCTATCCCGCCACGAACACGACCTGGTACTCGATTTACTATCTGGACACCAACATCGCGAACAATTTCCGCTTGATCCAATTTAACGTATCCAACAACATCACCACCTACACCAACACGCTGGCCCTTTACCTTACCAACAACATCGTTTTTGATGCCAGGGACTGGCAGAACAATATTGTGACGAACGAACAAAGTTTGGATAATCGTTCGCTCATAGGGGTGACGATGCAATTTTCGCAATGGGAATACCCCATCGCCAAGGTCGGGCCCTCCAATGCCTGGAATGCGTACGACTATTACCAACTGCGCACGCGGGTCTTCCGTCGCGCGTGGAACTGAAAGCACAAAGGAGGTTTATGCAAACTTTATCCAGACCCCTACGGCGGAACCGCGGGGGTTACGCATTGATCATCATCATGCTGTTTTTGGGTGTCTGTATGGTCGTCTTTGCCAGCATCATGTATTGGGTCTCCAGCAGTGCCTACGTGACCGCGCGGAACAACCAGTTCAACATGAGCGAAGCCGCCGCGGAAGCCGCCACCGAAAAAGTCCTTTCCCAAATGAATTACGACTACGTCGCCCAAAGTCTCTCGAACAGCGCGGCCTATTACGGCAGCACATTTATTCCCACTACGAGCATAAATCAGCAGGTGAACTGGCCCATCAACGATCAGGCGAGCTGGCCCATCCAATATGTCTATAGCGACACCAACGTCCCGGCGAACCAGAACCAGATCAGCGTCTACCTCGGTTCATGGTCCACCAACACGGTGCCTCTGAACTCGCAATACACGGGGTTGTACGGCCTGGTGATGGACTGCACCATCACCGCCACCGCCACGCCGATTGGCCAGCGTTTCACCGTGCCGGCCACCATCAGCGAGTCAATTCAATTCGCCTCCATCCCCCTCTTTCAATTCGCCGTATTCTATAATATGGATTTGGAAATTGATCCCGGCGCTGGCATGATCATCCAGGGTGCGGTGTGGTCCAATGGTGGCATTTGGACGGGGTCAACCGTCCTCACCCTCTCGAATAGGGTTTCCGCCGTCGGAATAGCCACAAATACCGCTAACGATCCGTTTTGCATTGGTCCTCCCCAAAAAACCGGCACCGGCAAATCCATTTACTTGCTTGCAGGCCAGCCGACCTCCGGCAACGATCGAATAACCATGCCGATCGGCACCAACAATGATCCCGCCACCGTTAGAGGGATCATCAACCTGCCGCCTACTGCTTATGCCATGAACACGGCGGGCGCCTTTACGACCAACGGCCAGCAATACCTCGCCAACAGCGCTGATCTCTATCTCACCAACTTTCCCTACGGCACCAATTGGGGCACTCGCAGGCCAGGCGCCAACATGACGTATTATACGAACATGATTCTGTATTATCAGGATGCGGTAGGAGCACCCCCCTATCTGACCCAGATACCGTATGATTTTTACCTGTTGAAGACTAATTATGGCACCGTCGCCACTTGGTGGACCAACTATGTCGTCACTAATAATTTTTATGGCCAGCCAACCTCCAACCATTTTAATTGTTATTCGAACGTCCAATACGCCGGCTATTCGTTTTTGACGAACGATACCTTTGTTGACTGGCGCGAAGGTTGGAATATTGGCGGCGGCCCTCCGAAAACGGTTCAAGCCGTCCAGATTGACATCCAAAAATTCAACATTTGGCTCACCAACACTGCTGCCACCAATAACGGCGACTACTACAACAGGCAATGCAAGTCACCCAATCACAAATCCCATCCGATTGACTCCATTTATGTTTACAACGCCGTTCCTTTGACCCCCAAGACCCTCCCGGCCGTGCGCGTCGCCAATGGAGGAATGTTACCGTCGCAAACAGCACCCTACGGCTTCACCGTCGTCACGGCGCAGCCGATGTATGTGTGGGGCAACTACAACGCGTCAAACAGCTCCGGCTCGTCGCTCGGCCAAAATAGCACCACCTACACCTGGCCTGCCGCGCTCATGGCCGACTCCATCACCATCCTTTCCACCAGCTGGGATGATGGCGTTACCTACAAGAATCCCACGCCCGGCACCACCACCGTCAATGCCGCGATGCTTGAAGGGATAGTCCGGTCAACCAATGGCCTGTATAGCGGCGGGCTGGAAAATTTTCTCCGTTTGCTTGAGAATTGGTCAAGTGTCAACCTTTGGTATAACGGCTCCATCATCGTCATGTTTCCCAGCCAATATGCGACAAATAGTTGGCGTGATCCCGGCTCCGTCGCCAACTCTACCTACTATTACGGTGCACCCGTCCGCAAGTGGGCTTTCGACACGAATTTTGTCTCACAAGACGGGCTGCCGCCGCTCACACCGCAAGCCAAGGGCGTCATCCGCGCCAAGTGGAATGCCTATTAGCTTTGCCTAATTAAAAACTCTGCTTCGCTTTGTCCTTTCATGCGCATAAGCTGTGCGCGTGAAAGCTGCCATCCTGCACGGCAAAGAACACATTCAGATTGAGGACGTCGCGCCGCCCGCGCTCAAACCGGGCGAAGTCCGCATCCGTATCGAGGCCGCGCTTACCTGCGGCACGGACCTCAAGGTTTTCAAGCGCGGCTATCATGCCAAAATGATCGTGCCGCCCGCCGTCTTCGGCCATGAACTCGCCGGCGTGATTTCGGAAGTCGCGGATGGTAGGGCGGGCAGTCCTCTGCCCGCCGCACGTCCAGATGCCAAAGACGGCGCGCACGGAGTGACGCGCCCTACCGAATGGAAAACGGGCGACCGCGTGGTCGTCGCGAATTCCGCGCCGTGCGGCGGCTGTTTTCATTGCCGCGCCAGTCAGGAAAATCTTTGCGAAGACTTGTTGTTTCTCAACGGCGCTTACGCTGAATCCATCGCCGTTCCCGCGCGGCTCGTCCAAAAAAATCTCCTGCGCCTCAAGCCGGAAACCCATTTCCGCGACGCCGCGCTCGTCGAACCCCTTGCCTGCGTCGTGCAAGGCGTCGAGGACACGCAACTGCGCGCCGGACAAAACGTGCTGGTCATCGGCGCCGGGCCGATTGGTTTGATGTTCGTCGTGCTGGCCAAAAATCTCGGCTGCCACGTCACCATCGCCGGCCGCCGCGCACCACGGCTGGAAGCCGCGCAACGGCTCGGCTCAAATCAGGTCGTGGACATCGGCGACGGCAGCGGATTGGTCGCCAAAGTTCGCGAAGCAACGAAGACGCATTTTGACGCAGTGATTGAGGCCGTTGGCCAGCCGGTGGTTTGGGAAGCCGCCGTGCATCTGGTGCGCAAGGGCGGCACGGTGAATTTTTTTGGCGGCTGCCCGTCCGGCGCCACCATCACGCTCGACACGACGCTCATCCATTATTCCAACCTCACCCTGCTCGCGAGTTTCCATCACACGCCGCGCACGATCCGGCGGGCGTTGGAATTCATCGAAACGGGCGTGATTCGCGCGGCGGATTTTGTGGATGGTGAATGTCCGCTGACGCAGTTGCCGGAATTGTTCAAATCCATGGCCGCGGGCAATCAGGCCGTCAAGACGCTGATCCGCGTGCATGAATAATTTGGTAGGGACGACCTGCTGGTCGTCCAAGGCCGCGCAGCAGAGACTGTCTCAAAACTCAAAACCGGCCTGTGAAAAAGTTGAAAAAGACCATCAAAACACCATCGCTGAGAATCAAAGCGCGTCATATCGAAAATGTGGGGGTCGCGTTTTTGGCAACCCTCGGATCTGGAGAGTTTTGAGACAGTCTCAGCAGCGCGGCCCTACCGATGTAGTTTATGGCTTCAAAAAATCCTCCAGGTCCCTCTGCAATTTCTGCAGGTCGGGCAGGTTGACATACATCATGTGGCCGGAGTCGAACCCGGCGTAGGTGATGTTCGTGCGGTAGGCGGCGTCGAGTTGCATGTGTTCGAGCGCGTAGCGCATCGTGTCAATCGGGCAGACCAGGTCGCACCGCCCGCCGAGCACGAGTATTCGCATATAGGGATTTTGATTCATCGTGGACGCCAGCCGGTCCCCCGCGCTGGCATAGCTGTTGCGCACGCCGTAATTCCACGGCTGCACGCCGGCCAGAATTTCATAAGGCAAATCGTCCTCGAATTTTAATTCCCCGCGCACATAGCTGTTCATCGCCGCGGAAAACGGCCCGAGGGTCGCCGCGAAAGCCGGGTCAAAGTCGGGATGCGGCGACGCGGGGTCGTCGTCGCGTCCGGTGATGCGCGCGTCGTAAGCGCCGAGGATCAAACCCTGATCGTGCAGCAATTGCTTGCGGAACACGCCGCTGTCAACCCGCAGATGGTTGTCTGCGATGACTTGCGGCGAAAGGCCGGTGAGCCGCGCGAGTTCGGCAACGACTTTTTTGCGTTCGTCGGCGGGCAGCGATTTGCCCTGTTGCAAGGCGGAAACGTATTCGCCCCTGGCAAATTCGCGCGCTTCGGCGAGCGCTTTGGGCAAATCGGATTGCAACTCGGGCGGCAATTTTTTGTGGAACTGCGCCGACGCCGTGTAGGCGGGCAAAAAGAGCGGGAACGGCAAATCGTTGCCCGGCTGGTTAATGATGGTGCCAAAATCCAAAACGCCGGAGACCAAAACCAGGCCGCTTAAATACATCCCGTAACGTGAGCGCAAGTGGTCGGCCAGCCCCGCCGCGCGAAAGACGCCGTAGCTTTCGCCGCAGAGATATTTCGGCGAGAGCCAGCGCTCGTGCCGCGTCGTCCAGAGCCGGATGAATTCGCCGACGGAATCGAGATCGGCGGAATCACCGAAAAATTGACCGGGCTTTTCGTCTTTCCCCGGGCGGCTGAAACCGGTGGCGACCGGATCAATGAACACCAAATCACTGCCGTCCAAAATGGAATACTCGTTGTCCACGAGGCCGAATGGCAGCGGCGGCAATGTGCCGTCCTCGTTCATTTTCACGCGCCGCGGGCCGAGCGCGCCGAGATGCAACCACACGGACGACGAGCCGGGCCCGCCATTGAAACAAAACATGACGGGCCGCGTGGCCCGGTTGGTCTGGCCGGTGCGCGTGTAAGCGACGTAAAAAACCGACGCGCGTGAAGTGCCGTCGGTTTTGAGGATGGGCAACATTCCGGTTTCCACAACGTAAGTCACGCGCCGGCCGGCGATGGCCACGGTGTTCGTCGTGAAGACCGGCTTGTGGGTGGCGTCGGGAATCGTCCCGGCCTCGACTTTCGCGGCTGGCGGCTCGTTGGTGCCGGCGGCGGGCGAATTGGTCGAATTGGTTTTGGGCGCATCGGCGGCAGGCAGGCTGGCGGCGAAGGCCAGGAGCAAAATCCAGCTATATTTTTTCATTGGCAGTTCTTCGTTTTGCGTCAGGGAAAATGCGCTTTCGTCCTCTTAAACGCAAGTTGCGTGTCGGATCGGCCGTCATTTTGCGGACAACCCGGAGCCCCAGGAATCTGGGACAGGCTCGTCGGGCCCGGTTCAGCCGTCGCACGCGGAAGTGGCCGTCTTGCCTTGGTCGCGGTGAATCAGATTCTGCCTTATGGGCGGGTGATCCGCAGGCGGATGAAGCCGGCGGCGGACGAATTGACCGGCGTGTTGTCGTGGACTTGCAGGAGGGTTGGAGTGTTCTGATCCACCATGGTCCCGTTAGTTGTCCAGGAGGCCGTCAGGCTGGCCGTTACTTCGACGTGGAGGGTGACGTCGGTTGCGTTCGGGTTCCTCGGCACAGTCAGGCGCAAATACCCGGTGCTGATGTCGCCCGTCACCGGATTGGTGGTGGCGACGAGCGGGTTCAGGCCCAGAGCGTATTTGAGCAGGTTCGGCATGCCGTCGCTGGTGCCCGCGTAAGTGTCGGCGGCATTGCCGGTGTTGTTGGTGGTGCCGAACCATTGCTGTCGCCAGGATTCAATGGGCGTGAGCACGACGACGGGTGCAACAGTGCCTTGTAACGCAAAATCAAGCGCCGAAGAATTCGCCACATCGAAAACGTACCAGGTTCCGGCGGAAGAGGTGCCGCCCCAGTTAACGATGCGGAACGTGACATTCGTTCCGGCACCGACATTTTGCAGGTTAGAAATGCCCGAGAGATTGATTGGACTCAACGAACCCCCGACGCTGGTGTTGGCCGGATAGGACAGGGTTCCGATGTCGGTGAACGGTCCCGACCCGATCTGGTATTGCAGCAGCCCATTGGCAGGCCCGGTGGCAGAGTGCCGGTAATCAAATTCGCTGATCGAGGTGCAGGACAACGTGTAACCGGCTCCGGCCGTGACAGTGAACGTGACGAAGCGTTTGGCGGCGATGGCCGCGGCGGAACTCGTGTCCGTAAATGTGTTGCCGCCCCATGCGCGTCCCGCCGCCGTGCCGTTGGTGCCGATGCCCGATCCGCAGGTCAGGCCGACCACGGTGAGGTTGGACGCATTAATGGTGGGCGCTAGTGGTGAAGGACCAAAGTTGTTTGCGCCTCCGGTGAGTCCGCTCACATCCCAGCCGGCCAGTGTGATGCCACCGCCAGTGCCGCCGGCATTGATGGTGGTTACGTCGTTGACCGTCTTGTTAGCCGAATCCACATCGCCTCCGTCGGAAACCGCCGTGAAATTGGTCACGCTGGCCGGGGCATTGGATGCGACATTGACCGTGATGGTGATGGGCGGAAAACTGGCGCCGGAAACCAGTGCATCAGAACGCGTGCAGGTAAGCGTGCCCAGGTTGGCCGTCCATCCGGTGCCACTGATGGCCGTCGCGGTAAGGCCGGCCGGGAGCGCATCGGTGACCGTAATCGTGCTGGTCGAAGCGGCTGTGCCGATGTTGGTGACCACAATGGTATAGATGTCGCCGGTGTCGCCCTGAGTGAAATTGGCGGCATGTGTGGCCGTGAGGGTCAGGTCAGGAGCGGAACCAGTCACGGTAAAGCTGTTGGAACTGATGGCCGTGCCGCTGGGTGTCGTGACACTGAGCTGGCCGGAAGTGGCGTTGCCGGGCACGGTGGCGGTGATTTGTACGGCCGAATCCACGCTGAAGGTTGCACTTGCGCCATTAAAGGTCACGGATGAGGCGGAACTGAAGTTCGTTCCGCTGATCACGACGTTGGTCCCGGTGGCACCATTCGTGGGCGAAAAACCGGTGATGATCGGCGGGGGATTGGTCTGGCCATCCACCTTGTTTAGCAGCGCCGCAGCGACATCGGACGGCAGGGCGGTGAAGAACGTGAAACCAGTGTCGAATTGAATCTGATTGGCCGAGGCAATGTAGTTCTGCCAGGTGGCGCTCACACCGTTGGTGTTGGGAATCTCCAGGGCGATCACCCGGGTGGAAGTGGTAATCCGGCTCAACGCGGTGCCGGCGCCCGGGGGAACCACGACGGCGATCTTCCACGTAAACGCGGGAATGGCCACCGTCCCGCTGGGTTGGATGCGCGAACCATTGAAACCGCCCGGTCCGCAAATGATCAACAATTCATCGCCGGATTGCGCGAGCGTGCGGCAATAGCCCTCGAAGGTTGCCCACACCCCCTGATTGTTGTCCGCCGCCTGTGGGATGATGTTCGACATCAAGAACACCAGGTCATTGTCCGTCACGTTGTCGGTGCGGTCGGCCGACGGGCACATGTGGCCGCGATCGAAACCGGAACCGGTGTAGTCGTCGGTTGACACGTGATAGAAGTCCGCCGGGAGATTCGTGTCGGTGAAAAAATCAGATGAACGCCCGCTCGAACCGATGTCACCGGCGGTCAGGTCCCAACTCGCCCAGTTGGGTTCGCCCAGAGTATCGCTGTAATCAATGGCCTCGACCGTGCGCTGAATCAGGTAATGATTATGATTGTTCGTGTCGGTGGTGGCGCCGCTGGGGTTGCCCAATTGCATCTGCAATGTGGCGTCAATGACGGCTCTTGCCTGCGGGATGGCGGTGAACAGCGCCAATGCGCCCATCAGGACCAGAAACAAATTTCGTGCGGGGCACTTGAAAACGGTATTATTCAATTGGAGGGAATGTTGGATTTCCTGCGGTCTTTCAAAAAACAACGATGGTGTGACCTTTCAATGAAGGATTGACGCGAAATGGTTGCTGCCGGGTGGCGAAGGAAGTTGAAAACGTGCTGTGGGTGTCCGGCAGCGTGACATTGTCAGTCGGCGGGTTCGCAGTGCCACTGTTCGCCGGCGAGTCGAAAATTTGCGCATACGTTCCGCTGCTCATCAAAACCTGCGCCGACACCGGGTGCGTCGAAATAATCGCGGCGATAATTCCTAAAACAACCCCCCTTTTTTGAAATCCCCAATACAACCGGGATTTTTTCACGGCTTAATTAAATCTGTAACAAATCATTACTTATGATTATAATAATGGCGCGGCTCCTTTTGTCGAGCCATTTTTTTGCGCGTCCGTTCAAAGCGGGCGCAACTTGACACCACTAAGGTAGGGCGGCGCTGCCGCGCCGCCCAATCTTCCACCAGAACGAGCGGAGCGATGTTCTGGCATGCGTATCCCCCAGGGTTCCGCCAGCATTGCTGCGCTGGCTGGCGGTGAGATTGGGGCAAACCGGCAGGTTTGCCCTACCATCGGTGGTGGTTGTGTCAAGATGCACCCCGTTCAAAGCCGCGTCCGGCGCAAATTTGCCTTCTCCGGTTTTGAGCCGCTGGCGCACGGCGACAAAACCGACGGCACGCGGGCCGGTGACGAAGGCGATGAGCGGGTCCCTTCCGTGTTTTTTATTTGAAGTTTTCTGTTTTGCGCCGGTGACAAACGTGCTTTGATTCCTTTAAATACGACTTGTGTGTCGGGCGGGTCACGGTTTTGTGAATTGTGTGAAAATGTGAATAATTTTTACAGGAAGTTCTTGCCAACGACAGCCTTTCGTGAGAAAATGCTTTCCGTCGACAACCCTGACCGGTTCGCGCGCAAGACGCAAGATCGTCCCGATCTTGCCGGCAGCATGAGCAAGTCTATGTTTGAAAACAGCAAAACGGTTCGCAAAAGCATCTTCGCGGGGTTTTATTTCCGGCCAACCCGGCGCGCTTTCACCTTGATCGAACTGCTGGTGGTCATTGCCATCATCGCCATCCTGGCCGCGTTGTTGTTGCCGGCGTTGGCGGCAGCCAAGCAAAAGGCGCAAACCATTGTGTGCCGCAGCAATATGAAACAATGGGCACTTGGTTTCAAGATGTATGCCGAAGAATATAATGATGAGGTTCCTGAAGAGGGGAACACAGTCCAGAGCATTTCTGATAGTGCCGCCAGCGATAATTTGACGGCTGCCTGGTATAATTCAGTTCCTCCTACGATTGGTTTACAAACATTGGTGACCCTTTATAAGGGCAGCAATTCTCCCGTGCCGTCAAGCCAATCGATTTTTTCCTGCCCTTCATGTCCTAATCCCGACTCGTCTTATAAGGACCCGCCAAAAGTCTCAAAGGCGTTTTTTATGTATGCGGAAAACAGCCGCATTTGTATTAACAAATCCACCCGAGCGTTGCTGCACATAAGCAATACAAAATTCTCAAGGATTTCGCAGCCTACGGACACAATTCTGGTTGCAGAAAATGATCCAAGCACGGTACCGGCAACAGACTTCGCCGAGTCCGTCACCACGGGTTTCTATGCCGTTGCACGTCACAGTAACAATAAGCTCAGCAATTTTGCCATGGCTGACGGACGTGCGAGCGCTGTCAAGTATGACGATTTTCACCGGGATCAAAACGATGCAAATGATTCAGCCAAGGAATGGGCCACTGGGCGAGTTGTCTATTGGTATCCTACTTCCACAACGCCAAATTAAAAAATTCCGGAAGCAATCAAACAAAAACTAGAAAAACTTATGAAAAAAATAGCCCTGCTTCTTGTTGGCTTGTTCGCCGCCACCGCAACCACAAAAGCCGTATTGGTTTTCAGTGAGAGTTTTGACTCTTATCCCAACGGCGGTATTGTCGCCAATTCGGGCGGGATATGGACACAAATTAGCGGCATTGCCGGGACAATGTGGGTGACCAACGCACCGTCAAATCCACAGCTTGAGGTGGCGGGGTCAATTTCTACTCGCACGGAAGACATTGCTCATCAGTTTTCATCCATCTATGCCACGAATGGCGCGACGACCGAGTTGTATTCAAGTTTCAAACTGATAGGAACTAACATGCCGAACTGGTTCGGCACTTACATGGCTCATTTTTCTGGAACCAACGCTTACGGAACTTTAAGCGGCTTCCGGGCCAGGATTTGGATAAATAGTTCCAATGTTGTAACTCATGTTCCAACAAACGCAAACCAATTCTATGTTGGTATTGTAAATAGTGGGGGGGGCAGTGTAACAAACGGTATCGGTCAATGGCCAACGGCGTTAAACTTGGGCGAAACCAATATAATCGTTACCAGATATGTGCTGGGTACCGGCATTTCCACTCTTTGGGTGAATCCAGTTACCGTGTCCTCTCCCAGTGTCACAGCCACTGACCCTATTCCTGACGACAATGGAAATCCGACCAATGGCATCTTGAACATTTCCCATTACAGTTTTCGTCAGAGTAACAGTGGTGGACATTCTGGAATAATGCGTATTGACGATTTCAAAGTTGGCACCTCGTTCAGCGACGTGGCTGGCGCAAATACTTCCCCGACGATTGATTCGATTCCAAACCAAAACACTCCGGCCAGTATGCCGATTGGCCCTATTAGCTTTACCATTGGAGATGACAGTCCCGCAAGCAGCCTGACTTTGACAAAAGGTTCATCTAATCCGACGCTGGTGCCAACCAATAACATTGTATTTGGCGGAAGTGGCGCAAACCGCACCGTGACGATTACCCCGGCTTCTGGACAGCAGGGTTCTTCAACCATAACGATATTTGTCAGTGACGGCGTGAACATCTCTTCGACGTCATTCCTTCTGCGCGTGGGCGCGCCAGCGATTTCAGCCATTGCCAACCAAATCACATATTTAAACACCGCGGTGGGACCAGTTTCGTTCACGGTCAGTGATTCCGAGGGTGACAGCCTGACTGTAAGCCGGACGTCTTCCAACCCAACCTTGTTGCCAACGGGCAACGTGGTTTTAGGTGGAAGCGGTGCGAACCGCACGGTTACTTTGACTCCGGCGAGCGGCCTGACCGGCGTGTCCACCATCACGCTCTCTGTCGCCGATAATTTTAACACCAACAGCACCAGTTTTGTATTAAGTGTTTCTCCACAATACGGAGTAATATTGACCGATGATTTCAACTATACGGACTTTGCGCTGGACACAGCCCTTCAAGGAGCGGGTGGACCCCACGCAAGTCCTTGGGGTCATGCCAGCGGAACCGCCTACGACTTGTTGGTTATTAATGGTGCGGCGCAATTGTCCACTGAAAGAACGGAAGATCTGGCGGCTGGTCTTGCCTATTCTCCATTTGCCGCCGACAGCGGGGTGCTTTTATATGCCTCCTTCAGCATCACCTTTTCAAATCTCCCCTCGCCAGCGGGCGATTATTTCGTTCACTTTCAGGATACCATCGCCGGCAGCAATTTTCGTGATAAAATCTATGCCAGCACAACGAATGCGGCCGCCGGGTTCTTCCGTCTGGGTGTCGCAAACGCCGCCAACACCGTCAACGCCCAATTCCCGCTGGATTTGACCATCAATCAATCCTATTTCGTCGTCACCCGTTACAATACGGGGACGGGCGAAAGTGTTTTGTGGGTGAATCCAAATAATGAAAACAGCCCGAGCGCTGCGGCACAAGATTCCACCACGACTGCCATCGTCGGCGATTTTGGCCTGCGCCAGACAACTGGAATTGGAATTTCTTATCTTGATAACCTGGTGGTCGGCACAGCCTTTGGTGATGTCGCCACAATCACCGTGGTTTCCATACCGCTGCATATCCAATCGTCAGGCGCCAACGTCGTGCTGACCTGGAATGATGCGTCATTCAGTTTGCAATCGTCAGCCATCGTCACCGGGCCTTACACAACTATCACGGGTGCGGTCAGTGGCTTCACAACCAACACAGCGTTGGCAGAGATGTTTTTCCGGCTATACCGCCCATAACCCGAAACACTGTTAAACTTCAAGGGCGGCCAGCAATTGCCGCCCTTTTTATTTGAAACGAGCCTGATTGAAGAATTATACCAATTCTCAGAGACAATCGGTGCAATGGGTAGGGCGGCGCTGCCTGCTCGCGATCTATCGGAGCTGCGCCGCCGGGTATGATGGCCGCGCAGCAGCGCGGCCCTACCGTCTGGAATAGGTGCCGATTATTATCGGGAATTGGTGTTACTCCCCGATGATTTTCACGAGCACGCGCTTGCGACGGCGGCCGTCGAATTCGCCGTAGAAAATCTGTTCCCACGGGCCCAGATCCAGCTTGCCCTTCGTGATGGCCACGACCACTTCGCGGCCCATGACCTGGCGTTTCAGGTGCGCGTCCGCGTTGTCTTCGCCGGTGCGGTTGTGCTGGTATTGCGAAACCGGCTCGTGCGGCGCGAGTTTTTCCAGCCACACATCGTAGTCGTGTAGCAAACCATCCTCCGCGTCGTTGATATAGACGCTGGCGGTGATGTGCATGGCGTTGACGAGGCAAAGCCCTTCCTGCACGCCGCTCTTGCGGACAAGCTGCTCGACCGTGCCGGTGATGTTGACGTAATCGCGGCGATGCGGCGTTTCAAACCAGAGATGTTCGGTCAGGCTTTTCATCCGTCGTCCTCATCGTCAAACCGCCGCCGCCACCAAATCGCCGACTTCGCGCGTGCCGTGGCCCATTTTGCCGGCCGCGAGCGACTTGATTTTCGTGTTGATGATCTTCACGACGGCGTTCTCGATGGCCGCGCCGGCTTTTGCTTCGCCAAGAAAGTCGAGCATCATTCCGGCGGCGTTGATGGCTGCGAGCGGGTTGATGACGTTCTGGCCGGTGTATTTCGGCGCGCTGCCGCCCATCGGCTCGAACATGCTCGTGCCTTCAGGGTTGATGTTGCCGCCGGCGGCGATGCCCAAACCGCCCTGAATCATCGCGGCGAGGTCGGTGATGATGTCGCCAAACAGGTTGTCCGTAACGATCACGTCGAACCATTCCGGGTTCTTCACGAACCACATGACCGTGGCGTCCACGTGGGCGTAATCGCGCTTTATCGTCGGATACTTCGCGCCCAATTCATGGAACGCGCGCTCCCACAAATCGAATGCGAACGTGAGCACGTTGGTCTTGCCGCAGAGCGTGAGTTGCGCGGTCTTGCCGGCTTTGACGTCCTCCGTTTTGAGACCTTTCCACGGCTTGCCGCCGCGGCGTTTCTTTGCGAGGTCAAAAGCGTATTTCAGGCAGCGTTCCACCCCACGGCGCGTGTTCACCGATTCCTGAATCGCGACTTCATGCGGCGTGCCTTTGAACACAAAACCGCCCGCTCCGATGTAAAGACCTTCGTTGTTTTCGCGCACGACAACGAAGTCAATGTGCTCCGGCCCCTTGTCCTTCAACGGGCAATCGGCGGCGCGGTAAAGTTTCACGGGGCGCAAATTGATATATTGTTCCAGCTCGAAACGGAGGCGCAGCAGAATGCCCTTTTCAAGGATGCCCGGCTTGACCTGCGGATGACCGACCGCGCCGAGGAAAATCGCCTTGAACTTGCGCAACTCGTCCACCGCGCCGTCCGGCAGCGCTTCGCCCGTCTTCAGATAGCGTTCGCCGCCGAAATCGTAAGAATGCCAGTTGATCTTGAAACCGAATTTTTGGGCGGCGGCCTCGGACACTTTGAGGGCTTCGCGGGTGACTTCCGGTCCGGTGCCGTCGCCGCCAATTACAGCGATGTCATAAGTTTTCATGCGTTAATTTTGCCTGCAATCGAAACGAGGACGGCTATGCTACCATTTTGGCGCACGGTGACAATGGAATTTTGAAATCAGAAGAAATTTCACCGTTGCAGTATCGAGGAAACAGAAAAACAGGAAGACAGCAAACTACTCGGCGAGAAGTTTTTCGACTTTGCCTTTAAGGTCATCGCGGGCGTTTGTCTCTCGCAAATTTCCCTTTTTGTCCACAAGCCACATTGTTGGAATGCTGGCAATGCCATATTGAGCGCCAAATTTATTTTTCCAATCTTTGCCGTCAAAATATTGCGGCCATGGCATTTCTTCCTTCTGGACAAAACGCTGGAGCAGCTGTTTTCCGGAATCAAAACTGATGCCGATAACTTCAAAACCTTTGGAATGAAATTGTTTATAGGTCTCCTTCACCTGAGGCATTTCGCCCACGCAGGGACCGCACCAAGTCGCCCAAAAATCCACCAGCACGACTTTGCCTTTCATCCGGCTTAAATCCACCTGCGTACCGTCCAACGCCGTGAATTTGATGTCGAGTGGTTTCCCCACTGCGTCAAGCCGCCGAAGAATGCCTTCGGCTTTGGTTTTGATGTCCTCTGAAACAGGAAATGTCAAAATTTCGTTTGCAATCGAGCGCGCCTTTTCGTCGGGGGAATTGGCGGCAAGGTTAAGCAACATCTCATATGGCTTGTCTTGCTTGGGGTAGTCCTTGATCAATTCACGAATGTCTTTTTCCCGCTCGATTTCACGGGCATTCGAGTCAAGCCAACGGTCGAATCTTTTCCGCTGAACTATTGCCACATGCAATTGGAATTTGTCTGTGTCAGTCAATTTCGGATCAGCAAGCAATGTTTGCTGGGCGGTTGCCCAAACAGAAAAGATGTCTTTATCATATCCATCGAAAAATGCGGTCTCCCACATTTTACATTCTAGCTGTTTCGCTGTGATTGCGTCTGTGTTGTCTGGGAAGCGCGTGTAAAAATCCTTGGCTTTGTCTGCGGCCACAATCGCCGCAGCTGCTTCTTGTTTGTTAAATTTTTCCCTTTGTTCATCGGTCGGCGGTTGCTTTTTCCATTCGAGCGGCGGTTTTGGCAACATGGCGGCTTGCTGCAATTCTTTCCAGGCGACATCGGCGTTACTGTGCATTGGTGTGTTGTTGGTTGGTTCCGCATGCGCGGCTTTGCAAGCCGTCAGTATGATGACAAGGCTTGCCACTGCGGCGATATTGAAAATCTTCATGGGCTAGCAGGGAACTTTAATTTTTCATGATGCGGAAACAAGTGAATTTTGCATTCGACATTCGGCACTCGAAATTTGAAATTCCGTCTGATGGTTTTGCCCTACAAAGTCGCCACGCTGCTGTATTGCTTCAACGAGCGCGATGAGGTGCTTTTGCTCGAACGCGCGCAGGAGCCGAACCGCGGTTTGTGGAGTCCCTGTGGCGGGAAATTGAAAATGGACAGCGGCGAATCGCCCTACGCCTGCGCCTGCCGCGAGGCGCACGAAGAAACCGGCCTGTCGCTGCGCCCCGAAGATTTGCACCTGACCGGCCTCGTCAGCGAACACGGCTTCCAAGGCCGGACGCACTGGCTGATGTTTTTGTTCGAGGTCAAGCCGCGCCTGAAAACATTGCCGCCCCACCACGCCGAAGGCCGTTTTCAATTCTTCGCCCGCGCCGCGCTCGAGGGTTTGAAGCTGCCGCAAACCGACCGGGAACAAATCTGGCCCTGGTTCTGGCGGCATCGCGGCGGATTTTTCGCGGCGCACTGCCATTGCCATCCCGACGGGCGCAACGACTGGACACTCGAAGAGTCGAGGGTCGAGCGTCGAGGGTCGAGGGCCAGAAAGAAATTTTCCGGCAAGACGCGTCCTGCTCTCGACTCTCGACCTTCGACTCTCGACTGATTTATGGACGAGCCCATCATTGATTTGCACAGCGACGATTATTTCATGCGCGAGGCCTTGCGGCAGGCGGCCCGCGCCGATGAAGCCGGCGAGGTGCCGGTCGGCGCGGTCATTGTCCGCGAGGGCCGAATCATCGCCCGGGCCTTCAATCAGGTGGAACAGCTCAAAGACGCCACGGCGCACGCCGAAATGCTCGCGCTCACCCAGGCCGAAGAAACCGCCGGCGACTGGCGGCTGACGGATTGCACGCTTTACGTGACCAAGGAGCCCTGCCCGATGTGCGCGGGCGCGATGGTGCACACCCGGCTGGCGCGCGTGGTGTTCGGCGCGAGCGACCCCAAAGGTGGCGCGGCCGGCGGGGCGATGAACCTGCTGCAATTCCCCATGCTGAACCACCGTTGTGAAATCACGGGCGGCATCCGGGAAGCGGATTGCCGGGGATTGTTGCAAAAATTTTTCGCCCGGCAGCGGCTTTCGGAAAAGTCGGAAAAGAAAAACGGCAACGATGATCCCGACAGCTCCGGCCGCAACCTTTGATTTGATTCGTTCAGGAGGAACTCACTGGTTAAATAACAAAGCAAGGCATCCTTGCGGATGCCTTGCTGTTGTGTGAAACAGTAAAATTAAGATTGCGTTTAAGGTGATCCTTGCGGGAAATTATTGATCCTTGCCTTGCGGGAAATTATAATACGGATACTGGGCGGCTGCGCCGTTGGTGGCGGTGCCCAAGGCCGTCTGCAGCCCGGCAACGGTCACTTGTTGGGCGCTGCCATCAGCCATCCCAAGATTGCCAACTCTCAAATGCAGATCAACGGCACTCCACGCCCACCATAAAAAAGTAGGCGCCGGACCTTGTATGCCGAGAACGTTGGTTGTGGTCGCGGGGACATTTGGGACATTACCAACAGCTGGTCCAATATTCCGGTCGCCATCCAAAATCATCTGCGGATAGGCTTCGGCCGCATCGCCACAGACAAAGTAGCTCATGTTTTGATCGTTGTGGGTCAAAGCGGCAAAGTTGGTCTGGGCATTCCGAGTGCTGTCCGACGGACACAGCAGAATCTTGGGCGTGCTCAATTCATTCGACATGACCACGAAAACGTTGGTCAAGCCATATCCGGCCAGGGCAAGGCCGCTAGCGCTATAAACTTTCTCCTTGGCGCCGTTTTGAATCGTGGTGACGGCCATGGGATATCTGTCGCCATTGTCACCTTCCCAGAGTCGGAAGGCAATCCCGACTTGTTTGAGGTTGCTGATGCAATTAATGCGTTGCGCCTTGCGCTTGGCCGCGGCCAGTGCCGGCAGTAACAAAGCTGCAAGGATGGCGATGATGGCGATGACGACGAGCAACTCGATCAGTGTGAAGGCCTTGGTCTGTTTCAGAATTCTTTTCATACGTTCAATAAGGTTTTTTGGTTTTTGTTCGTTGGGTGACGGTTCGTCGAATCCCGTAAATCAATCGCACGCGCCGTCAACACCAGTTCGAACAATGTTTAGCAATGCCGATGCCAACCGATTTTTCCCGCAAAATGCCAATGAAAATTGCCCGAGGGGGGTTTTGCAACGGCACAATGCGTGAAATTTTCACGCAACGCGCGTGAAACTCACGCGCCGAACCGCCATTGGGCCGGTCAAAATCTCATTTACAGCGCCGCGCGCATCGCAAACACTGCTCAACCCTATGGCCGGGCTGAAAGAAAACGTCCTGATGGAAAAAATCGTGTCGCTGTGCAAGCGGCGCGGGTTCATTTTTCAATCCTCCGAGATTTACGGCGGCATCAACGGCTTTTGGGACTACGGCCCGCTCGGCGCGGAACTCAAGCGCAACGTCAAGGAACTCTGGTGGAACACCATGACCCGCCAGCGCGACGACGTCGCCGGCCTCGAAGCCACCATCATCATG
>DAIRTX010000046.1:0-28090 GCA_036803685.1 Verrucomicrobiota bacterium | reverse complement strand
CGGGCAGTTGAAAGCAGAGCGATTTGCCGCCGCCGGTGGGCAGCAGCGCGAAGACGTCCTTCCCGGCCAGCGAATCGCGGATGATTTCCTCCTGTAGCGGACGGAACGAGGTGAAGCCGAAATATTTTTTCAGCAACGGGAGCAATTCAGAAGTGGTTTCCACGGCAAGGAGTTTAATGATGCGGCTGGACAGTTGAAGGAAAAATTACCGGATGCTCCTGTCATCGCCAGTGGGGCGGACTGCCAGTCGCGGAGCGACCTCTGACGGTAGCCGGCTTTCAAGCCCCGGCTTCATGTTCGCCATTCGTCGCCGTCGCGGGAGGTCAGGGTGCGGAAGTTAAGGGGGTTGTGACGATTTCTGATTGGGGATTGAAGAAGTAAGCCTGCAAAAACTTGCGATTGACAATTAGAATAAGCGATGTAATTTTATTAAATGCGCTTTCCCTTATTCAATCTTCTTGGGCGGCTGAAAAACTCCGGCGGGCAACGAAAACAGAAACAAACAGACAAACTATGAAAACACAAGCAATGAAACTCGGCCTTGGTGTCTTGGCGCTTGGGTTATGCGTGGCGGCCTTGGGACAAGCGCCGGTAATCACCTCGTTCAGTCAGAACGGGAGCCTGGTGTGCATTAATCTGGCACCCGGGAGCGTGGCGTCGGTGGAATGGGCATCAGCGGTGACGGGGCCGTGGCAGACCAACTGGGCGGGGCTGGACGCGGTGATGGTGGACGCCAGTGGGATGATTCAGGTGGGCGTGCCTATGTTCTATCGGGTGCGCGGGACGCCAACTTTTCCCGGCATGACGCTCATCCCCGCCGGGTTGTTCACGATGGGCGACACCTTCACCGAGGGGAGCAGCGACGAGCTGCCGCTGCACACGGTTTATGTCAGCGCGTTTTACATGGACCGGACGGAGGTGACGAAGGCGTCGTGGGACAGTGTTTACCAGTGGGCGACGAACCACGGCTACAGTTTTGACCATGCCGGTTCGGCCAAGGCGACCACGCATCCCGTGCATTCGGTGAACTGGTATGACATGGTGAAGTGGTGCAATGCGCGTTCGCAGAAGGAGGGGCGGACCCCGGCGTATTACACGGATGCCGGGCTGACGCTTGTTTATAAGACGGGGCAGTTCGCGGCATATGCGAACTGGAATGCCGGTTACCGGCTGCCGACGGAGGCGGAATGGGAGAAGGCGGCGCGTGGAGGGGCGGGCGGGAAGCGCTTTCCGTGGGCCGTCACAAACATCACGCACATTCTGGCGAACTATAACAGTTCCACGGCCTACGCTTACGACACCAGTGCCACGCGCGGCTATCACCCGACTTTCAACGATGGCGTTACGCCCTACACCAGTCCGGCGGGATATTTTGCGGCGAACACCAATGGCTATGGGCTTTACGATATGGCGGGCAATGTATGGGAGCGGTGCTGGGACAGGTATGGCGCGTATTCGAGTGGTTCGCAGACGAACCCGCCGGGACCGGTGACAGGCTCGTTCCGTGTGGTTCGGGGTGGCGGTTGGAGCTACAACGCGTTCAACTGCCGGACGGCAATCCGCAACAACGGCTACACCGCGTCGGACACGGGCAACTACATCGGGTTCCGTTCAGTCCTGCCCCCAGATCAGTGAGCAGAGCAACAACACAGAATTTGAGGCCCAGCGTGACTTGAATTTTGTGAGTCGAGAGGGCACGCCCTCTCGCGTGCGGATCCGGGCCGGCGTGAGGCCCGGCGGGTCGAGGCAGAACAGAACTCCTGAGCGGAGATGCGGCCGCTAGAATCGGCGGTTGTTGTGGGGTGTGCTGGCGTCGGCGTAGGCCAGACCAGTGCCAAAGCCAACGGCGCGGCGGCATGCGGCGATGGTGGTGTCGGTGGTGATGACGTTGTCCACAAAATAGACCGGCAAGGGCTGCATCGGGCCAGCGAATCGCGGATGATTTCCTCCTGCAACGGGCGGAACGAGGTGAAGCCGAAATATTGCTTGAGCAAGGTCAACAACGGAGCGGCCCCGGATTTCATTGCGGCCAAAGTAGGACAAGCCTGCCGCCTGTCTAGAAAGTTTTTAAGTGGGACAGGCTTCCAGCCTGTCTGACGAACGCGTCAGCGCGAGCAGTAGAAACAAATTTTCAACCCTTCCACCGGCCGTGCCGATGGGGACAGGCTGGAAGCCTGTTCCACTTTTAATGATACTCCTGCAATGTCTGCACACCGTAACCGCTCTTTTTGAGCGCGGCGATTCCGCGGGCGGCGGCTTTGGCGCCGCTGAGCGTCGTCATGATCGGCGTGCCGGTGTAAACGGCGGTGGTGCGGATTTTTACTTCGTCGGCGCGCGGCGACTCGCCGGCGGGCGTGTTGATGACCATCTGGATTTCCTTGTTTTTGAGCAGGTCTATCGCGTTCGGCCGGCCTTCGGCGAGTTTGAAAATGCGCTGAACTTTCAGCCCCGCCTTTTCCAAAACCGCGGCCGTGCCGCCGGTGGACACCAGTTCAAAGCCGAGGTCGGCGAACTGTTTCGCCACCGCCGCGACCTCCTTTTTGTGCGCGTCGCTGACACTGATGAAAACTTTTCCGCCGAGCGGCAGCGGCGAGCCGGCGGCCATCTGCGACTTTGCGTAGGCGATGCCGAGATCGGCGTCGAGTCCCATGACCTCGCCGGTCGAGCGCATTTCCGGCGAGAGCAAAATGTCCTGCCCGTGAAAACGGTTGAACGGGAAAACGGATTCCTTGACCGCCCAATACTTCGGCCAGATTTCTCTGGTGAAGCTGAGTTCCTTCAAAGTTTTTCCGGCCATGACTTTCGCGGCGAGCTTCGCCAGCGGAAAACCAATCGCCTTGCTCACAAACGGCACGGTGCGCGACGCGCGCGGATTCACTTCGAGCACGTAAACCTTTTCGCCCTTCACCGCATATTGCACGTTCATCAAGCCGATGACCTTCAATTCCACCGCCATCGCGTGGGTGTACGCGCGGATCGTCTCAATGATTTTCCTGGAAAGTGTGTGCGGCGGCAAAACCATCGCGGCGTCGCCGGAATGAACGCCGGCGAATTCGATGTGCTCCAGCATTCCACCGATCACGATATGGCCGTCATCGGGGTTTTTGAAACGGCCAACGTCCGCAATGCAATCCACGTCCACTTCGGTCGCGTCTTCCAAAAATTTATCCACGAGCACCGGGCGTTCCGGCGACGCCTCAACCGCAAAACGCATGTAATGCCGAAGCTCGGCGTCGGAATAAACGATTTGCATCGCCCGCCCGCCAAGGACGAATGACGGTCGAACAAGAACCGGATAGTCCAGTTTTTTCGCCACCGCGAGCGCTTCGACTTCGTTGGTGGCGATGCCGTTGGGCGGCTGTGGAATTTTCAACCGGTCGAGCATCGCGGCGAAGAGCTTGCGATCCTCGGCAATCTCGATGCTTTGCGGCGAAGTGCCGATGATGTTGACGCCGTTTTTTTGCAGGTCGAGCGCGAGGTTCAACGGCGTCTGCCCGCCGAACTGCGCAATCGCGCCCCAACATTGCTCGCGTTCGTAAATGTGCAGCACGTCTTCGAGCGTGAGCGGCTCGAAAAATAATTTGTCGCTGGTGTCGTAATCGGTCGAAACGGTTTCGGGATTGGAATTCACCATGATGGTTTCAAATCCATCTTCCTTGAGCGCGAACGCCGCGTGGACGCAGCAGTAATCAAACTCGATGCCTTGGCCGATTCGGTTCGGCCCGCCGCCGAGAATCATCACCTTCTTCGCGGTGTTGCCCTTCACCTCATCATCGCCGCGGTCGTAGGTTGAATAATAATACGGTGTGTAAGCCTCGAACTCGGCGGCGCAGGTGTCCACGAGGCGGTAGCTCGGCACGAGGCCGAGTTTTTTCCGCAACGCGCGGATTTTATCCTCGGTCGTGCCGGTCAAATGCGCGATTTGCCGGTCGGAGAAACCCAAACCTTTGGCTTTTATCAACGTGTCAGGCGTCATGTGTCAAGTGTCACGGGTTGCACTCCGTCTGCGCGCGTTTGTTCACAGAGCGTTTCAAGCCACCAATGAGAGCCTTTGCTTTGACAGCTTGTTGGTAGTGCGAATTAAATTCAGCTTCGACCAAATATCCAACGTCAAACGCCACGTAAAGCAACGACTGAGCTTCAGCCGTTGAACGCCTGGCGATTCCAAGAAAACGGGCAAATTCAGCCTTGGATTCGCAATCAAACCCTTCAGCGGTGTTGCTCATCGAGGAAACCGCCGCACGCTGAATTTGGTCTTTTAGTCCGTAATCCTTTGCAAACGAACCGACATTCGTTTGCTGGTAAATATTGGACGTGAGTTTGCGCGCTTCCTGCCAAGCGTGAAGGTCTTCGAAACGTTTTACCAAAGCCATAAAATTCCTTTCATTCAGTTGAGGTTGTGTTGTTGCAACGGCTCGACCATACCGATTGCGCTGCCATTTTACACGCACACTTGATGCCTGACACGTGATACTTGACACGCAGATCATGGCATCGGCGCGAAATTAAATTCGCGATAGTAAGCCGCAAAATATTCGCCGTGTCCAGTAAGGAGTGGTTTCGCGCTTGCTGGCGGGGCGGGTTTGCGTTACCAAAAGCGGCGTGAAAAAACTTGGGCAACGGCTGCTGTGGTTGTCGCTGTTCGTTCCGGTTTTCGTCTCCGCGCAAATTGATCCGGTCAAACGCGACTTGATTCAGCTCGGCTACAATGCGGCGTTCGAAGGCCACGCGCCGTTTGCCGGTTACGCATTTTACTATCACAACCAGCCGGATTTCCTGCGCACGAACCTGACGCTGCGGCTGGCGCTCGCACCGGTGTATCTCGATTCCGAATTCGGCTTTGTCGGCGGGCTGGGGCCGCACACGGACTTTGCCATCGGTCTGGCGGGCGGCGGTTTTGCGGACAGTTACAACGAAATTCGCGGCGGCACCTTTCTCCCGAATGAATCGTTCATCGGGCACGGCGGCGAAATTTCAGCGAGCATTTATCATTTATTCAATCCCGCCGGCCAGATTCCGTTGAATTTGATTCTGCGCGGTACGGCGCACTATTCCACTTTTGCCCGCGACGACAGCACGTCGCCCACGTTCCAACTGCCGGAGGATCGTGGCGAGTTCAACGTGCGCACCGGTTTGCGCTGGGGCGGCATCGAGCCGACGCTGTTCCCGGCGCTCGCCATGGAATTGTCCGTCTGGTATGAAGGGCAGTTCCGCACCGCGTCGGGCACGTATGGATTCAACGGCGACCGCAAAGTCGAATCGCATTCGCATTTATTTTGGGCCGAAGCGGCGCTGTCCTACACGCTGCCCAAGAGCCAGCAAAATTTTGACGTGCGACTGATGGCCGGCACGAGCATGGACGCCGACCGTTTCAGCGCGTATCGCCTCGGCGGATATTTGCCGCTGGTGGCGGAATTTCCACTGTCGCTGCCCGGTTATTATTTCCAGGAAATCAGTGCGCGACAATTTGTGCTGCTCAACGCGAATTACCTTTTGCCGCTCGACAAAAGCCAGCGCTGGAATCTCAGCGTGAACGCCGCCAGCGCGGTCGTGGATTATCTGCCGGGTGAGGGGCAGCCCGGCAACTCTCTGAGCGGCGTGGGCGGCGGTATTTTCTATCGCGCGCCGTCCGACCGTTTCAAAATCATGCTCGACTACGCTTACGGTGTGGATGCCATCCGGTCGCACGGTCGCGGCGCGCATAGCATCGGCCTGCTGATGCAATGGGATTTGGGACCGACGCATGGCGAAGGTTTCCATCCCGCGCATCCCGATCGCTGGCGCGGCTGGCAATGGTTTTTGGGCGACTAAAAAGAATGTGCGAAAAATTTTGCGGGCGCCCACGCCTTGCGCACAGGATTCGATTCAACTTGCGCAGACCGCCGTCCCTTGGTTCATTATGAAGGCGGGTGCGCATATGGTGGAATTGGCAGACACGCTACTTTGAGGTGGTAGTGCCGAAAGGCGTGCAGGTTCAAGTCCTGCTATGTGCACCAATTTTTCTTTCGGCTGAACTTCGATACGGGATTGGATGGAAATCAGCGTGTTAAGGCCCCAAGACGACACGGTAGAAGCGAATTGGGTAAGATGAGGAGTTGGTATCAACCCAAAAGCAAGGCACCGGCAGCGAATTGCCCGTGAATACTGGATTCCAAGAAGTCAGGTTGGTGGAAACCTGAATCGTGTAGTCCGGTCCTGTATCGCCGTTGATCCAAAACCCAAACTGGCCGTTGGTGATAGAAGACGCCGCATGGAGGGCAGGAACGACTGGCTGAATCACTGTTGTCGTGAAGCTTTGGGTGGCACTCATAATGGGCGTGCCATTGTCCGAGACGACCACGGCGACAGTCTGCGTGGAGGGCGATTGCGCAATGGTCGGTCGCCAGGTGAACACACCACTGCTGGAATTGATGGCTGCGTTGGTCGGAGCATTGAGCAAACTGAAGGTCAAGGTCTGTGCCGGAATATCGGCATCACTGGCTGAATTGGTGACCAGCAGCGTCCTGCCTGCCAGGATGGTTTGGTTGGAAATCGCCGACAGCACGGGTGGCTGATTGGTTGGCGCTGGAGCCGCCCCATAGACTTCAAATTCATAAAGGGAATAGCCATATTGCGTCTTACGCACCGTCCCATACATCCTCACATAACGGCCCGTTCCAGATAACCCGGTCAAATCCTGGATGCCGCCAGTTCCCGTGGTCGTGCTGTAATTCGTGGTCCAGTTTACGGCATTGGACGAAACCTGGATTTGAAAACTCGTTGCATAAGCCGCTTCCCAGTTGAGCTTCACCCGCGTGATATTATAAGTTGCCTGTAAATCCACATAAATCCATTGCGGATCACTGAAAGCGGAAGACCAGCGTGTCCCGGTATTGCCGTCCACCGCGTTGGTTCCGGAAAGGCCCGCATTTTCAACCGAGCTCACCGTGACCGGTTTGTACAACGCCAAATTTGTAGTTGACGCCGTTGGCGTGGCGCTGGCTTGGATGGAATTTGAACTTTCATTGCTCCCAGCTGTCGCCGAGACCACATAGTAGTAGGTCGTGCCGTTGACCAGGCCGGTGTTCGTGTAGCTGGTTGTCGTCGGACTGGCGATGGTGGTGTAAAGCCCACCGTTGGTCGTCGAGCTTTTGACATTGTAGCCAGTTGCGCCACCGGCAGGGGACCAACTCAAAACCACCTGAGCGTTACCTGCCGTCGCACTCAAACCGGTGGGAATGGACAGCGTGCCATTGGCCGCCTGGAATTCCATCCAGTTCACTTGTTGAGCGTTCGCGGCAAGAACCACGTGGAGGATTTGCGTGCCGGCCACCAATGAAACGGTCGTCGAAACCGTTGCCCAACCGGTTTGCGTAGCATTGGCGGTCCCCAGCAGCGTGCCGCCGTTGTAGACTTTGATCTGACCGGTGGCGCCTGCAACGCGAAAGTTCAAAGGATAGCTCCCGGTAGAATCGACCTGGATATTATAGTCCACGCTTCCCCCGACTGCCGTGGATTTCATGTCGGCGAGTCCGTTGGTGTCTGTCGTCGGCGCAATGTTCATTTGGTTCATGGTGACATAACGCTCTGCCTGAAGCCGCCCGGGAATGCGATAAAAGAGGTTGGTATCATGCACCGGCATTTGCACGTAGGCCTGGCCTGCCGCGGTCAAGACGCCGCTGCCAGAAAGCAAGCTGTTATAGGCATCTCCGGAGATCCGCGACATGAACCAGGCGTAACCTTCAACCCAGGGCATGCGTTCGCAATAATCCACCGACGGAATCAGGTTGGCGAGCGCGGCGGCATCGCTTGCGGCCCCGGTATTGAACTCGGTCAGCCAGACTTTTTGTGTGGGATAATCAGTATGCATGGTGCCTAATATCCAGGTGATTTCACCGTAGCCGCCATAGCTGTGTGTTGCCATGCCCGCTGGAGGCGTCGAACCACAGTAGTAAAGAAACGCGTTGAGGAAAGGCTCTTGGAACGTGTAATCGACGTTCGACCCCATTATGGGATCATAACAATTAGTGATGCTTGAGTTTAGAGCGGACCCAATTGCCATGTGGGGGGCAATCACTCGAATGTTATAGGGATCGCAAATCGCCTTGACCTGTTTAAAGGTGACTGCCGAGTTGGATGGCGTCATGAAAGCTTGCCCTTTAAGATTTGGCTCATTCAGCGCCAATACCCGCCAGGGCCGGTTTCCGGCCGCGAGATAAGAAGAGATGGCAATTTGAAAACTTGAATTACCATTCCAAGCCATCGGGAGGAAATCCATCACCACATCGGCAGGCTTGGCCAACGGGCTCGCGCCCCAATTGTAATACCACGATACTCCCGGGGCCAGGGCCCGGAAGTCCGCATCGGACAGGGAATTGACGCCCAGGCCACGCTTGCGGCTCTGCACCTGCGCATCACAGTTCACGATCTGCGTTTGTGCCAGAACCTGACCGGAGAAAACAAATGCCAGAAGCACCAGTCCAAGACACGAAACTAAACGGCCGCGTGTCGGGTATGACTGGTTCCCCTGATCGGCGTTCCGCCGGGCCATCCATACGCTGGAAACGAATAATTCCAGCGTCAGCCAGAAGGCTTTTGAAGCGCAAGTCAGAGCACTGGGGCGATGAACATTAAACACTCCAACAAATAATTTTTTAAGCATGAGAATTTTTGCGAAAGTCTGAAGAGCTAGTTTAAAAACTACTGTTCAAGGTTTAATTCTAGTAGAACCTACTACACCTATCTCAAAATGTAAATTGATTGTTTGTTATTTGCATTTTTCATATATCATATATGTGTCCTCTTGCGATTTTGGTTTTACCTAGCCGTTTCCCAGCAATGTTCTGCGATATTGGATCGTTGGTTCTGAACATCTCTCCTTCATCTTATATTCCTTATTTTTGATCCTAGAATGTGTTTCCAATTTTAAACTGGAAGGAAACGGGAAGGGGGACCGGAACGTCCTAATCATCAACGGTTACTACGGAACTCAAGCGTGGATGGAGCGAGATTCATCGGGTTGTTTTCGTATCGTTCAATGAGCTGGCTTACCGTTATATCCCCGGCCTGTTTCCAGTCGACCTTCACAGCCCTCTTTATTTCCTCTGCAACCGTTCACGGCCAAGCATCAGGTCATCCGTTTCAAGACATTTCCAATGCGTGCGCCCATTGGCTTTGAAAACGGCATACAGCTTTCCGTTCTGATTGAAGCGAAAGAGACCGTTGCTGACCCGACGGAATCGCTTCTTAGCCCCCCTTTTTTTCGTTTCGGTTAGAACGGCGGGTTTTTGATTGTAAGATGTCCATGAAAATGATTGAATTTCCTCATAATAACAGGCGGGTGCGCATATGGTGGAATTGGCAGACACGCTACTTTGAGGTGGTAGTGCCGAAAGGCGTGCAGGTTCAAGTCCTGCTATGCGCACCAAAATTTCAATTTCCCCCGTGGCACGGCATCAAACACATCGGGGCCTCGCTCCCCGGGACGAGCGGCTCTTTGCCGCCCGGCAACTCCCCGCGTTGCGCGCCGCCGCCGCCGATCTCTGCTGGCTGCTCGACCGCGGCTACGGCCCGCGCTCCGCCATCGAATTGGTGGGCAACCGGCACAACCTCACCTGCCGCCAGCGCATGGCCGTCTCCCGCCACGCCTGTGCTCACGAAGACGTTCAACGCCGCCAAAAACTCCGCGTCGAGACCGGCCAGCTTCACGGAAATGAACTCTGGCTCGACGGCTACAACGTCCTGACCGTCCTCGAAAGCGCGCTGGCCGGCGGGATTGTCCTGCTGTGCCGTGACGGTTGCTGCCGGGACATCGCCGGCATTCACCGGCGCTATCGCAAAGTAAATGAAACCCTTTCCGTTCTGCGCCTGGTCGGCGAAACCGCCGCGGCCCTGGGCGCCAGCCGTTGCCGCTGGTGGCTCGACCAACCGGTTTCCAACAGCGGACGCCTCAAGGCCCTCATTCTGGAGGAAGCCGCCCGCGCCGGCTGGAACATGGAAGTGGAACTGGTCTTCAGTCCCGACCACGTCCTGTCGCATACCGGCGAGATCATCGCCACGTCCGACGGCATCGTGCTCGACCACTGTCAACGCTGGGTGAACCTCGCCCGGTTAATCATCGCCGATCACCTCCCGCAAGCGCGACTCCTGGATTTGGCGCCCACCGGGGCAAGCATCAATGACGAATGACGAAACCATAATAACGAAAGAATGACGAAGCTCAAATAACCAATGAATGCAAAGGCCCGCAATCGGTTTCGGAATTAGGTCATTGGGATTTCTCTCGTCATTCGAGCTTCGTCATTCGTCATTCCGCCGCATCCTCGACTGGTGGCAAATGGCTGCCGGGTCGTCACCTGTTTCCATCGGAAATGTCGAGGAACCGAAAGGGGAGCCCGGAAAAAGTATTGCGTTCCCGTTCCATTCCGCGCAAGAAAAAGACATGGTTTATCAAAAACAAATCCTGCTGGAAACCCGGGGCCACCGGCACCTGCACGACGTGACGGCGGACGTGGCGCGGATCGTCCACGACTCCGGCGTGCACACGGGTACGGCGCATGTGTTCAACATCGGCAGCACCGGCGCGCTGGGCGCCATCGAATACGAGCCGGGCCTGCTGGAGGACCTGCCCGGCCTTCTGGACAAACTCATTCCGCCGGGCCGCGACTACGGACACGAACAGGCCTGGCACGACGGCAACGGCCATTCGCATTTGCAAGCCACGCTGCTGGGGCCGTCCCTGACCGTGCCGGTGGCCGACCGAAAGCCGGTGCTGGGCATCTGGCAGCAAATCTTCCATCTGGAATGCGACATCAAACCGCGCCGCCGCACCATCGTGGTGACGGTCTCCGGCGAGTGAGGTTTAGTTTTCCGTGAAGACGAAGGCGCCGTAGCCCACCACGCGGCCGCGCCCGCCCGAAGTGTCGCCGGAGTTCCGCAAATCCACGGTGCGGCACCGCAGTCCGCGCTCCTTCGCCACCCGCAGGAGTCCGCGAATCGGGTGGCAACCGCATGCCTGGTCGGCGTCGAGTTTCTCCCAGTTCAACGACTCGATGGCGCGGGCCGTCTCGCGGTCGGTTTGTTGCGCCGTCTGATAGCTGTGGTAGTGACTCAAGTCCGAGCTGACGACGATGCAGGTTTCCCTGCCGCCCCAGAGTTCGTTCAACACCGCTCCGACCTCGTTTGCCGTGGCGTCGCCCACAACCAGCGGGACCAGTTTGAATTCGCCCAGCGCGATTTGCAGAAACGGCAGATGCACTTCCAGGCTGTGTTCGCGCTGGTGCGCGGCATCCAGCGTCGTTACCGGCGGCAACGCGCGGGCCCGCGCGAGCGCCTCCTTATCCACGGGAATGAAGCCCAGCGGCGATTGGAAAACCGACGCGCTGCTGGCTGCCAATCCGGGAAACGCCACAAAGTGCGACGGCCCCAGCAACACCACGCGCTTGAGCGCGCCACGACCGCGCGCCAGGCAGGCGTAGGCCGAGCCGGCGATTGACCCGGAATATTGGTAGCCAGCATGGGGCGCGATGATGGCTTTCGGAATTGTGTCAGAGACTGTTTTCGCGGCCGCCAGAAAACCGGCCACCATCGTCCGCAGTTCTTCCGGGTTCTCCGGATAAAATTGTCCTGCCACCGCCGGCAAACGCACCGCCGGGGTTTCCGCTGCGGGCTTGAATCGGGCGCGCATTTTCATTTCAAGTTCACCCGGCGCGGCCGGCGGCGATGGCAAGCGGCCAGGCCATCACCGGTGCGAACGCCTTCCGCGCCGTCCGTTGGCCAGAGGCCAGGAATAACCCCGCCGCAGCGCGGACACGTGCCGCGGGAAGTGATTTTGTATTCATGGATCAAGTAGCCGCAGCGCGCAATCAGGGTTTCGCCGCAGCCGGGGCAGCGCGTGTTTTCCCACTCGCCCACCCGGCCGGGCGCATTGCCGGCATAGACGAAGCGCAACCCGGCTTCGGTTCCAATCTCCGCCGCGCGCAGCAAGTCGTCGGCCTGCGTCGGGCGCGGACCGGTCATTTTGTAATCCGGATGGAATGCGGTGACGTGCCACGGAATGTCACGGTTCACCGAAGCGAGGAACCGGGCGATGTCCCGAAGTTCCTTCGGGTCGTCGTTGAAGCCCGGCACGACGAGGGTCACGACCTCCAGCCAGACGCCGCGTTGATGGATCCTTTTGATGGTTTCGGTCACGTGGTCGAGTGTGCCGCCGAGCGTCCGGTAGCGGCGGTCATCAAAGCCTTTCAAGTCCACCTTGTAAGCCACGATCCACGGCTGGAGAAAATCGAGCGCTTCCGGCGTCGCGTTGCCATTGGAAACCAAGGCGCACATCAAACCTTGCGCCTTGGCCGGCTGGAAGACGGACACGGCCCATTCGGCGGTGATGAGCGGTTCGTTGTAACTCGACACCACCAAGCGCGCGCCGTGCCGTTGGGCCGCGTGCACCAGTTCTTCCGGGGTGACTGTCTGGAAAGGCGCGGATGCCGCTTCATCGCGCAGCATCTGGCTGGTCACCCAGTTCTGGCAATACGAACAATGAAAATCGCAGCCCAACATGCCGAAGGTGAGCGCGTCGCTGCCGGGATGCACATGGAAGAACGGCTTTTTCTCCACCGGATCACAAGCCACGCCGGCAGTGTAGCCAAACGGCACGCGCAGTTGGCCGCCGTCATTGAAGCGTACCTTGCAAATCCCGCGCCGACCCGGCGCTATCAGGCACCGGTGACCGCACGCCACGCAACGGACCCGGCCGTCCTCCGGTTTCCAAAGCACGCCCACGCTGGTGTGATGGTCGAGCAGGTTGGCCAGCGTACCGCCCTTTTTCGGGCGCTGGACCACGGGCGACAGAGCCTTTGAAGCCGGGTCCGTTTTTGCTGCTTTCACTGTCTCAATCTCGCGCATCTTTACTTTGCAGGGAAGGCCTTCCGGTCAACATCGCACTTTCTACCGCCACAAACAACCCGGGCGGCAATCTTCAACCCGCCCAGGTCAACGCGCGCCGCGCGCCGCGATGAACTTTTCCGCGTATTTGCCCAGCAGGTCGGCCTCCAGGTTCACCGCGTCACCGACTTTTCGCTCGCGCAAGGCCGTGATTTCGCAGGTGTGGGGAATAATCCAGATGCGGAAACTTTTTTTCTGCACGCCCGCCACCGTGAGGCTGATACCGTCCACCGCCACCGAGCCTTTGAAGACAATGTAACGCATCACTTCCGGCGGCGCGGCGATGTCGAGCACGTGGTCCTGCCCCGCGCGTTCCCAGCGGATGATTTTGCCCACGCCGTCAATGTGGCCGGTCACGAAATGCCCGCCGAACTCGCCGTCCGCGCGCAACGGCCGCTCCAGGTTCACCAGCGAACCGGGTTTGGCGAATTGCAGGTTGGTGCGCCGCCACGTTTCCTGGAGCAGATCGAATTGGGCGAGCTTGAATTTCCCGCGCGTGGCCACCTTTACCGCCGTCAGACAACAGCCGTTCACCGCCAGACTGCCACCCAGCTTCAAACCGCGACCGGTCGCGCTGGCGCGCACGGTCAGTTCAATGGCTTTCGCCGCCGGCTGGATGCGCTCGACGGTCCCGGCTTCTTCAACAATGCCTGTGAACATAAAGTAGCCCAGGCGTCCCGCCTGGAGGTGCAGGCAGGATGCCTGCGCTACGTCGTGGACGCAACTCGCGCCGTCAGCAACCAATCCGGGCCGAGCCGTTTCCATTCAACGTCGCGAAGCTGAATCGCCTCCGCCAGACTCCTGGCGCCCTCTCCCGCGACAGCCTTGCGCGAATCGCGCCCGCCCAGGATTTTCGGCGCGTAAAAAAACGACACGCGCTGCGCCAAACCACCGAGCAAAAACGACGCGTTCACTTCGCCGCCGCCTTCCACGAGCAGGCTCGTGACGTTTTCCGCGCCCAGCTTTCGCATGAGCCAACGAAGATCAATTTGTTGGTAGGGCGCGTCACTCCGTGCGCGCCGTGAGCGTGGATTATTTTCCAGAGACGGCGCGCACGGAGTGACGCGCCCTACCTTCTGAACCGGTGCAACAATGACATTCACTCGTTTGGCCAGGGCCACCACGCGATTCTTCGGCGCGCGTTTGCCCACGACAATTGTCGTCAGCGATGCATATTGATCGCTCACAATTTTTGCGTCCAGCGGCGTTCGCGCCTGCGAATCAAGAATGATGCGGCGAATCGGCTTTGCCCTCTTCCCTCTTCCCTCTTCCCTCTTCATCCGTGCCGTCAGGCCCGGATCGTCCGCCAGAATCGTATTGATGCCGACCAGAATCGCATCCGCTCCGTGCCGCAATTTCATGCCGCAGGCGCGCGCGGCTTCGCCGGTAATCCATTTTGATTCGCCGGTGGCGGTGGCGATTTTGCCATCCAGCGTCATCGCCGTTTTCACAATGACGAACGGCGTGCGATGGACGATCCAGTGATTGAACGCCTCGTTCAGTCGCGCACATTCGTTGGCGAGCGCGTCCGCCTTGGGAGCGCCGGCGTCTCGCCGGCGTGTTGCAGGTCTGCGAATCGAGGGACTGGCCGGCGGGACGCCGGCGCTCCCAGGCGCCGTGACTTCAATCCCGGCCCGGCGCAGAATTTTGAAAGCGCGCCCGGAATGTTTCGGATTCGGATCCGTCGCACCGACGACCACGCGTTTGATACCCGCCGCGATGATGGCGTCCGTGCAGGGTGGCGTGCGCCCGTGCGTGCAACAGGGTTCAAGCGTCACATAAAGCGTTGCGCCCTTTGCCGAAAATCTATGTTTGTGCGCGTCACGGAGCGCCTCGATTTCCGCGTGCGGCAAACCCGCTCGCCGATGCCATCCGCGCCCGATGATTTTGCCGCTCCTAACCAACACCGCCCCGACCATCGGATTCGGCGAAGTCTGTCCGAGGCCACGGCGCGCCAGGCTCAAAGCCAGCCGGATATTTTTCAACTGGACCCGATTTTGGACAAATAATGTTGGTCGCGTTTCCATTGAGATGCAAATCGGCAGGACTACAGACCTAACTGCCGCAACAGAAAGTATTCATTCAAGGGATCATCATCCGTGATGCGAATTTCCGGATCCGGATTAAGGTTCTTGTCGACTGGAATCCCCCGCGCGAGCACCAATCCCAGATAAGCCGGCAGATTGTCGGACGGGGCCCATTCCAATAAGTCCTTTTGTGCGGTCGCCGGCATGCGCGCAGCCAGTTGTTCGGGGTTTGAGGTTTCGATGGGATCCATGGAGGCCAGGATGTGAATTCCCCATTTTTCAACCGAACCGAAACAACGCACGTGAGGAAATACGTTGTCAACGGAGCGCAAAACAGCTTGGGCAACCAGGGGTTCCCCGCCCGGGAACCAAGTCTGCAGGATGCCATGAGGTTTCAAGTGCTGTTTCGCCAGTTCGCAAAATTCCGTGGAATAAAGCAGGCTGGAACCCGCCGCCTCCACCGGCGGGGGAGGGTCAATCACGATGACATCGAATTTTTCCCGGGTGCGTTTGAGATAGCGCCGTCCGTCGTCGATGACGAGGTGACCTTTGGGATTGGCCAGGACTTGCGCCGCATCGGCATGATAGAATCCGAAGGCCCTGGGAACATCCGGAACCAATTCCACCGTGGTTGTCTCGATATCCCAACTCAAGGCCGAGCGGTAGGTGGTGCCCATGCCAAAACAAATGATCAGCGCGGATGTCGGCGGTTCCTTGTGAAAAGCCAGTGGCAGATGAACCATGAATTTGGTGATGGGTGTCAGCAGAGTCATGCCAATGCCGTTTACCAGAAGCACCCGGTCCCAACCTGTGCCCGTGGCAACAACGGACGCAGCATAGTCCCGCCGCACCTCGGTGCCTTTGAAGGAACGGGACAGATGCTCCTGAAAATCTTTGGAGAAAAACAGGGCCCCGGCCAGGACGACACCGGTCGCCAGCCCCGACCCCAGGCGTTGCCATCGGGGGATGGAATTCCAGCTCAGGAGACAAAACCCGAAAAACGGCAGGCCGAGGAGGATGAGGGCGTGTCGCTCACCGATTTCGGGCAGCACAACGTAGCACGCAAAGAGCGGTCCCAGAATGCAGCCGAGAACATTGACCGCATAAGCTTTCCCGGCAGCCGCCGGATCGCCGGCGGCGTGTTCGTCAATCAGGCTTGGGGTCAGATAACCCAAGGCGGCGCAAAACGGGCAAATGCTCGCCAGCACGATCATCACGCTGATGACGTCAATGTTGTACATCCAATTGGCATTCACCCACCGGGGATCATTGGCGAGAATCGGCAGGAAAACCACGACCATCAAAACGGCCATTAATCTGCCTGCCGTCCACCGCGAATTTTTTTTGAGATGATGGCGGTACCACCAGGAACCGAGAAAGGTCGCACCCAGATAGGTGAAGACGATCCAGGCAAAGGAATAAACCTGCGTTTTCAGGACCGGGGTGAATTCACGGGTCCACACCACTTCCATGGCCATCGCACAAAACCCGGTCGAAAACAGCATCCATTTGATGAACCGGGTCCGCGGTTGCCCCGACGGCGACGGATCCGGCAGCGTGGTGGGAGGTCGCCCGGCTGGAATCTCCCCGGACAGGTGTTCCTGGTGCTGCCGGCCCAGCCAGATGCCGGCGGCCGCGATGGCGAAGTTGCCCGCAGCCGCAATGCGCAAGGTATGATGGAAACCAAACATTTCCACCAAAACAATCGCGGTCAATATCGTCCCGCTCATTGCACCCAACACATTGGCCAGGTACAGATAACTGAAACTCGCCGTGTTTTGGCGGTCCCGTTCCCGCACGTAGGCCATCATGAAGGGAAAAGTTGTCCCCATGCACACGCACCAGGGCAGAATGGCAATCGCCAGCACCAGTGCCGACAGGAAAAGATAATCGAGGGAATTGGTTTGACCCGCTGCCAGCAAAAAATACTCACCCGCCGCGAAGAGCTTCGGAACTGCAAACGCCCCCAGCCCAATCAATAATTCCGCGCCGGCGTAAAAGACGACCGCCGAAAGCCCGGTTTTCTCAACCAGTGAAGCAATGAATCGCCCGCCCGCCCAGGCTCCAACGGCCAGTCCGAGCATAAATACCGACAACACCACGGAAAGTACCGGAGTAATGATTCCGAAGGAGGCAAAAGCCATTCGCGTCCAGACCACTTGATAAGCGAGGCTGCAAAAGCCGGAGACGAAGAACAGAAAAAATAAAAGTCGGCGTATGGACAGGCTCATCGGGGGGAGAACTATACGGAACCCCGGCTGGCTTGGCAAAGATTTCGATTTAAACCGTTTCTCAAAACAAATTTCCAAAAAGGTGGCGACGCCCTGCCGGGCGTCGGGGCAAACCGTCAGGTTTGCCCTGCCTTTTGGGAAATTTGTTTTGAGAAACGCTCAATGAACGGTTCAACCAACGCTGTAAAGTCGCGCCGCCGTCGCGCCGCGTGATGCAAACCGGCAATCAAGTTCATTGCAACCATTGGCTGTGAATTGGAATTTCAATCGGCCTCCTTTACCGGCTCGCGTTTGAACGTGTCCGCAAAAATTCGCAAGCCACCATCACGGTGTGGCCATTCGAGTTTGTAAGTGCCGGTGACTTTTCCCGCGCTGGGACAGCAAGGGCCGTCCCCTTCTTTCCAGATGAAGAATTCAAAAACGAGTCCATCGCCGGTGAAAGTGCTGGTCACGCCTTTCCAGTTGCCTTCCCCCTTGGCCAGATGTTTTTTGAAGGATTCATCGGCAGGAATGAATTCGACCTCTTCAAGTTCCAGGTCCGGCGCACGCTCCTGGCCGCTGCTGGTTGTGAAAATGTGTTCCCGGGTAAGGTGCCCCGTCCCGTAATAGACCTCGGTAATCTGGATCAACTGCTCCCAAGCTTCTCCCTTCACCGGCGTCCAGACAACTGCGGGCTTGAGGAAATACGATGGATGGTCAGGTGCTTCCAACCGCTTCAAGAGTTTGAACTCATCGCCGACTTTTACATAAATCGCGACCGTGGATTCCGGGCCATAGAGTGAAGCCTTTACGCGTTCCCGCTCATGCACGGTCACGAACAACTCCCCGCTGTTCCAGGGACACCCGGTCATCGCCCATTTAAGTTTCCATGGCCGGGCCGGATCGTCGCTTTTCAAACAAACGGCTTCCTGATTGCTGAAAAATTCTCCTTCGCGCTGACTTTCAATGGACGTTCCATTCCGCATGGTGGAACAACCGGGCAAAACGCTGCTCAAAACGAGCGCGAGCCAGAGGAGGCTTTTCATGCGAGGAACGTAGCGGCTGCCGGGAGAAAGCCGCAAACTGAGAAATCAGGAAAGAAAAACGCGACGATCAGGTCGCGTGGCGGCGGCCCGACAGGGCGCCGCCATTTAAAAAAGCCGGAAAGTTTGCGGCGCTCTGCCGAGACGCCGCTATACCGCAATCGGATTCGGCGAAGTCGTGCTGTAGCCACGCCGGACGCGGGCGAGGCGGAACGCGAGGCGCATGAATTGGGCGTCAGACATCGCCGCGCATCGTAGCGCTGACGCACAAAGGCTCAAATTGAAAGGACGACCGGCCCGTTTTCTTTGCAGAACAGAAGACAGGTTGCTATAGTTCCCCAAATCGTGCGTCAACTTGTTGTCATCATCTTTCTTTCTGCCTCGCTCAATTGCGCACAGGCGTTTCGTGGCGCAGACATTCCTTGGACGACTTATGAAGCGGAGGACATGACAACCACAGGCGCGACGTTGGGACCAAAATATGATCCTTACCTGGCCGAGACGGAATCGTCCGGGCAGAAATGCGTGAAGCTGGCTGCCGTCGGGCAATATGTGGAGTTCACGGCCAGGACAGCGGCCAATGCCATCGTGGTGCGATACAGTTTACCCGACTCACCATCTGGCACGGGCCTCAATTCGACCCTCAGTCTCTATCTGAACGGAAAACTGGTGCAAAAACTTCCGGTCACGTCCAGGTATTCATGGCTCTACGGTCGTTATCCGTTCACCAACAACCCCAAAGCCGGCTCGCCGAGGAATTTCTTCGATGAAATTCGCTTGAAGGACTTGTCCATCGGCAAGGGCGACGTTGTGCGCTTGCAGAAGGACGATGACGATGCTGCCGCCTATTGCATCATTGACCTCGTTGACTTGGAGAACGTCGCTCCGCCGCTCGCCGCGCCGGCGAATTCACTATCCATTACCGCCGCCCGCTTTGGCGCGGGTGGCAATGGCGAAACGGACGATACCGCCGCGCTCAAAAAGTGCATCGCGGCGGCGAAGAACGACGGGAAAACCGTCTGGCTGCCCGCCGGAGTTTTCAAAATCACCGGCGACATTGCTGTGCCTTCCGATGTAACGATTCAAGGCGCGGGCATGTGGCACACCACTCTTGTCGGGGCTGAAGGCCAATACACAAATACGAACAAGCGGGTCAGGTTTAAAGGCAAGGGCAGCAATATCCACATTTCGGACTTCGCGATCATCGGGAGGCTCAACTACCGCAACGACAGCGAGCCTAACGACGGCTTTGGCGATTCGTTCGGCACGAACTCGACCATCTCGCGCGTCTGGGTGGAGCACACCAAGACCGGCATTTGGGTCAACAATTCCAGCAACCTCGTCGTCGAAGGCTGCCGCTTTCGCAACACCATCGCCGACGGCGTGAATTTCTGCGTGGGAATGCGAAGCTCAACGATTCGAAATTGCACCGCCCGAGGCACCGGCGACGACGGTTTTGCCATCTGGCCCGCGACGCACGCCGCGCAGAAATTCGCGCCCGGACTGAATGTCATCAGCCATTGCACCGCGCAACTGCCGTTTCTGGCAAACGGCGCGGCCATCTACGGTGGCGAGAGCAACCGCATCGAAGACTGCCTGTTCACGGACATCTCACCCGGCTGCGCCATCCTCATCAGCACGACCTTCCCGACGGCGGATGCGAAGAAAAACATTGATAACAACTTCAGCGGAACGACCGTTGTTCGGAACTGCGACCTCATCCGCAGTGGCGGCTACGATCACGAGTGGGCATGGCGGGCCGCCCTCCAACTTTGCCTTGACCGCCGCAGCATTTCGGGCATGGACATCCACCACCTGAACATCAAGGACAGCATCTCCGATGGTTTGAGCATCATCGCGCCGGGCAGCAAGCACGGTCAGGGCACGCTTTCCAATGCCCGCATTGCCGACGTGGACATCCCCAATTACGGAATCGGCGCCAAACGCCGCCACGGTTTGTGGATCAGAAATGACGCCCGAGGAAGCGTGACCATCAGCAATTCAACGATAGTTGAACTCAAAAACAGCTCGTCCAACTTCACGATCAATGGGGAATAGTCACTCGCTGTCGCTTGAAGACTCAAACGGAAAGGGCTGCCGCCTCTGAAAAAATCCCAAAGGGATTTCATCATTCAGCCCAGCGTTGCCCGACTTGCCGCGCCGAAGTCTGACGGAGGCGGGTGAGCGGGCTACGCTGGGTGGTGAATCACAAAATGTCATCAACCCTGAAGAGGTTGAATCGTTGCGCGCGAAATGGCGATACAACCCCGTTGGGGTTGGAAAATATTTTAGGGACGGTTGACTCAGGGTAGCGTGTGCCGCGCAACCCCGGGCTGATGGATGAAATCCCGTTGGGATTCAGCGAAGTCGTGCCATAGCCGCGCCGGGCGAGCCGAAAAGCTTGGAGCATCAGAGTTTCGCACGCACTCTGTTTGGCAGTAGTCATCTACTTCTAAATACTTCCCGGATTAGAACTATAATTCCTGGGTATATTCGTTTATTTTCCGGCCATTCCATATTCCGAGCTTCTTTCGGAAAATACCAAGCGATGGTATCAAAAATCAGCTTTTGTTGAAGACAATCCAAATAATCTTTCAAACAATTGTCCATGTATGGAATTTGTGAGCGAGGAAAACGCGGTGTCACAAAACATATTCCTAGCCGCCGACCTTCTTGTCGCCTCAAATTTCTTGCATCGTCGCAGGCTAAGGCAAATTGCGCCTTCACGTTGGAAATGTCGCCGGTTTCGCCATCTTTAAGCCTGGGAAAAATTTGCTTAATCTCACAAGCAAATTTTTCACCAACATTAAAAAACAAATCACAACGACCTGTTCTATGTTCCTTTTTACTCACCTTTTTCGTTGAGTATTCCTCCAAAGCAACTCCACCATACGTCCATACCGCTGCAGCAAGAATACCTGCAGAAGCTCTCTCATTTGCCCACCAAGCACAGTCTTTCCATAATGCCGTTTTGCCATAGAGGCGATTGAGACGAATCCATTCTTTTAGGATTGGATGCAGACTTCTCAATTTGCCGCTATTGATGTGGGAACGACGCATATGAGGCAAAAATTATTCCTCAAACAACGCCTGCGCGAATTGTTTCGCGTCGAAGGGTTGCAAGTCGTCCGGTTGCTCGCCGAGGCCGATGAATTTGATGGGCAGGCCGAGTTCCTTCTGGATGGCCACCACCATGCCGCCCTTGCTCGTGCCGTCGAGCTTGGTCACGACGAGACCGGTGAGCGGCACGGCCTTGTTGAACTCGCGTGCCTGGTTGAGCGCGTTCATGCCGGTGCTGCCGTCGAGCACGAGCAGGACTTCGTGCGGCGCGCCGGGCAGTTGCTTGCCGATGACGCGATGCAGCTTCTGCAATTCCTGCATCAGGTTGTGCTTCGTGTGCAAACGTCCTGCCGTATCAATGAAAAGAAAATCCACTTTGCGCGCCTGCGCGGCAGTGACGGCGTCATGCGCCACGGAAGCCGCATCGGCACCGTAAGCGCCCGCGATGACATCAACTTTTAGGCGCGTGCCCCAGAGTTTGAGTTGCTCAATGGCGGCAGCGCGAAAGGTGTCGCACGCGGCAAGCAAGGCGGTTTGACCGCGTGATTGAATCAAATGGGCGAGCTTGGCGGCGGTGGTGGTTTTGCCCGTGCCGTTGACGCCGACCACGGAAACCACCGTCGGGCCGTGCGCGGCCTTGATCAAATCAGTTTTATTCGAGCCAAGACTCTTCTCCACTTCGGCACGGGCGACGGCGAAAACATCGAGGCCCGCGCCGCCTTGGGTTTCGTAGGCGTGTTTCACCGCGGCGACAATTTGCCCAGTCATGGCCACGCCGAGGTCGGCGGCGATGAGCGCGGCTTCAAGTTCTTCGAGTGACGACGCGTCGAGTTTGGGCGAACGCGTGACGATGCGTTTGATTTCGTGCGCCAGCTGGCTGTGCGTTTTTTGCAGGCCGGCTTTGAACTTCTGAAAGAGTCCCATGATTTAGTCGAGGGTCGAGGGTCGAAGGTCGAGAGCCAAAAACTGTTCCGCGACCGTCTGTATTTGGGGATTTGATGGGTTTGCAGCGAACATGGGAAAAAACTGGGTTGCTTAATGGCTTCCGATCGGTGCGCTGGCTCTCGTCTCTCGTCTCTCGACCTTCGACTTGAGCCTTTCGACGTGTTCGTAGGGCAGTTTGACGGTGCCGATAAGCGGTTTGCCTTTGCTGAAACCGTGGCAATCGGAGCCGCCCGTCACGAGCAGGTGAAATTTGTCGGCAATTTCCAAATAGCGCTCGGCGGTCTTGGTCGAGTGTTTGGTATGAAAACATTCAATGCCGTCCAGCCCGGCGTCCACGAGCGCGGGAATGATTTCATCCGTGCGGTTCAAACCGGGATGCGCCATGACGGCGAGGCCGCCGGACTGGTGAATCAATTCAACGCCTTCCAGCGCGGACATCTTGGCTTTCGGCACCCACGCCGGACGATTTTTTTTGAGAAAACGCTCGAACGCCTCATCGGGCGTTTTGCAAAGTCCGGCCTTTACCAGCGCGCGCGCCACGTGCGGGCGGCCGGGCGATTTGCAATTGGCCAGCGCAAAGACGGATTCCGCTTCGAGCGGTATGTTCAATCCGTTGAGGCGGGCGACCATTTCACGAATGCGGTTTTGGCGGACGGCCTGAAACCGGGCAATTTCCACCAACAGTTTTTTGTTCTGCGTATCCACGAGATAGCCGAGGAGATGAACCTCGATGTCGTTGTGCTCGGCGGTGAGTTCCGTGCCGGTGATGAATTCAATGCCCGCCGCGCCGCAGGCCGCCGCCATGCGCGCGCAACCTTCGACCGAATCGTGGTCCGTCAACGCCAGCGCCGCAAAGCCGAGCCGCGCGCCGTGCCCGGTCAGTTCCTCCGGTGAAAACGTGCCGTCGGAAAAATGCGTGTGCAGATGTAAATCCGCGAATTTCATTCGCTCAGTCCAAAGTCAAAGGTCCAAAATCCAATGTCGGGGACAGTTCCACAGTTATTTAAATTTGCTCCCGCGCAAATTGGATTGGCGCAGGTAGCCCATAAAGCCGGAAATCAACCGGCTGACTTCGACGGTTCCAGCATGGAGTTCTTTGAACTCGGCCGGAGAGATATATGATTCGTCTAAAGCAACGTATAGTTGTGACCGCACTTCGCCACAGGAACCCTTGGCTGTTGACAAGAATTGGGAAAACTCCTTGTCACCCCCACGCTCAAAACCTTCGGCGATGTTTGACATGATCGAAATTGAGGCGCCGCGTATCTGCCCGCGCAATTCAAAATCTTTCACAAAGTCTCCTTGTTTCGAGACTTTGTAAACATACCTGGTCAGTTCGCGCGCCTTCTGCCAGCTTAACATGTCTTCGAACCGTTCGATCTTCGCCATGGTCGTTTCCTTTCTCAAGTTTGGTTTTGCATCTTGCATTTTCAAAGCCACCAACCTGCCAACTTTGGACATTAGGCTTTGGACTTTGGACTACTTAACGATCCTCGCCGGCCGCATCAATTCACCTTTGATTTTGTCCAGGATGCCGTTGACGAATTTGCCGCTGTCCTGTGTGGAAAATTTTTTGGCGATGTCCACCGCCTCATTGATGCTGACGATGGGCGGGATGTCCTCGCGGAACAGCATCTCGTAAATCGCCAGCCGCATGATGTTGCGGTCCACCGCAGCAATGCGATGGAACTCCCAGTTCTTCGCGTGTTTTTTGATGTGCTCGTCAATCGCGTCGCGATGCTCCAGGGCGCCGCGAATCAGCGGATCGGCGAACAGACGCATCTCGACCTCCCCGGCGTTGGGTGGTGGCAGTTCGACCGGCTGGCCCCACGTGGCCGGGCCTTTTTCCCCGGCAATGGCCGCCGCGCGCTGCGTGTCCCAGAATTCATTGAGCTCCCGATCCAGATTTTCCGGCGGGTTCAAATCGTACTGAAACAAAAATTGCACGGCGCGTTCGCGCGCTTCGCGTCGCTTGCCCATGAATCGAAGTCTAAAGTCCAAAGTCCGAAGTCTAAAGTCCAAAGTCGAACAATGTGGAGGCGCCATTGGACATTGGACATTGGACATTGGACTGATAAATTTCGCGCATGAGCAAAGTCACAAAACTGCTGCACACGCGCTACCGCGTGAACGACCTGGAACGCACGATAAAGTTTTATCGCGATGTGCTCGGCCTCGAAGAAATCAAGCGGCACAAATCGCCGCGCGGCTCGGAACTGGTTTTTCTCAAAGCCCCCGAAAGCGACGAGCAGATTGAAATTTGCAGTTTCCCGGCGGGCGGCCCGGTGCAGGTGCAACCCGACCTTACGCATCTGGCGTTCGAGGTGGACAACCTCGAGGAATTCGGCAAACACCTTGCGAAGCATGGCCTGAAATATTCCGACGGGCCGACGGCGAGTTCCACCGGCACGGTCTTCGCGTTCATTGACGCCCCGGAAGGTTACGAAATTGAATTGATTCAAAAGGGCAAGGGCAGTTACTAGTCCCCCCAGAGCCAAGATCCAAAATCCCAGACCCCAAATCATGAGCGTTCTTATTGTCGGTTCAACTGCGTTGGATTCCATCAAAACTCCGAACGCGGAAAACCCGCGGCTGCTCGGCGGCTCGGCCAGTCATGCCGCCGTGGCCGCGAGCTTTTTCAGCCCCGTAAAATTAATCGGCGTCGTCGGCGAGGATTTTCCGAAGAAATATCTTCGACTTTACCAGCGACACAAGATTGACCTCGAAGGTTTGCAGATTTTGCCCGGCAAAACATTTCACTGGTCGGGCGAATACGAGGCGAACATGAACCATCGACGCACGCTGGCGACGGAACTGGGCGTATTCGAGACCTTCACGCCGACGCTGCCGAAGGCGCATCAGGACACACCGTTTGTGTTGCTGGCGAATATCGCGCCCGCGCTCCAGCTTCACGTGCTCGACCAGATGCGCCGGCCCAAATTCGTCGTGGCCGACACGATGGATTTATGGCTGAACATCGCGCGAGCCGATTTGATGAAGCTGTTGCCGCGCCTGGACGGCTTCGTGCTCAACGACAGCGAGGCGCAGCAATTGACCAAGGAAGACAACGTCTTTGCCGCGCTAAAAAAAATCCACAAGCTGGGTCCAAAGTATGTGATCATAAAAAAGGGTTCGCACGGCTCGATTTTGTCCGGGCCAAAGGGATTTTTCATCTGCCCGGCCTATCCGCTGCACACCGTCGAAGACCCGACCGGCGCGGGCGATTCATTCGTCGGGGGCATGATGGGTTATCTCGCCACCGCGAAAGGCTCGATTGACGACAACATCCGGCGCGCGATGGTTTACGGCAGCGTCACGGCATCGTTCTGCTGCGAAGGCTTCGGCCTGACGCGAACGACGAAAATCAAACGTGCCGACATTGATAGGCGCGTGAAGGAACTGGAAAAGCTGACGAGGTTTTGAGCAGCAGCCGACGCCTGCCGGGTCGTAGCACCTGGTGCGAAGACTGGTCAGGAGGCTCATTCTGAAGGCAAAATGAAGAAGGAAAAATGCAGAATGCAGGAATGAAACAAAGCGGACAAAGTCTGTGGCAGCCTTTTCTTCATTCATCATTCTGCCTTCTGCATTTGAAATGAGCCTCGTCACCTCGGCTGCTACGAAATTGCTTTGAACGAATCGGCAAGCTGTGTTCATCCACTCTCCGTCCGCATTGCGGGATTACGGAGGACGTGGTTAAATTCCGCTCGTGAAAGCTGTCATTCTGGCCGCCGGCAAGGGCACGCGCATGCGGGAACTCACCAACGAGCTGCCCAAACCCATGCTTCGCGTGCAGGGCAAACCCATCCTCGAACACATCGTCGCGGGCATCGTCGCGGCGGGCGTCCGCGAGATTTTCATCGTCACCGGCTGGCGCGCTGAGGTTGTCGAAAATCATTTCGGCGACGGCTCGAAATGGAACGCGCGCATCGCGTTCGGCCGGCAGGCCGTGCAGGACGGCACGGGCAAGGCGCCGGAACTGGCAAAGGATTTTATCGGCGACTCGCCGTTTTTGCTGACTTACGGCGACATTCTGGTTCCGCCCGAAACGTATCCGCAAATGCTGCGGCGCTTCGGCGAAGGCGATTTTGCCGGCGTCATCACCGTCACCCGCGGCGAGGACGCGACCAAGGGCGGGCTAAATTTTTTCGACGAACAATTTTGTCTGAAACGGCTGGTGGAAAAACCGTCGCCGGAGCAGTTAGAACAATTGCGCCGTGACGGCTGGCTCAAACCAGGCGCACCGGCCTGGTACAACGCGGGCATTTACATTTTCCGTCCGCCGCTGTTCGACTTCACGACGCGTCTGCAGAAATCACCTCGCGGCGAATACGAATTGACCGACGCCGTCAGCGCCATGATTGCCGCCGGACAAAAGCTGGCCGGACTGGAAATCCAGGGCCGCTGGGTGGACGTGCGCGACCCGGAGACGCTGGCGAGGTTGGAAAGCGAAACTTGAGAGGAATGTAGTTTAAGTTTGGGCGGCGCGGCAGCACCGCCCTACCAAAATAAGGTAGGGCCGCGCTGCCGCGCGGCCTTGATCAAGAAACAAACTTCGGCTCATACACCGGGCCGAGGCTGTGTTTGTGGAGCAGTTCGCAAAACTTCGCGATGCCGCGTTTCTCGTCCGAGGCAAGGTGATAATGAACGTGCCAGCCGAGGTAATCCCGGCGGAAATCCTCATCATATTCCTTGCGGGTTTCGATGAGGTAATCCAGCGTTTCCATCCCGAAATCCTTTGTCTCGCGCAGCCGCCGGCACAGTTCCTTGTTTTCGATGCCACGCCGCAACGCCCACACGGCATAAACGAACGGTAGATTCGTCAGTTCATACCACGCCGTGCCGAGATCGAAAATTTCGTGCTCGTGCGGTGCGCGTTGAAAATCAATCGCCGGATCGCCAATGAGCAGCACGGCGTCGTGTTCCGCCGCTTTTCGAGGGTCGGGCAGGGGCTTGAACTCGGGCTTCAACCCGCGTTCGGCCAGCAGGACTTTCAAAAGATTCAGGCCCGACAACGAGGCGGTGTGGCAGAAAACCTCCTTCAATTCGGCCAGTGGACGGCGATGCGCGAGCAGCACACTGTAAACCTCGCCCAGCGACGCGATGGCGATGCCGTCGAGAATGTCGTAGCGGTCATTGAGCAAAACCTCGGTAACGCTGACGAGTGCGGCGTCAAGTTCATCGCGGCGGAGCATTTCGGCGAGTTGGGCGGGCGTGGCGAAAACGACTTCGCCCTCGATGCCGCGGGTGAGCGGCACGGCGTTCAGATATTGCACCGAGCCGATGCGGAGTTTGGGTGTGTCATCTGACATGCGCGAAGATTTTAACGCAAAGGCGCAAAGGCGCAAAGGCGCAAAGGTGGCGCAGGCTTTCCAGCCTGCGGGTTCTGGCGACTTTCCAGTCGCCAGTACGGGCGGATTAGAAACACGGGACAGGAATGTCCCTTGAACCCGCAGACAAGAATGTCTGCGCTACGCGAATATCTTTCTTTGCCCGTGGTGGAAGCAGGTGCTTTTCTAAAATCTGACCTAACGTATCATCCAATTCAGCGCCGAGAAGAATCGCCGTTGCACGATCCGATTCTTTCTCCATCTCATCCAAGACTTTTTGTGCGTAGCTGACTCCAGCATCTGACAACGACAATTTGGATTTTGTTTCTGTCACGCCGTTGCCAGATTGTCTTCCAAAATTTTCGATTTGCCCGTCGGTGGTTCAGCTTCGGTCGCAGTCGGTGCGGCTTCCCAGACTTTGATCATTTCGTAGAAAGTATTTCGTTGCACCGGTGTGCGGCCGGCTTCGCGGATGGCTTTGATCATTTCCGCCTCGGTCTGCAACTGCGGCGAGGTCGCGCCGGCCATGTGGAAAATGTGTTCCTCGATGATCGTGCCGT
>DAIRTX010000045.1:0-28126 GCA_036803685.1 Verrucomicrobiota bacterium | reverse complement strand
CACGACGCAAACGCCTCGGTAAGAAAGTTTTAGGCCTTATCTAAGGGCCATTCGGGACTGACCCGTTTACGAACTTTCGTCGCACACTCTTCCGGGAATTTCCAACAGGGAAAAGTTTGCCGGACGATGTTTTCGGCGCGACGCCGAAAACCACACGCCAGAGGCGTGTGCTCCCCGAAACACACCATTGGGTCCGTTTTTAACTTCGGAATTCGGGTTTAAGGGATCCGGCGGACGGCAAAGTCCTTGTGTTTTTGACGAATAACCCTGGCTTGTCCGCGCTTATCATTGAGCAGCCCGGCTTTCGCAACTCACGGATTGGTTGACAACGCATGTATCCGTTTTGGGGGACATGACTGGGTTGTTTTTTCTGCCAGAATAAGCGCATGAAAAGATTGATTGTGATCCTTACAACGGCGGCACTGGCACTCAGCAGTATTTCACAACCGAAGGCAAAGGCTCAGGCACAGGCTGATCCCGCGATTGCGAGTGAAAACACAAGCATTGCGAAAGTTGCAAGCCCGCTCTCCAACACCTCGAGTAACGAGCCGGATTTCAGGATCAGCCGCAGGGTCTCCATATCAGTTCCGGACAAGACCATCGAAGATTCGTTTAAAATCGCCGCCGATCTTCTGGTCGAAATGCGCCGGGTTGCGTATCAGCACTGGCAGCGCGACGGCTGGCTGGCTGTCTCTAGCGGCACCATTGGCCCTGAACCCCGTTATGACCCTCGTGATTTTCATTTCGGCCCGAAGTGCGCAGCCTACTTTTGGGGAGATGATCCCGGACTGATTTCTCAAATGGGCGACCGCATTTTCTTTGATGAGCATGACAAGGATGGGAAGCTGGTGTGGGACTATACCCGCATGCAGAGTGGGATTCACATTGCACAAGTCGCCAAGCATTTTTCCGAATATTTCCGCTACTCCGGCCAGGACAAATTCATCATGGATAATTGGGATCGTCAGCTCAAGATCATCAAGTGGACTCTCTCCGAGTATGACCGGAACAACGACGGCTTGATTGAGAATGGCCGGCGGCTTCCGAATCGAGTATGGGCTTACCTGGTTGGCGAGCCGGAGAACGGTTTTATCTTGGATCAAACGAAAAATGATGTTGTGGTGGTAGCCAGCATGGAAGTCTGCGAGTGGCTGCAACTCATGGCCGACTACGGTGCGGCCCACCATCTGCCCGAAACCGGCTGGCTCCAGTCAAAGGCGGTCCAAATGCACAACGCCATCGAGACGCTGGCTTACGATCCCGACGCTGGTTACTACTATCTCCTCTACCGGGCCAACGAGAAAAAGTGGTATCATAGTGGCTGTGGCATTAATGAAGACAGCCGCGAGCTCGACGTCTCGCCATACTATGCCGCCTTTGTGGGAGGAAATGATTCCCGTGGACAGAAGGTTGCCGAATACGCCCGGAGTGTCTTGATGGATAATGGCATCTTTCCGATGCCACTTAGTTATCCCATTTACTACTGGGTATGCACCAATTATCCGTTTCAAGGTTTTATTCCGGGCGGATGCTGGGAAGAGTCATATTACAATTGTGTTCGCGCTTTTTCCAAATACAACATGCTGGACGCAGTCTACGCAGCCGTCAAGCGTCGCAGCGACGCCATTGCCCGGGAAGGCGCTTGCATGGAATGGTATTCACTCAAGCAGGGAATTGGCGGCGGTCGTGACCGATATGGAATTTCAGCCGCCGGCCATTTAAGCGCCATTGTTGAAGGACTGTTCGGAATCACGCCCACCAAGTTCGGGTTTAACGAGATCAACATCTGGCCGGCAATGCCGCCAAACTGGGCGGACCAGCCTGCGACCATCGCCGTCACGCTACCTGACGGCGGGTTCCTGAAATACACTTATTTATTTCAGCCGGAAAAAAAAACCGTGACTCTGTCCATAGAGTCTGACAAACAACGTCGAGGTCATTTTCGGATTCCGGTTCCCGGCCTTACCAAGACCTTGCCATATCCAATCAGTTCACCGATCAGTTCACCGATTAGTTCAATTCATTGGAATGGCGATCAGACCTGGGGCGATATTCGCAAACGGGCCGATGGCCAGTGGGAAGTGATATCTCTTGACCGGTCTTTCACCAAGGCCGTCTTGAAGATTGAATTGGAATGATGGTTGCGCAGATTTCGCCGCCCGGAAACAGTCACAAATCAAATACAACGTTCCAGACCAGCAAAAATTGCCAAATGAAATATATCCTAACTGTATATCTAGCATTTTTTCTGACCGGCGGTTTCTGGTTGGTAATTCACGCAGGTGAAGCCACCACCAATCAGCCACCGCTGCCTTACCGCATTGTTTCATTTCATCAAGGCAAGGCGAATATTGAATTGATCAAGCTTGCAAAGGAGGCGGGTTATAATGGCGTTCAGATCCAAACCGAATATGGCACTCTCAAACCGCTTCAGGAATTTGCGGAATATAATCAGCGAACCCAACTGATCGAAAACTGCCACAAACTAGGAATGGAGGTTTCGATCTGGGTTCATGAATTGAATGACATTCCTAAACAATTCCTGCTAAAACCGGGAACTGGCAAGCTTAAGCCTGGGGAGATATTGTCCAATTATGGGTTCACCGGAGATGATCGAATCGTGCTCAACCTCAACGATCCAAAGTTATGGGCGCTGTTGGACGAACGTTACGAACACATCCTAAAAGACCTTATTCCGGACGTAGACGCATTGGTTTTGACCGTCACCGAAACCCAGGTTCCCGCCACCAATCCGGAGTTGTTTAAACGCTTGGTGCAGTTGCTCGACGACAAGTGCAGAAAATACGGAAAGAAACTCCAAGTCCGCACCTTCGTGTGGCATCTGAACGATCTGAGCAACCTCATGCCGACCATCAAGGAGTTGCCCGAAGACGTGATCATCATGAGCAAGTGCGTGCCGCAGGACTGGCATCTGCGGAGCATTAATGGACTCGAACTGGGCCGGGTAGGCAGCCACGAACAGATCGAGGAATGGGATGTCGAAGGCGAATACTTTGGCCTAAATAAGCTGGTGAATTGCATGCCTGAACTCTTGCAGCGTCAGTTTGCCTATGGGATGAGTCAGGGTATCAAGGGTGTTTGTGTGCGCGTGGATCGAGGCAATCAGAGTGTCCTGCACCAGCCTTCCGAAGTGAACATGTGGGCTTTGGGACTGCTGGCGTCAGGGGAGGTCAGCACTGTGGACGAGGTGTGGAAAACTTGGGCTATCCATCGTTACGGTGACAAGGCCGGTCCGGCCATTATTCCGGCCTTGATCCACAGCACGGACGTGGTGCAGGAGACGCTTTATATCGACAACTTCAGTTTCTTTGATACCCGCAATCCCCCAGGGCCAGCCGATGAAATTGATGCGTTTCAACATCTCGCGAATCCCCAATTGTGGTCCGATAAATACAAATCACTTCATGACCGTTTGGTTATGGGCGACCCTGCCGAGATCGCCCAGGTCGAAAGCAACAAGCTGGTTGCCCTTGAGATGGCCAGTAATTCCGTGGTTGCCCTGGAACGCACCCGATTGTTATTGGAACCTTCCGACTATGTTCAACTGCAACGAGGCCTGCTCGCCAATCAGGTTCAGCTCGAATGGCGGGCACCAATGCACCTTGCCTACCTCCGTCATCGGCTTTTGGTGAATACGAACAATTCATTAAAACGCGAGGAACTGACCGCTGCAATCCGCAAAGACCTTGAGGACATGCGCTCCGCCGTAAAAAATGCTGATCCGACCGTGGCGTCGGATGGAGATCAAGCCTTGAAATGGGCGGACGAGATGGAGCTTTTGTTGCGCTGAAAATCAGGCGGCGGAACTTAAAGAGAACCTGCCTCACCAAAAAACTCGTCCTCGAGCATGAGGCTCAGGCAGTGGTAGATGGGAAGATGAAATTCCTGAATGAGGTAGGTCTCATTTGCCGGGGCCCTTATACACAGGTCACAGTTGGAAAACAATCGTCCCCCGGTTTTTCCGGACAAACCCACTCGAACCAGTCCACGCGCCTTGGCAACTTCCATGGCTGCGCAGACGTTACGAGCATTACCGGACGTGCTGATGCCGACCAGCAAGTCACCTGGACGGCCAAGAACCCAAACGAGCTGCGCAAAGACTAGCTGCGGATCAATATCGTTGGCGAAAGCCGTGCCCAATGACACAAAGCCGGTGAGAGGAATCGCCGGCAATCCCCCTTGCAGTTTGAGCGCAAGCTGCGCCGGAAGGCCATGCTGATCCTTCTGGTTCAATGGGCGTTTATGTACAAAGCCTTTGAGCAATTCGCCTGCCCAATGCTCGGCGTCTGCCGCGCTGCCTCCGTTTCCGCATAAAAGTATTTTGCCGCCGCGCCGGAAACAGTCGCGCATCATCTCGAAAGCCTGAATCACATCGCCTTGGCAAACCGACAACTCAGGGCGCCTCTGCAGCAGATCCTGGACATGCGGGCTCATACAGTAAGAGTCGCAATGGATAACGCTGCATAATCGCCGATCTGCTCGCCGAGCGCAGCCGGAACCACTCGGCAAGCCGAGACACTGGCAGGAAGCGCCTCCGCTCGCAACGTTCGTTCCGCAATGGGCCAAAGCTGGTCTCTCTGGCGGGCGAAAATGCTGCCAATGACAATCATTTCCGGGTTGAGGGTGTCCAGAAGCACCGCCAATCCGCGGCCGAGGTATCTGGCGGTTATTTCGATCACTCGCACAGCGACTGGATTTCCCGCGCTGGCGGCTTCAAATATCTGCCGCGCATCAGCGGCCTCCAAGCCATGCTCCCGAGCAAGTCGTACGATGCCCCCACCGCTGCAAAAACCCTCAAAGGAGCCGTGCTTGCCATAACCCTCGGGACCGTTTTCGGCCAGACGTATATGGCCCACTTCCCCGGCGAGATCGCAAGCACCGGAGTAAAGGCGCCCATCAAGAATCAAGCCCGCCCCCATGCCGGTGCCGAAGGTGAGAAAAACCAGGCTGTTTACGCCCCGTCCAGCGCCCCATTTCCACTCTGCAAACGCGCAAGCGTTGGCATCGTTCTGCAAGTGCGTCTGGACGCCAAACGCTGTTGAGAATCGTTTGCTGATTGGCACGTTGTCCCAACCGGGCAGGTTGGGCGGGCCTAGAACAACGCCGCGCCGGCTGTCCAAAGGGCCGCCGCAACTAATTCCAATGGCCTCGGGTTGCCAGCCGCGGTTGGCGAGCAGTTCGCGGGCAGCCGCCTCAAACTTCAATAAGGTGGATTCCGGCCCCGCGGGCGTTGGGAAAGCCTTACGTTCGATGATGCGAATTTGATCGCCTTCCGCCTGCCCAAGGATCACGGCGCATTTGGTGCCACCGATGTCGAAACCGAGCAAACACTTGGTCATGGCGCCTTCCCCTCCATTGTCGCAGCAGCGGTTGAGGTCGTTACTGGCTTGCTGTCCATCCGTCTGCCGGCACGATAGCCATAAAGCCCGTAGAATGCGATATAGGCGAAGGCGCCAATCGGGACGACAAAGGAGAACTGAATGCCCATTTTGTCCGCGACCCAGCCCTGTAGCAGCGGAAGCAAGGCGGCTCCAAGAACTCCAATCATGAGCAACGAGGCAGCCTGACTTTTGAATGGTCCCAGCCCTTCAATTGCCAGCGAGAAGATGTTCGACCACATTATTGAACAGAACAGTCCGATGCCGAGGATGGCCCATTTCGCCGTTTCGCCAGAAGCCAGCATGCCCGCAAGCAATAGGGCGATGATGACAATGCTGAAAAGAACAAGCATCCGGTGGGCGCTAGCTTCGCCGAGGAAAAACGCCACCAGCAAGACAGCCAGCAAGGTGCCATAGTGTGTTACATTGCTCCAACTGCAAACAGCGCCGACGTTGGCGACAGCCGATGGGTCGAAATAGGTATTGAACACCGGCACGCCTCCGAGACCGGCCGCGATCTTTGGCAATAATGCGATTACTGCAAACGCCAGCACCGGCACAAGCACGACCAAGGCGTGTCGTAAATGTTTCCTCATGTCGCTCAACGCGAAAGCACCCATGAAACGACCGATCATAAGACCGCCCCAATAGAAGGCGAGGAACTTGCTCGCTGTCTCGTGGTTCAAACCGCCCAGCTTGGGCAAACCAAGATAGTTAATCACAGCACTGCCTACACCCACTTCACCGCCGACATACATGAAAATAGCGACCATGCCGAGGACAGTATGCGGATATTTGAGCGCGCCGACACCGTGGCTGATTTGATCGTGGTTGGTGAAGTTGGGCAGGTGGGCAAATTTAAAAAACACCGCCAGCAGCACAAAGACCACGGCAAAGCACAGATACGGAATTTTAACGGAATCAGCCCCGTGCGCCGTCTTACTGGCAAAAAACGTAAAAATCAGCCAGCCACCAATGATGGGGCCGATGGTCGTGCCAAAAGAGTTGAACGCTTGTGACAAATTGAGCCGGCTCGAAGCCGTGCGCTCCGGCCCCAAAATTGTCACATAGGGATTGGCGGCGATTTGCAACATGGCAAAACCGTTCCCGACAATAAACAAGGCAACCAAAAAGAAAGGATAGGAAGTCAAAATTGCTGCCGGGTAGAACAGCGCGCTGCCGGAAGCGGCGATGAGCAGGCCGACAATGACCCCGTTCTTGTAGCCGATCCGGTTGATGGGATCCCCCGAGATCATGGAAATCAGGTAATAAATAAGCGAACCGACGGTGTATCCACCCATCCAAGCAAATTGAATCAGCATCGCGTGGAAATAATCCAGAGTGAAAGCCTCCTTGAAACGCGGAATAAGAATGTCGTTCCACACGGTCATGAACCCCCACATAAAGAAAAGAGTGGTCATGATCGCAAAGGGCATACGATAGGTCTGCCTGCCGTCGGCCGACGTCTGTGACATGGGTTCTCCAGATAAAATGGTCGGATTGTTCATTTGAATTTGTTTTGGTGCGATTTTCTCATGCTATCACCGCTCATAGCCTTGTGCGCGTCTAGGCCGTAGCAGTAAATTTGATTTCGTGAATTTCAAGAGCGCCCGATTTCGGCTCATAAAAGGGTTTGCCCTTTCTCATTCCGACCGTGCCGTAGCTGGAAGCGGTCGATAAGAAGCTGCGAAAATCGCCTTTGATCGCGGGGTGAATATAAAGAACCTTTTCCACGGCATCGTAACGCGCCCCGCTCAAGGCTTGCAGCAGTGCGTAGCTGGACATGGCTCGTGCATACCAGTGGCCACATTCATATTCATCGAAGGGATTGCGTACACGACCGTCGTAACGATCACGAATTGTGCGCACGACATCGAGTCCCTCCTCCACCAGACCCATCCGCATCAGATGCGAAGCAGCCTGGTATTCGATGCCGGTCCACACTTCGTTTGAATAGACAAATGGCAACGAAAGTTCTCCGCCTTTTGGCCAGGTGCAAAGCAGCAGCCCGCCTTCGGCACCGCAGGCATAGCCGGGCCTCTGCGGATTCGGGTGCGCGGTCAGATCCCGCTTCAGGTTGTATTTGTGGACGGCCTGCAGGTGGTTGGCGATCTTCTTTTCATCAACCACTTGTCCCACGCCACAGACTAGGGCCAGCCACGATCCGAGCACGCCATCAGCCAGACAACCCTGACCGTATTGATACTTCGGGCCTTCTTTTTCGAGCCGTGCCACTTCTTCCGGCGGATAATCACCCCGTGAATCGAGCGGGTTCTTCGCGCGCAGGTTTTGCCATTCAACCTTCTGGAAGAAATACTCGCCATTGAACAATTCAGTTTCCATTCGGACCAGTCCCTTGGCCAACAAATCGGCATAAGTGGAAACGTCGTCGCCTAACGTGCGGCCCATCAGGGTCGCGGCCTGCAGTGCGCCGAGGTAAAAACTCGTGCACATGCCGTCCGGTCCCCAGAACTCGATGTCGTAGGTGTTGTGATGCGGTTCTTCAAGCCAGCCTTTGTGGCCGGGATCCCACAGCTCGATGCAATAGTTCAGGCTGGTCCGAATTTTTGGCCAGAGTTTTCGCAACCATTCGGTGTCGCCGCTGATGCGCCACTCACGGTAAACTTTCATGATTCCGCCAAGCTGGCCGTCGGCTGCCGCATAATAATCATGCACCAAAGGTCTGATCGGTAGCGCGCTGCGAAACTGCTGATGCCCACGCTTGTCTTGCGACGGACCAAACTCCGTTTCGCGCAGTGTCCGCTCCAGCGACGGGAACAGATGCGGCAGCGCCTGCGCGTAATTCCAAACGTGAGTGCAACTGCCCTCGCAACTGCCACCATTGTCACCACAACCTTCCCACCCCCACAACCGGCCATCGGTTTGACGCAATACGGTCGGCGACTTCAGAATCGTCAGGTTCGCGGCAACGGCTTCGGTGACTTCGGGCGGCAAAGTGGAATCGTAAAAACAATCGCTGAACCGCTGCGTCTTTTCGCGGAGTTCATCGTAATGCTCGCGCCAGAAATCTGTCACTTCGCCAAGGTTTGCAAACCGTCCGGCATACCATGGTTTGTAATAATCACTTTGCCGGAGTTGGTTGCCAGCCTCGCCGTCTGGATCGCGGCCAACGCGGAGATTTGTCTGGCCGACATACCAGGCAAAGCGCAACACGATCGTTTTCGATGCCCTTGGAGCCAATGTGAACGGCACAAACAAACTTCCTCCAGGAGACGCTTCGCCCAGAGTGACCGGCGGATTCTCGTGGCATTTTCCCTCCTCAATATCTTTCCACGCCATGGTCAGCGCGTCAAACCAGCCGCCTCGAAACCATGTATGATTCACCTTCACCTCCGGATCATCCACCGTGGCGGAAAAAGCACCTTCTTCCCACCCACGGTCTTTGGGTGCGCCACCCCACAAAACGAATCCACCCGGCGTGGCCTTGACTGCGTGCGGGTTCTCTCTCTCCCGCATGAAATTTTTCGCGTTCCAGGAAAAAACCGCTTCTTGAACCTTCGCGGTTTTGTTCGAGAACCGATACTCCAGCGCCGCTACCGGCAGGCAGGCGTTGTCCGAGTCACCGGGTTCGAACGGACTCCACCCCGTCACCTCAACAGTCAACGGCAGTTCTTCATCGGCCAGCGCAACGGTGGCAAACGGAAATCGTGCGCGAAAGGCCGCCTCACGCAAACGCGGCAGCCCGAACGATGTGCCCCCAGTGCCGTTGCCACTGCCGGGCGCGCCAAATTTTTTCCGATCTGGCACCGGCCCTTCAATCACCCGTGGGACATTCGGTGCGCCTTTTACAAATATCGCGGCAAACGTTTCCGGCTCATTGAATATTTCAGGCCGGTTGCGCAAAGAGAAATGCGACAACGCGCCGGTGCCTTCCAGACAAATCATGCCCGCACCGATGCCGCCCATTGGAAAAGCCACTTGGTTTAAGAACTCGCCGTCATACTCGCCAAGATATTGCCGGCGACCATCCCCGCTCGATACACGGAGACTCTTTCTTCTGGGAAGGAGTTCATTGCCGCCCCGATCGGATTCACTTCCTGCCGCAGCACCAAGACTTCCGACCGCACCTATGGTCACCGCCGTCAGTTTAAGAAAGTTCCGGCGCGGCATTGATGTGTCTCCATTTCTGGCGGTCGTCATAAGATTTCTTCAGGTTCAATCAAATCGGATTTCAGTTTACAAGATTTGGCCGGTATGTTCGCTTGGTTCAGGAAAAATGAGGGGGTTGAATGCCGTTAAGAATTCCCACATGAAGAAGAGAACGGTCATGATTGCAAAGGGCATATGATAGGTCGGCCTGCCGTCGGCCGACGTCTGTGACATGGGTTCTCCGGGTGAAGTAATTGGATTGCTCATCTGGAAATGTTTTGGATTATATGGCGAGGAGTGCGAAGGTTTCAATGTTGCTGGACAAATATTTTCAGTGTGGATCGTCTTCGGACACCGCTATGGCGTCAACGCTTGTCCAGGCCGGTCGGCTTGCGCCGCGCCCCAGGCGCGGTTGGGCGTCGGTCCCATGGTTAAGACCAGTTTGCCACCGCCAACAATTTCAGCATGGGTGATCCAACTCCGGGTCAGGGCATGGCCGTTAAGAGTCGCCGATTGAATGTAGGGGTTCCGCGCCGAATTGTTCCTAGCAATGACCGTAAAGGTGCTACCGCGGCAGAATCTGCGGTCCAGCTTGAGGGTTGCCTTATCCACGAGGGGACTGCAAATCACATAAATGCCAGTCGGCGGATCCACAGGGTAAAATCCCAGGACGGCAAAGACATACCACGCGGACATCTGCCCGCAATCTTCATTACCGCACATGCCGCCGGGCCCGTTTTTATAAAAGGAGGTTGCCACCTGGCGGACGCGACTTTGGGTTTTCCAAGGCTGGCCAGCATAATTATAGAGATAGGCAAAATTATGGCAAGGCTCGTTTCCATGCCAATACATGCCGATCACACCGTCCATATACTGCCAAGTCACCCCCGATATCTTTTCCTTCGTGTCGAAGAGTTCATCCAGCTTGGCGACAAACTTGTCGTCGCCCCCCATGGCCTTGATTAGGCCGGGAACGTTCTGGGGAACAAAAAAGCTATATTGCCATGCATTTGCTTCAGTATAGTCGGCAAAGCTGATGCGCTTGGGATCAAAAGGCGTTACCCAACTCCCGTCCGAATTGCGGCCCCGCATAAACCCGGTGGTCGGGTCGAATACGTTCAGCCAGTTGGTGGACCGCCGGGCATACTTCTCGGCGATCTCATTTCGGCCGAGACTGCGGGCGAAGCGGGCGAGGCAGGCGTCGTCGTAGGCGAATTCGAGCAGCTTGGAAACGCTCTGGCTTGGGTTGTCACCACCATTGTAAGGCCTGCTTGGTATCCAACCCTGACGCCGGTAGAAGCCATAGCCAGCGTAAGACGCATGGCGCTCGTCCTCCCGCTCGCTCGCTCCTATCATGTCGGACAGCGCCTGGTCCGCATCCCAGTCACGCAACCCTTTGGCATAGGCTTCGGCGATAACGGGGATGGAAGGGTTGCCGATCATGCAATACGTTTCCCGCCCCGCATAGGCACATAGCGGTAGAATCTGCTGCCCCAGAATCTTGTAGTGAGTGAGCATCGTGTTGACGATATCGTTAACCCGGCGCGGCTGCAGCAGCGTCAGCAACGGCTGCTCGGCGCGGAATGTGTCCCACAACGACAAATCCGTGTAATAATCAAATCCGTTGGCTTGGTGAATCTGGTTATCCGGCCCACGGAATTGCCCATCCACATCGCTGAATACAATCGGGGTCAGTTGGACGTGGTAAAGCGCTGTGTAGAAAATCGCTTTTAGGTCGGTATTTGTTGTCTCCACATGAATCTTGCCAAGCGCCTCGTCCCACTTCTCCTTGGCCGCTGCCGCCACCGAGTCGAAATCCCAGGTGGCTATTTCCGCCTGCAAGTTTTTTCGCGCCCCTTCGACGCTGACAGTGGACAAGGCCACCCGGATCACCAGCTTTTCTCCCGCTTTAGTAGTGTAGTCGAAATGGGTCTTGATATCGCGTCCTCGGGCTTCCTTGCCTTCCAGGTTCTTGCCCTCCAGGTTGATGCCTGAGGCGTCAAAGGGTCTCGAGAATTCCGCTACGAAATAGTACTCCTTTACGCCTGCCTCCTCGAAGCATGTGTCGGCGACCGCCTTCCGAAACCCGCTCACCGTATGATCGTTTTCAATGGTCAGCATCGCCTCGGTCGGGTGGTTGCCAAGGCCGTGCCACAGATCGAGCACGACATGCGCCTCCGCCGTCTCCGGAAACGTATAACGCTGCAGACCGACCCGAGTTGTGGCGGTCAGTTCCACCTTTACATTGTAGTCGGGCAAGAACACGCGGTAGTAACCCGGATGCGCCTCCTCCTGATCGTGGGAAAACCGTGCGCGATAACCCTCTCCCGGCGTCTTCCCTGAGGTCAGCTTAAGTTTCCCGACGATGGGTATGAGTAGGACGTTCCCCATATCGGGACAACCCGTGCCGGTAAGATGGTTGTGCGAGAAGCCCAATAGGTTGGTAGCGGAGTAGTGATAACCCGAACACCAGTCCCCAGAAGTGTTCGGCGTGTCTGGTGAAACTTGCACGAAGCCAAAGGGAACGGCCGCTCCCGGATAGACGTGACCATCACGGTCCGTCCCAATCATTGGATTTGCGTAATCCACCACTGAGCCTGGTTCAATTCCACCGTCGGCACGGAGCACCAAGGCGACAAGGTATAGACCGGCGATCAGATGCTTTTTCATAGCGGTGAGGGCCTCTTTTTCATTCAAAAAGGGACAAAATTGTTTTCACGGACAGCAGACATCAAACTGACAAATCAAGCTGAGTGTAGCAGCTTCGACAGACTCCGCCTGTCTCCTCTTTAGTGGACACGACAAGAAATTTGCGCCTTGCCAGCCTTTAACTTTTTAAAGCGAAGACCTTCGGAAAAATGGTGACTCGCAGGTGCGTCGACCCATAAGGAACCGTTCCAAATATCGGATGGACCCGTTTCATTCGGTTCCGTAGGACACACGCCAAAACCACAATAACGAAGAAGGGGAGAGGTTTTGAGCCTCTCCCCCTGTGGTTTTAGCCTCACCAACGAACGCGGCTCTGAATACAAGCGTGTCAATGCCGGAATCCGCGCCGTTTGACCAACTCGTGAGCTGGACGATGCGGTCGGAACCGGGCATCAAGTATTATTCCGGCACGGCGATCTATGAAAAATCTTTTGATTTACAGCAATCCGCAAGCCGCAATCCGCAATCAAAACTCTGGCTGGATTTGGGCAGCGTGCGCGAACTGGCCGAAGTGAAGGTGAACGGCCAGTCCTGCGGCATCGTCTGGACTCCGCCGTTTCGCGCGGACATCACCGGTGCCGTGAAGCCCGGCGAAAACAAATTGGAGATCGAGGTTGTAAACTTCTGGCCCAACCGCACTATCGGTGAAGCGAGCCTGCCGCCAGCGCAACGGCTGACCAGGACGAACATCCGCAAGCTGACCGCGAACACGCCATTAATGGGGTCCGGACTGTTTGGTCCCGTGCAATTGCTGGAAACCGGCTCGCCGCAGTGAGCGTCATTACATGGCAAGATGCCAAAGCCGGTTCGACTCAAGCCAATGAATATTCGTCCGAAATTTTTCAATGCATCGCGGTGGAGCCTTTTGGGCGCAGACCTTTGGCTGTCGCTGGTGATGCTTTTTTTTGCGCCCGACAGCCCGGCGCAGACCGGCGCGGACGACCGCGTGCCTCCGTCAACCAGCGATTTCCCGGCTCGGTCAATGTCAGCCTTTTTGATGGTCACGTGGAAAACTGCAAGCTTGATGGTCTTTGGTTCTACATGTGGAGCGGGACATACGTTCCTCTCCCAAAACGACCCGGTTTGCCTTGATTTCATCAGGGCACCGAAGTCGCTGACTGTATTACGTGCTTGCAGTGGATATGTTGGAAAATGTGCCTCAATCAGATAGAAACATAGCCGCATGAAATCCATGACTTCACGGGAACGGCTGGCGGCGACGTTGAACCATCAGCCCACCGACCGCCTGTGCGTGGATTTCGGCGCCGGCTTCCAGACCGGCATGGGCACCGGCGCGGTACACCGGTTGCGCGAAGCGGTGCTCGGCAGGAGCAATCATCGCGTCAAGGTCATCGAGTCCTATCAGATGCTCGGCGAGATTGACGAGGAGTTGCGCCGAGCGCTCGGCCTGGACGTGGTGGGTGTGCATGGGCCGGGCACGATGTTCGGCTTTAAGAACGAAGGTTGGAAGCCGTTCACCATGTTCGACGGCACGCCGGTACTCGTGCCGGAAAAATTCAACGTCACGCCCGCCCCCGACGGCGGCTGGCTGATGCATCCGGAAGGCGACACCGGCGCGCCAGCCAGTGCGTGGATGCCGAAGGACACTTGTTTCTTCGACTCGCTCAACCGCCAGCCGCCGCTCGACGAATCGAAACTCGATCCCGCCGACAACTGCGAGGAAATGGGCGTGGTCGGCGAAGAGGAAGTGCAGCACTTTGCCCGGCTGGCGAAGCATTATTACGAAACGACCCGCTATGGCATCTACCTGACGCTGCCGGGAACCGCATTTGGCGACATCGCGCTGGTGCCGGCACCGTGGATGAAAAATCCGAAAGGCATCCGCGGCGTGCCGGAGTGGTACATGGCCACCGTGACGAACCGCGATTACGTGATGAAAGTGTTCGAGGTCCAGTGCCAGGCCGCGCTCAAGAGCATTGAGAAACTGGCCGCCGCCGTTGGCGACCGCGCGCAGGTCGTCTTCGTGAGCGGCACGGATTTTGGCACGCAGACCGGGCAGTTTTGCTCGGTGCAGACTTACCGCGAACTTTACCAACCGTTTCACAAGGCCGTGAACGACCAGATTCACAAGCTGACGAAGTGGAAGACGTTCATCCACAGTTGCGGCTCAGTGTGCCCGTTCATCCCGGAGTTCATCGTAGCCGGCTTTGACGTGCTGAACCCGGTGCAGTGCTCCGCCAAGGGCATGGACCCGCGCACGCTGAAGCGCGAGTTTGGCCGGGACATCGTGTTCTGGGGCGGCGGCGTGGACACGCAGAAGACGCTGCCCTTCGGCACGCCCGGGGAGGTCTATCGCGAAGTCCGCGAACGCATCGAGATCTTCGCCGAAGGCGGCGGCTTTGTTTTCAACAGCATTCACAACGTCCAAAGCAACGTCCCGACGGAAAATATTCTGGCCATGTTCCGCGCCATCAAGGACAGCCTGAAACCCTGAATCCAACACCCGACTATGATTACACCCACCAAAACTGACAACTCCGGCCCCCAAGCCAGTTACAACTTCGGCTACATCTGGTTGATTTCGGTCGTGGCGGCGCTGGGTGGGTTGCTATTCGGTTACGACTGGGTGGTCATTGGCGGCGCGAAACCGTTTTTCGAAAGGTATTTTCATCTGACTGACGCCGCCCAATCCGGCTGGGCGAACAGTTGCGCGCTCGTCGGCGCGCTCGTCGGCGCGCTCGTCGCCGGGGCGCTCAGCGACAAGTTTGGCCGCAAGCGGCTGCTGATTTTTTCGGCGGCGCTGTTCGCCGGCACCTCGCTCGGCAACGCGCTGGCGTTGAACTTCACCATTTTTGTCGCCTGGCGGATGCTCGGCGGCGTGGCCATCGGCCTGGCATCAAACCTTTCGCCCATGTACATCGCCGAGGTCGCGCCGGCGCAGATGCGCGGCAAGCTCGTTTCCATCAACCAGCTCACCATCGTCATCGGCATTTTGGCGGCGCAATTCATCAACTGGAGCCTGGTCCGCAACTTGCCGGCGGGCGCGACGGATGAGTTCATCCAAAGCTCCTGGTACGGCCAGACTGGCTGGCGCTGGATGTTTGGCATCACCGCCATTCCCTCGCTGCTGTTTTTCGCGGGCATGTTTGCCGTGCCGGAAAGCCCGCGCTGGCTGGCCAAAAACGGCAAATCCGATCGCGCACGCGGCGTGCTGGCGAAAATCGGCGGCGACAACTACGCCCGGGCCGCGCTGGCCGACATCGAAGCCACGCTGGTCAACGAGGTCGAAAAGGTGAATTTCCGCGACCTGCTCGCTCCGCAGATGAGGAAGGTCCTGCTGCTGGGCGTGGTGCTGGCCATGTTTCAGCAATGGTGCGGCATCAATGTTATTTTCAATTATGCAGAGGAAATTTTCAAAGCCGCGGGCTACGACATTTCGACCGTGCTCAAAAACATCGCCTGGACCGGTTCGGTGAATCTGGCGTTCACGTTTGTCGCGCTCGGCGTGGTGGACCGTGGCGGGCGACGCCCGCTGATGCTGTTCGGCGCCGCGGCGCTGGCGGTGATTTATTTCGGCATGGGCTTATGCTATCACAGCGGCGTCAAAGGCCTGCCGATGTTGTTGCTTGTGCTGGCGGCGATTGCCAGTTACTCGATGTCGCTCGCACCGGTGACGTGGGTGATCATTTCGGAGATTTTCCCTAACCGCATCCGGGGAGCGGCGATGGCGATTGCCGTGGCTGCGTTGTGGCTGGCCTGTTTCATCCTGACTTACACGTTCCCGATTTTGAATTCAACCCTCGGCCCGGCCGGCACCTTCTGGCTTTATGCCGTCATCTGTGTGCTCGGATTCGTTTTCATCTGGAAGAAATTGCCGGAAACCAAGGGGCGAACATTGGAACAAATTGAAAGTGAATTGGTGAATAAACCAGGAACAACCGGACGCAAGACATGACCATGGTGGTATCCGGAGCGGTTCGTACAGCAGGCGTTGGGGCACAATTCCAAGGCGGTGCATCATGCCTACTCGAAGCACGCCGAAGTCACCGTGCCGTCGCTGGATGATTCGCGGTTGACATTGCACTCCCAGCGTGGCAGTTCTCGTCGTTATATGGATGGAAGAACGAAATGGAGACCGTTGTGAGCGAGAAATCTTCCGGTGGCTTCTGGGCTGTATTTGGCAAGATAAGTGCCGTTCTGACGGCAATCGCCACAGTTATCGCCATCTACTTGGCTAAAAAAGCATTGTTTTCCAGTCAGCTTTTGTTAAGTGCATAATCCCGAAATCAATCAGTTTCGCCAGTTCGGATAAAGTGCCAGCGGCGGAATAACGGCCACACATGATGCGTGAGAATATCTTGGCCGGTTGGACAATGGCCGTCCAACAGCCCGAAATATATTTGCCGGGGTTGCCGGAACAAAATCAGCATTGCCGACCTTGACGGGATTTTTTGCGAGGAGATCAAAGGCTATTCGCTTTCGCCCGAAGCCATTGCCAATTACCTCAAAAGTTCCGACGAAACGGCCAACGGGAAAGAACGTCTCATCGCCGTGCAGCAGGAAGAATTGCAACGCGTTCGGAAAGAGATTCAGCGCACCTATGATTTGTATCAGCAGGAAAAACTGGACGCCGATGGATTCAGCAAATTCTACACCCCGCTTGAAGAACGCCGGAAACAGCTTGAGGCCGAGATTCCCCGTCTGGAAGCGCAAGTGGACATCCTCAAAGTGAACAACCTTTCAGCCGCAGAAATTGCTTCGCAAGCGAGCAACCTCTACGACCACTGGCAGACGATGCAGCCCGAAGAAAAGCGTGGAATCATCGAAGTCATCACTGATAAAATCATCATTGGCAAAGACGAAATTACCATAAACCTTTCCTACGCGCCATCTTGTAAAGATATGGCAAATAGGTGGCGGAAGGGGTGGGATTCGAACCCACGGTAGCCTTGCGACTACGCCTGATTTCGAATCAGGTGCCTTTAACCACTCAGCCACCCTTCCAACCATTTATTATAAATGACTTATGCAGACACAGAAACTTCATTGTTGACAATCTGATACTGTTATCTGATACTGTTTGTATGAATTCGTCAAAATCTCAACAAACAGACCCTGACACAGCTACAGACCAACAATTGGAATCAGAATGGCAAAAGACGCCTTATGCCAACCTAATCCGCTACAAGTCGTCGAAGGTCTATTTTGCACGTGTTAGGATTCGGGGCAAGCTCATTCGCCGCGCCCTCAAGACAAAACTGCTTTCTGTCGCCAAGATGCGACTGGCCGACTTGGAAAAAGAGGAACGCCAGAGGGCAGAGAGCCAGACGGCGGTTGCCGGTGGCAAGATGACCTTTGGGAACGCTCTGGCGGTCTACCGGAGGCGTTTACAGGGTGATATATCACTAAAGCCCCGCAGCAAAGAATACCGTGAGGAACGGATTGCGGCCCTGCTCAAGTCTTGGCCTAGTTTGGAGAATACGGACGTGCGGAGAATCTCAAAGGCTGACTGCCTGAACTGGGCTGCGGATTATCAGGGGAAAGTCTCGCCAACCAATTTTAACAACACGGTAGGCTCTCTAAGACTCGTTTTGGACGTTGCCGTTGAGGCCGGGGCGCGATACGACAACCCCGCCAAGTTCATCAAGCGAGCGCGAATTGTTATCAGAGCGCCTGAACTGCCTAGTCAGGAAGACTTTCAAAAGGTTCTCGCCAACATTAAGCACAAGCGCGTCGCGGATTTGATTCGTTTCGTCGCGTTCTCAGGAATGCGTATATCGGAAGCGGCAAAAGTTACTTGGCGGGATGTGGACTTTGAGAAAAAGCAAATCACCGTGCGGGGCGATGAGAAAACAGGCACGAAGAACTGGGACGTAAGACCCGCCCCCATGATTCCAGAGATGAGAGCTTTACTTGAACGCCTGCGGGATGCGAAGCCAGACCGCAAGCCGACAGACCCCGTGATGAGCGCAAAACATTTTCTCGGTTCAGTAAAGACCGCCTGCCGCAAGCTTGGCGTTTCGTATTTCAATCACCACGCAATGCGGCATTTGTTTATCACCCGTTGCATGGAATTGGGGATTAACGTGAGTGTGATTGCTGAATGGGTTGGACACAAAGACGGCGGGGCTTTGATTTTGAAACGTTATTCGCACGTTCGCCCCGCACATGCGGCAGAAATGGCAGAGCGCGTTACGTTCGCGAATCCAGACCCCTCCAAGGTTGTGCCGATGCCGCAAGCTGCGGTTGCCTGACAGCCTACAGCGTTTTGATCACAAAACGCTGTAGCCCTTTACGCAGCGAACGCATAGGCGGAATGCCGTTCCATGAACGTGTCAACATCCTTGCGCGGTATCAGCACACGGCCAAACACCTTGCACCGCCGCAGGTGGCCCCGGTCAATCTGCCGCCTGATAGATTTCTCGCTCATTCGTAGAATGGTTGCCGCTTCTGCAATGGTGTAAGGCGAGTTGCCGAGACGGTTTAAACCTGTATCATTTTCCTTTTGGTTAGTGGTTAAATTTGTGTCGCCCATGATAGCAGTATGCAGAGGACTTGGGTTTTATGTCAAGAAGATTCGTTAATCATTAAATTATTTATTATTAAATTAAAAGAGTGATTGGGAAGACCGTTTTACCAGTGATGGGCAAGTCTAAAGTCGAATCATTTTGTCCAAATAGAGCCAATGGGGGGTAGGGGGCCACCACGGCTATTTTTGAAATTTTTAGCAAGTCGCCTCTGCTGATTGTGCCAAAAGGGTAAAATTTCTCTCGTTCTGGGCCACACTTCTAACCAGTTACAGAGATTGGCAACTACCTTTGGTACGTACTGGAATATCAATAAAATGACCCGACGACGGGCAGGCTGTGACACTCTTTGTTCTCTCTCCCCCGAAATTTTCAATTTCCATCGTTTCGATTTTTGGGGTAGCCTTCTGACCACAGTGCAGGGCAATTTTGACATGCAAAATCAGGCAAATTGTGAACGGTTAACCAACTGGTTACGTTACACGCTTCTTTATTTATAGCTGTCTGACCATGTTACAACATTCACCAAGCGGTTTCGTACAGGTTCAATGTTCATCCGCGAGTGCCAAGAGGTTCATTAAATTGTTCCTCGGCATCAATCCAACCGATTATTGGTTTCATCAAACCCTCACGTTTAAAGACAGGGTGTCGGATATGGCCACGGCCCATGCTGACTTAAAAAAGTTGCTGGACTCGCTCGGCAGGGTTATTCCTGATATGGCCTGCTTTTGGATTGCAGAATACCAAAAGAGCCTTGGCATTCACTTCCACGTCATATTCTTGTTTTTTGGATGGCAGGCGTTACAACCAGAACCGATGCGCAAAGCATTCGGCCACGCAGTATTTACCCGTTGGAATAGGCTACACGATGGCAAACTGGCGAGAGTGGCCAATAAAATGACACTGCGGAAAAAGGATTTTGGCTGTCTTAGCTATCTGCTCAAGAGTATTACACCGACAGACGACAGGCTGGCGCGGGAGCCTCACTGGCATGGGGTTCGCAACAGGAAGCTCATTACGGCCAATTCATCCCCCGTAGAGCGCAAAGAGGTACTCGTTACCTATGAACAAATCTTCGGCCTGCGCAATCTGCGGTTCTACCTGCCCAGAGATAAAAAGGTTTCAGATGAGGATGTCCTTTAGGAGTCGGATGCCAAGGGTATGATTGGCAAGAACCAATGATTGCCTTGTCACGGTTGCTGCAAGCGGAAAAAGCCATTGCTCCACCCGACATCCACATATTGAACGCCATTCGTTGAAGCCGCAAAAAATGGCAAACCGTAGTTTGTCCATGCCGTTAAATCGCCAGACGTTTGAATCTGGTAGTAACCACCGGCTGCGAGATTGCCGAAGTCCAAGCGCAGAGCTTTTGAAGCAACAACTGTTGGCAGTGGAATGCCAGCCTCGTACTGATACAACTGTTGAACCTCATTCGCTGACAGTCCACGGTTGTAAATGCGGACGGAATCCAGCATTCCTTGAAAGGCGAGCGTTCCATCAAACCTCATTCCCAACCTTGCGGGCGTTATATTGTTCGTGCCAGCGGGCGTTGTGCTCGACCCAATTATGGAAAGGCTCACACCATTGCAAAACATCATCACGTTCGTTGTCGATGGTTGGTAAACTGCCACGATATGCTGCCAGACGTTTGTTTGATACGATAAGGCGGGGGTATCCCAAGAAGGTCCGCTGTTCAGGTGATTGCGTGGAAGGAATCTAAATCCTGATGGCGTGGCCGATGGAGTGCCAAGAAGCGAACCCAAATGCAACTCGAAATTGCTTGTTCCTTTTGAAATCAGGAATCGCGCCTGTGTTGAACTGTTGCTGATATTAAAAAAGCCTGCGGAGTTGAACCACATGCTGACGGTGAAATCCTGTGAACCAAAGACGTTGGTTGACGTTGGAATCTGAATGTAACTGCTTCCATTGAAATAATACGCTCGGTTGGCGTTTCCAAACCTGTCGGTGGCCAGTGTTGCCCCGAAGACCGTTCCGTTATTCGTGCCGATGGCGTCATTCGCGTTCCCGTTAAACGGATAATAGGCAACAAGTCCATTGGCGAAAGTTTGACCACTAACCGGAGAGGCGGTTGCCGCCACAAGGGCCAAAACCAACGAGGATAGACCAAACAAACGGGCGATAGCTGTCATAAGGAAATTTCAAGTATGTTTTGAATCATTTTTTTCCCCGAATTTGATAAAATTAAGCAGAGTGCTCCGCACATTGCAAGCTAAAAAACGGGCCTATAGTCCCTGTTATTCTCGCCTTTGAGGCTGGCACAGTTGCCTGAATGCTTAGACGGGACTTAAACAAATCGTTTGGCGTCGTACTCCGCAACCACAGGAAGGCGGCCAAGATGAGTCAGGAAAAGCTGAGTGAGAAGGCCGATGTTGACGTTAAAATGATTGGCAGGATTGAGACGTTTATTCGGAATCCGAGTTTGAATTTGGCTGATTCTCTGGCACACGCTCTTGGGGTGCCTCTCTGGCAGATGATTAAAGAGGCAGACGACTTACGGCAGAAAGCCAAAAGGAAGTAACGTAGCCTCGCCGTGTCCCTGCCCTTTTTTGTTAAGAATCACACGTAAACGGCCTGTCTTGCGCCAGAATTGACCGCTGGCCAGCTTTGACAGCGCGGAACGTAAATAACACACACACACGCGCCGGGGCGTCTGATACTGCTTTCTGATACCGTAGGCCGGGAAACCTGCCCGAACGTGTCCAGACCTGTCCAAGTCGCCCCGCCTGAGAAGCGTTAACAATCACAGGTAAGACCGTGCTTGTCCGAGGGTGTACAAGGCTGTCCAAGTCTGGAAAAGTTTGGGAAAACCCTTGTTTAGCGATTTCGAATCAGGTGCCTTTAACCACTCAGCCACCCTTCCGCGCAAGCCGCTGGTGAAGACTCCATGCGCTGCGTTCCAACCGAACACATTGTGCGTGCGTTGGCATCGGGGGCAAGCTCATTCGCAATGCCGGAGGGCCGCTGGGGCACCCGGCACGGTGATCGGAGCGCCGCATTCATGCGGCAGCAGACACGTGTGATGGAGCATTCTGCCGGATAAATCCGGCGTTCCTTCCAAAGCAATGCGGCTGGACTTGTCGCAGTGCCAGGGTGCGCCCCGAACCGCCCGCCAGACCAACGTGGTTATTTTTCAACTTGCGCAACCGGACGGACTCCCTACTTTTTCCACGGTTAAAAACAATGAACTGATTTCAGAGCCATCCCATTGGAAATATGCTTACAACCATTAATTTTGTTGGAGATTTTGAATTTTATAGTTCAAAAAAGCCGCTCATTCCATCCCATAGCGTCGAGGAATGTCAAAAATGCTCGATTTTCAAGGGTTTTCATCAAATTCCTGTGGGATGGCTGTGAACTGATTTTATGAAAAAAACCAAACTATTGATGACCGTGTTGATGGTATCGCTCCTGGCGTTTGGCAGGTTGGATTGGGCTGGGCTCATCGGCGCGGGTTGACAGTAATGTCTTCGGTTTGGTTACCCGCTGCCAAACCCGAGCCGTTTCTGTTGCGCGGCGGCTTGAGGACATCATTCACGCGATCCAGCGCGTTGGATAGCTCCACTCTGACAGCCTCCAATTTCTGCTTCTCCCACTTGAGCACGCCCTCCAGCTTGTCGGTCGCACCGAAGAAGAATGCGCCGCGGAGTTGGAACGGAATGTGTAGTCTCATAATGCGAATCAAGATCATTTCATCCTTTGGCGGTAGCCGCTTGATGCATCCTGCCTGGTCTCACGCGGGCGCTGGCTGTGGCGCGCGCAGCCTCACCTGTTTCAACACGTTGAAGATTTCAAACGTTGCACTCGCTTTGAGCAGTTGTTCGACAAGGCGAGGCGCTTTGCTCAACCTAGCCACACCGTAAATCAGGTTCAGGTATGCCGGCACGTCGGTTTCCGGAATGGCGAACAGAAAGATCAGGTTTACCTGCAGCCGGTCGCTTTTCATCCAGATTACCGGCGACGCCCACCGGCCCAGCGCGAAGCACGGTTTGTTCAAACCCTTGACCCGCGCGTGCGGCAGCGCCCAGCCGGCTTCAGTCACAGTGTTGCAGAGGTATTCGCGGTTGAGCACGGCTTGATAAAACGGCAGCATGTCGGACACGCGCCCCTCGCGCTGGAGCGCTGCGCTCAACTCTTGGATGACCGTAGGGGCATTCTGTCCGCGCAAATGCGGAACAATCAGTCCCGGACTGGTGAAGTCCGCCAGGGTGGGGGCCGATCTGGGAGCGATGATCTCGCTAGCTGACATGGGCGAGTGCTTTCCTTATGCGTTTGGCAGGCTCGGGCGCGGCTGGTTTCGAATCCTCACCAGTCCGCCCAGAATAGACCGGCTCGTCTTCGGGGAGATAGAGGTAGCGACCGCAGTTGCCGCAAAGCTGGATGTCCGTTCCATGTATGATCGTCGTGATCGTGCCAAGGGGCACGCGCATGTGGCACCCGGTGCAAACCTGGTTCCGAACGGCAGCTAGTCCCTTCTTGCCGCGCGCCATGAGGCGGTCGTAATGGCCGAGAATCTGGCTGGGGATTTTTTCACGCAAGGTCTGGGTCAGCTTTTTCTGTTCCGGTGAATGCCGGCGGGTTTGAAATTCCAGGTCCTGCAGCGCGAGCAAATTTTCCATGAGATTCTTCATTGAGCTGCCCTGTTGCAAGCGCCGTGCCGCCGGCCCCCGCAGCGAAGCAAGGCCGTTGATTAAACGCGACTTGGGAAACCAATTCGCCGGAGAAGTCGCGCGCAATCCGCTGGCAGCGCGTCGTTTTGTGCATTACTTGCACCGCCGCTTGGGATTTTGTGCAGCAAACTGATGAGTGAGTTCGAGCATGAAAGCCAAGAGTTGAGCGTTGCACAAATCCCGTCGCCTTCGCGCAAAAGTTGCACCAAACAGCACGACGGCTGGTACAGCAAAGGGCGGCCCCCAAACAAAGGAATTCCCCAACACCCTGCAACCATTCGCGTTAGGCCGACGTGTCTCGATCCGGCACCACGGCTGCTTAGTTATCGCCAAATGAATTTAGGCCAATTCACCGAACCCAAGCTGCTCATCCCGCGGCTGCTCAGTGACCGGCAGGAGGGGGCGATTATGGAATTGACCAGACGCCTGGAAACCACGGGCCGCATCAAAAACACTCCGGCATTCGTTGAAGCGGTGCTTAAACGCGAAGCCGAGCTTCCCACCTTCATTGACGGCGTGGCCTTGCCGCACGTGCGCGGAGGGGCGGTGCAGAGACTCTCCATGGCGACCGGCCTTTCGACCGTCGGCATTTCGTGGGGCACGGGCAAGCGGTGCGTCGCGCATGCGGTGTTCCTTTTTGCCGTGCCGTTGACCGACGCGCAGACGTATGTGTCGGTGCTGTCGGGCTTGTCCAGCCTGATTCAAAACGAACCTGCCCTTGCAGCCCTGATGCGCGCGACACAACCGGAAGAAATGCTCAACGTCCTGAGAACAGTGCGAATGGTTCGTGTTGGGCACAGCCCGGCAAGCGCTGACGGCACGCCGGTTGGACGCGAGACGTGAATCGATGCGCAACAGTTCCAACAACCTTATTCGCCGTGAGGATGACGTCGTGCGACTGTGCCTCTTGCCGGCGGTCGATTTCTCCGACCTCGCCTCATTGTTTAACGAGCTAGACCGTCGTAAGCAGTATCGAGTCTGCCTTGATGTCAGTGACGTTGCGCGCTGGGGCACGGTGGAATTTCGCGTGCTGGGCAGCTTCGCGGAATCGTTCAAACTGCACGGCGGTTTTGTGCGACTGGAAAACGCGGGTGCCAACATGGCGGCGTTGGTCCGCAGCTTTGGTTGCGACAAACTGTTGTCTGACCTGTCGGCACAAACTGCTTCTCCTTGATGGCTGCCGATTCAAGAACGCAATGGATCAATTGAAGATCATTCAGGAAATCATCACGCTCTGCGTGTTCGCAGGGTTTGCTCTCCTCTATCGTGGCGGGCGTCTTCGGTGGAATCATGTGGCCGCGTTTCTCTGCATCGCGGTGGCCGTGGCGTTCACTTTCCCGCCGCAGAATCAATGAGGGAGGCATAGTCATGCGGCGGCGATTCAAAGAACACAGCGCAAAGCTCGTCGTCATCAAGGATACGCCGCAGTCCATCGCCCTCGGCGCAGCGATTGGAATCTTTCTCGGCTTCACGCCGCTGTTTGGACTGAAGACGCTGCTGGCGTTCCTGCTGGCCGCTCTATTTCGCGTGAACAAAATTGCGGCGGTCGTGACCGTGAGCTTGCACGACGTGTTGTTCCTACTCTGGCCAGTGGTGTATCGCGTTGAATTCGACCTCGGCTACTGGCTGTTGCACGAGCCGCACCAGTGGCCGCCGCGCCTAGACCTCCACCGCATGGATTACCGGGTGTGGTTTCATTGGAAGCACTTCGCCGCCGTCGGCGGCCCGACGTTGCTTGGCTCTGTCATTTTGGGCGTGCCGGCAAGTGTAGTGGTATATTCGTTGCTGAAGCGGATGCTGGTGCGAAGGCAGCAGCGACATGCCGAAGCGAATGCGCTTGTCCAAGCCCACCTCAATAAGTAACCACGTCAACAATATTCGATGGTCGAAATCTCAAGTCCCGTTCGCCAAAGACTAATTTTCCACTGGCCATGACAATCTCGCCCGTCTCATCCACAAACACGTCATAAATCGTTCGACCATCCTTCAGAACCAGCTTCACACGCACCGGACGACAAGAGAGCTTGCAGAGTTGGCTGGCCTTGGCCAACAGGTTGTCGGGAATGCGAGGTTTCATTTTGGTGCATTTCCAAATCGAGCCTGCGCAGTCCATTGGGCTAATGCTGTCCCGGCCGCCAATCGGAACTTGCCTCCAGATCCGGGCAATGCTGTTCCAGCAGCAATCGTCGCGTTGTATGCAGCCGCTGCATCATGACTTCTGCCACCCGCTTGAACATCTCGTAGCCGAGTTCATGGTCTTTCTCGCACAGCTCCCGGAGGCGGGTGCCATAGAAAAAGATCGCTTCCGTCGGTTCCAGCGCGCGGGCGCGCAGGTGCCAGATGTAAGGCGAAAAGATCCACGACCAGCCGAGCAGTTCGGCATCCCCGACAGTTTGCAGCAACACAACTCGTCCGTGGCCATCCGATGCCTCCAGCACAACCTTGCCAGCCACGATGAGATAAAGCCGATTTGCAATGTCCCCTTCGCGGAAGATTAACTCGTCCGACTCGAACCAGGTCTGCCTGGCACTCTCGGCCAGTGTCCGCAGGTGCCCGGCACGCCAGTCTTTGAAAAAGGGCTGATCGGCGACGAGGTCGTACACCGTTTTCACTGTTCGTCTCGCGGGTGGTGAACCGAGTGATGCCTTCATTTTCATGGCCATGTAATACGCTCGCCGACGGCTCGACGCCGGGCCGGGATGGTTGGAGCCGAATCTCCCGGCCCTTTGGTGTCCTCCTGAATCGTCAGTGACGGCTGCCATGAGTGGCTATACTTCCACCACGGCGTTGCGACCGCCGTATGGATTGGGCACATAAGCCTTGGCATTTGGCGGGTCCACCCATTCGCCGTTCACCACGAAACGGTACTCGTAGCGGCCGGGTGCCAGCAGCACGTCCTTGAACCACTTGGTGCCACCGATGAAAGCTAGACGTGTGGCTCTGGGCTTCCAGTCGTTGAATGTACCGGCCACGGAGACACGCCGGGCTTCGGGGATATCCAGTTCAAAACGCACCATGCGCTGGGCGGCCTGAGTCTGCGCGGACTGAGGTTTGCTTTCCGCAGGTTTCGCGTGCGGGGCCGTTTTGGGCGGGCTGCCTGAAAATGGCGGCGGGGTTGATGTTGGTGGTTTCGTGGTTTGCGTTGCGGGTCTGTTCGGCAGGTTCATAGTTTTGTGTTTGGTTACAGATGTTGGTTATGAAGCCGTGAGCATGGCTGGAATGTAGAGAGACGTGCTGTGGAACATTCGATTAGTAGGACGGAGTTGTAGCGGCCAAATGGGTTGGACACGCGACCGAGTGCCTTGGGGTCGGGAATCCACTGGCCGTCCACGACGAAGAGGTATTCATAACGCCCGGCAGGCAGCCAAATTTCTTTCGCCCATTTGAGATCGTGCAGACGCATCATCGGTGTAGCAGACGGGTTCCAGTCATTAAACGAACCCGCCAGAAAAATTGTTCGGGCTTCGGGCGCGACGAGTTCAAAACTCACCCGGCGCGCGGTCGCTGGTGCTTTGACTGGCTCCGCAGCCGTGGCGGTCGTGACAGCCTTAGTAGCTGGCAACGGTGGAGGTTCGCCAATTCCCCAGCGAGAGGTCGGCAGACACTGGACTTCTGGCGAGGACACATGCGCCGGCCGCGCCACTTGACCGGCGGGCGCTTCGGTGTTCGATCCCGTGCCTTCGGACGGATGATGGTTCGGCTTAACTCGCGCGTCTGGCGTGAGTTTTATCTTTGGCAATTTCATAAAATCATTCTCTCGCGTTCTCACCTGACCTTCAGCATCGTGTTGCGACTGGTGACAATCGTACTTAAAAGCGATTCGGGCGACAGGCGCCAAGGGGGTGGGGATGGGGAATCCCGCTGAAGAAACGCTCCGCCACCCGAATCAAAGGTTGCGCAGCGAGTGGCATCTCGACACCGCCCGCCGCGAATGATCAGCGCGACACCCGGCTACCCTGGCTTAATGACTGCGCCCGCTACGCGGTTTGCGAACCTTGCCAGAGGCAGGCGGCACCGTTTGCTGCTGCTGCGGCTTTTGGGCTTGCGTTGCCGCTGGCGGACTCGCCGGTGCCGCCGAGGCGGCTGGCGCCAATAGTTTTGGAGTTGCGCCAGTGTCAGCCGCTGGGCGCTGTGGTGCGTTCACAGCCGCAGGAGGTGATGTCGCCGGCTTTAGGGTTGGCGTTGTTTGTGGGGCAGGCGTCGTAACAGTAGTTTGATTGTTCATAAACTTTTTTGTCGTTTTGAAATTGGCTCGTTAATTTGGCCACAGGGGATTCGTCGCATTGCTGATGCCAACACTCATGCCTTGCACAGAACGATTTCCCTCTGAACGAGTTAGCGCCAAAGCATGTTCCCGTGAGTTCTTCAAAGCAGCCTTCGCAGGTCGTTTTGGGCAATTTCTGCACGAACCGGCGGCGGCTTGTGCAACGCATCCCGTTAGTACTGATTTCGCGCGCACTTGGCTGAACTTCCAACCCCGGCTTTTGGCCTGCACAAAGCATTCGAGCCCAATGCAAATTCTGCACAAAGCGGTCTGCGTCATGAAGGCCGGCTGGCCGCACATAGCCAGCCACCGTCGTGCAATGAAATCATCTGCAAGCGGTTACGGTCGGCGTCGAACCTCGTGGCACTAAAGATGCGTTTCAATTGCTCGATGAAGAGTTATGTCCACGACGTGGTGAGGCGGCTGCTGGAATTGCACGCTTTGGAGGAGCGGTTGGCCACGTTCAAA
>DAIRTX010000044.1:0-29868 GCA_036803685.1 Verrucomicrobiota bacterium | reverse complement strand
TGCCGGTGCGCGGCCAGCGCACGCAGACCAACGCCCGCACGCGCAAAGGTCCGCGCAAGACCGTGGGCGTGCAACGCAACCCGAATGCCAAGACCGGCATCCACTAAAATTTTGTATGGCTGAAGAAAAAAAGAAACCCGCTCCCAAAAAAAAGGAAGCCAAGCCCGAAGCCGCTGCCGCCGCTCCGGCCGAAAAGGCTGCGTCCAAACCGGCTGAAGAAAAATCTGCGAAAAAAGCCGCGCCCGGCGCGGAAGTTCCCGCAGCCGAGGCGCCCAAACCGGCGGAGGCGGCGATTGTTCCGGCGGCACCAACGGCGGCTGAACTGTTGGGTGAGGACGCCAATGCCAAAAAGGTCATCAAGGCCAAGCACGCCAAGAACATCAGTTCCGGCATTGCCAACATTCTGGCCACGTTCAACAATACGCAGGTCAGCATCACGGACGCACACGGAAATCTGATTGGCTGGTCCACCGCCGGCCGGGTCGGGTTCAAAGGCTCGCGCAAGAGCACCGCTTATGCCGCACAGCAGGTCGCCCAGGATGCCGCGCGCCAGGCGATGGCGCATGGCATGAAGGAAGTCGAAGTGCGCGTCAAAGGTCCCGGTTCCGGCCGTGAATCCGCCATCCGCGCCTTGCAGGCCATCGGACTGGAAATCAGCGCCATCAAGGACGTGACGCCCGTGCCCCACAACGGTTGCCGTCCGCGCAAGAAACGCCGCGTGTAACTTTCAACTCTCAACCATCAACCATCAACTTTAGCAATGGCTCGTTATACAGGTCCTCGTGTTCGCATCAGCCGCCGGTTCGGCATCCCGATATTTGGCCCGTCGAAATATCTTGAGCGCCGCAATTATGGCCCCGGCGTGCATGGTCCCAAGTCGCGCCGCAAGCATACCGATTACGGCCTCGGCCTGATCGAAAAGCAGAAGCTCCGTTATTACTACGGGCTGATGGAACGCCAGTTTCGCGGTGTCTATGAAAAGGCGCGCAAGCGCCGTGGCGTCACCGGTGAACAGATGTTGCAGATTTTGGAGACGCGCCTCGACAACGTGGTTTTCCACCTCGGTTTTGCGAACACCCGCGCCGCTGCGCGTCAGATGGTTTCGCACGGCCACATCACGGTGAACGGACGCAAGGTGGATGTGCCGTCGTTTGGTCTGAAAGTGAATGACGCCGTCGCAGTGAAGAATTCAAATGTCTCGCGCCAGCTGGCCACGAAGAATTTGGAAATCGCCACGAGCCGCGCAGTGCCGGACTGGTTGTCGTTGAGCAAGGAAGAGTTCAAAGGCACGGTCATGCGCATTCCGACGCGTGCCGAGATTCAACCGATTGCCAACGAGCAGGCGGTGGTCGAATTTTATTCCCGTTAAAGAAAATCAACCACGGATGGACACGGATACAAACCAGAATGAATTGGGTTTCACTCCCCAATCCGTGTTTATCCGTGGTTAAAAAAGTAAAAAACAAAAACAATTATACGGGCTTGACCGGCTTGCGGGAATAAACCGCCGGGAAAGCCAGATTAAAATTGTTGAAAGGAAAATATGCCAGTACGTCTAGGACGTTTCGAAATGCCCAAGCGTTTGCAAAAGGATGACGCAAGCGCCACCGCCACCTACGCAAAATTTATCGCCGACCCGTTTGAAACCGGTTACGGCCACACCGTCGGCAACTCGCTGCGCCGCGTGCTGCTGTCCTCGCTCGAGGGCGCGGCCATCACCTCGCTGAAGGTGGACGGTGCCATGCACGAGTTCGCCACCATTGAGGGCGTGGTCGAGGACGTGACCGACATCGTCTTGAATTTGAAGAAGGTCAAATTCAAGGCTCATACGCGCGATGCGCAGACGCTGTTGCTTTCCGTGAACAAGGAAGGCGAAGTGACCGCCGGCGACATCCAGCTCAACCAGAACATCGAGCTGGTCAACCCCGACCAGATCATCTGCACGCTCGACAAAAAGAAAAAGTTCGAGATGGAGCTGGAGGTCAAAATCGGCCGCGGCTTCTGCCCGAGCGACGAAAACAAAAAGCCCGGCCAGGCCATCGGGGTCGTGGCGATTGACTCGCTGTTTTCCCCGGTCACCCGCGTACGTTACGCCATTGAGGCCGCCCGTGTCGGCAACCGCACGGATTACGACCGGCTAATCCTGGAAGTTTGGACGGACGGACGCCTGTCGCCCGACGATGCGCTCACGCAGGCTTCGGCAATTTTGCAGCATCACCTCGACGTGTTTGTCGGTTACGACAAGAACGCGGTCGAATTCGAGGAAGCCGCCGACAAGCAGGACGAGGAGAAGTCGAAGATGAAGAAGCTCCTCAACATGAGCGTCAACGAAATCGAATTGAGCGTCCGCGCGGCGAACTGCCTGAACAACGCAAACATCACCAGCGTCGGCCAGTTGGCGATGAAGACCGAGCAGGAAATGCTCAAGTATCGCAACTTCGGCAAGAAATCGCTGAACGAAATCAAAGACAAATTGACGGCTTTGGGCTTGTCCCTCGGCATGAACTTCGAGCCGGGATTGCTGGAAGCGCCGAAGGAAGAACCGAAGGCGGAATAAGGACCAGCTATGCGACATTTGAAGCGAACGGCCAAACTGGGCCGCACATCCACGCACCGCAACGCGATGCTGGCAAACCTCGTTTGCAGCCTCATCAAACACAAGCGCGTGACCACGACGCTCGCGAAGGCGAAGGCTGCGCGTTCCGTTGCGGAAAAAATCGTCACTCTGGGCAAGCACGCCACGATTCAATCGCGCCGCCTGGCTGCCGCGCGTTTGCACGCGCATGGTCCAACGGTGCAATTGACGAAGGACGAACGCGAGAAATGGCGGCAGAACGAGGACGTGCTGCGCATCCTTTTTGAAGACATCGCGCCCGCGTTCAAGGAACGCAACGGCGGTTACACGCGCATCGTCAAAATGAACCAGCGGCAGGGCGATGCCGCGCAGCGCGCAATTTTGGAATGGGTGGATTTCACGCCTCCGGCGCCGGCGGCGGAGGAAACCACACCCGGTGCCGAGGCCAAAACACCGGAACCGGCCAAAGGCAGCGAAGCCAAAAAGGCCGAGGCCAAGGCTTGAGTTGAAGAAACATTTCAAAGCCCGCTCATCCGAGCGGGCTTTTTTGTTTGGAGTGCGGTGGCAGAGCGCAGCGGCGACACCGCTTTTGGAATGCCAATAACCACCGCAAAAGCGGCGTGGCGCTTCGCTTCCCGCCGCAGTCCAAAACGTCGCGGTTGGCGGAGTAGGTTTGTGGCCCGGCAGTGACATGTCGTATGGACAAACCGCACTGGCCACCGTAATCTGCTCTCACACGACCGAAACGGGCGGGCTAGGCCGCAATGGTCAAATACAATACCTGTGCTGAAGGTGCGCGTATGTTCAGTTTCTTCGACAAACTTACAGATCGGATGCAACTATGGGGAATGCAACAAAATGAGATAGCTCGCATTGATGGAATTTCTCTGGCTAACAATCGACCACATCAAAAACTGATATTCCAGCAGACCATGGAAGATTCGCTCAGGTTGGTCCGAGAACACGATCCCCGTCGCTATGCAAGGATCACCAAGCATTTCCGTTGGATTTATAACTGCATTTTGAGAAAAGGAATGGATGGGATGTATTGTTCAAGCATTCGGACATGCGTGGTCAACTTCCGCTGGATGCCTGGTGCAGATAATGACCTTATGGCGGCATTCTATGCTTGTATCTTGGTCCATGAATCCACGCACGGCCTTATTCGGGCCTGGGGGGATCAAATATCGCCGTGAGGATCGATTTCGGATTGAGCGTTTGTGCTTTGCGGAACAAAATCGCTTTGCTGCCAGATTAGCGGCAGCAGAAACTGCAAAGTATCCACTTCGATTGCTCTATATAGATTTCAACGATACCTTCTGGAAATCTTTCTATGGTGGCCCGTTGAGAAAAAGCATTTCACGGTTTTCCCGCCTCTTTTCGCAGGCCAAAGCCGAATAAAATCAATCCACCTGACAGATGTTGATGTTCCCAATTATCTCAGCCAGAAGAACAGCATTCCCGCCACCACCAGCAATGCGACCATCCACCAGAACCACCCGATGCCGCGCGGCTTGACCGGCTCCGGCCCGAATTCCCTTTTTATGAATTCGTCGTGGTCAAAATTTTCATCCGGCAATCCGAGATGGCTGGCATACGCGGTTTCCGACCAGCCGGTTTGCTCATCCGAGCCGCATTCGGGGCAGGCCCTGGCGTTGCGCGGCACTTCTGCGCCGCAGTTTGGACAGACGTCAGGAGCCATTTTGGAAATGCAAAAGGAAGAATGATGAAGGAAGAAAATTTTCAGCCGGGCGATTCAGTCGTTTCTTCATTCTTCATTCTTCATTCATCCTTTGTTTTCATCCGCCCACGCCGGCATATTCCTCGTCGGTTTTCAGCTCGAGCCCCATCAAAATGTAATCGTGGCTGACAGCCTGCATGTCCTTGACGTAGTTTTCCAGGCGCAAAAGCTGGCTGAAACCAAGCAGGGCAAACATCTTAATGGCCGCTGCCTGTTCGCCAATGAATTCCGCCTCGACCTTTTCCAGGCCGCCCTGCCGCGCGATTTCGACGATCTCGCTGATGAGCGCCCGCGCCAGACCGCGTTCGCGAAATTCCGGATGAACGAGCACGCTGACGCGGCCGACATGCCGCTTCCAGCCGCCGAGTTGCTGGTGCAGCGTGGCGTCGCCGGCGATTTTGCCGCCAACCAACCCGACCAGCGGCAGATTGCGCCCGTAGTCAATGTTCCGGCACCAGTTACGGATGGTTTCAATTTCCGCGACGCGATGTTTGATGAACATCCGTTCCGGTTCGGGGATGCTGAGAAACAAACCGTGAAATTCCTTTTCATCGTCGCGGCGCAGGGGGCGCAATGTCGCTTTCGTGCCGTCCTTGAGTTGGACGACTTTGGGGAACCGTTGGAGTTCAAGTTCAATGCTAAATGACATGCTTCCTTTCCCGTTTTTTGAAAATCTGCCTCAAGCGCCAGAAAACGCAAGGCTCAATCCGGTCGTGGCGATTCGCCGGCGACGCCGTTGGCGTGGTTCCGCAACCGTTCGTCTATGCGCGCCGGATCGAGACTCCAGCGCGCCGCCAGCAACGGGACTTTTGCGACGTTGGTTGCCGTCCATTCCGCCGCCGCCCACGAAGCGGCATCCGGATGTTCACCGTAGCCAAAGCATTTCATGCTTAATTCCGTCTCGGCGGCGGTTTTGCGGCCCTGATTCCACACGGTTTCGCCCGCCCACGCATACGCGCGCGTCACCACGCCGTTTTCCACGCGCATCCAGGCGTGATGATGCAGAACCCGTTCCGCCTGGAAGAATTGCACATGACCGAGTTTGCGGCTGAGTTCAGTCAGAAAATAAAAACACTCATCCACGTCGCTGCCCGGATTCGGCAGGCCGGAACCGGTGACAATGATCCAGCCATTCACCGGCGGACCGATGAAAAACCCGTGCCCGCCCGTCATCCCTTCCGCCCACGGGCAGGGGACAAAATGATCCAGGCCCAGCGCGGCTTGAACGGCTTTGGGATTAAGCGAACGGACCGCCAGCCAGCTTGTGGGGCGCGATCCAAACGCCGATTGGAATAAAGGGAATTTTTCCATCTGTCGAATTTTGAACTCCGCCACGCGCGCCCGGCGGTGCAACGCAATCATCCAAACGAGCATCATTATGCCCAAGCCAAACACGAACCCAAGCATGGCCAGCAATGCCGGCGGAATTGCGCTCATCTGATTCACCCCTTGAATTTACGCCCGTCCATCGCGGGTTCAAACAAAATCTCATTTGCTGTAGTGGCGGTCTATGACCGCCGCCATGCCGAATATCAGGACAAGATGGCGACGCACCTTGACACTCCCGCCAACGAAGGTAGGGCAAACCTGCCGGTTTGCCTCAATCTCACCGCCAGCAAGCGCAGCGATGCTGGCGGAACCATGGGGATACGCGCGCAAGAACATTGCTCCGCTCGTTCTGGTGGAAGTTTGGGCGACGCGGCAGCCGCCCCCACCTTGGTGGTGTCAGATGTGCCCGGACAAGATGGCGATGCTCAAGCGCCGCTACAATTTGATTTCAGCCACTCAAGATAACGCTGGTTGCCCGCGCTCAACGGCAGGACAATAAATTCCGGCGTGTCGTAGGGATGTCGGGCGAGAACCAATTTTTCCAGCGCGGCCAGCTTCGTTTTTGTGGTTTTCAAAATCAACAAGACTTCTGTGCCGGATTCAATCTTTCCCTGCCACCAGTAATGCGATTCGATTTTTGGAACGAGGTTCGCGCACGCAATCAGGCGCGCTTGCAACGCCGCGCGCGCGAGCGCACGGGCGGTTTTCAAATTTGGCGCGGTGACCAATACGACGGCGAATTTTGCGGCGGATTTCATACCGTCATTTTCAAAATTTGATTTGCTTTCCCGTCCGTGCAGACTCGTGCGCCGCGTCCAGAATTTCCACCACAATCATGTTCACTTCAAGCGATGCAAGCCCGGTTGGTTTAATTTCCCTTCGGACGACTGCGGCAAGATACGAGAGCGGGTCGGCATTTGCACCGGTGACCGGCGGTGGAACGATTTCAGTTTCATTGGGGTTTTTTGCGGTTTGCACGCGCAATAAATTTGGCTGCGGCACAAATACAGTGCCGGTTTGCCCATAAACCTCCATGTCTTTGCGGTTAAACGGCCAGTTCCACGAAGGTTCAAGAATGACTTGGGCTTTGGGATAAGTCAGCACAATCGTCGCGTCGTCTTCGACTTTTGGATAAACGTCCGGCTTGAGGTGTTGCGCGACGGCAAAAACAGAGATGGGTTTTTGTCCATCCATGAGCCACGTGGCCAGATCCGCGCCGTAACAGCCAAAATCATTGATTGCGCCGCCGCCGTTAAGAATCGGATCGGTCAGCCACGCCAGGAAATTGGTCGAACAGCCGATTTCTTTCGGCCCGCCATGACCGTCGTGAAAAACGATTCTGCGGATGCCGCCGATTTGATGTTCGTCGTGAACCATTGTGTAGGCGGCCTGATTTCCCGGATACCAGCTCGTTTCATAATTGACGATGACTTGAATGCCGCTCTTTTTTGCCGCTGCCTGGATTGCGCGGGCATGCTTCATGTTCACCGCCAGCGGCTTCTCCATCATCACATCCACGCCATGCACGGCGCATGCTTTCACAACGCGCGCGTGATCGAAGGTGCTGGTGAATGTCGCCACGGCTTGCACATTGGTCCGGGCAAATAATTCTTCGAGACTCGGATAAAACAGATTTGAACTTAAATCGAAGCGCTTTGAATAACGCGCAATCAGAACCTGATTTGTCTCCACAATCCCGGCCAGTTGAACATCCTGCCGTCCGTGAAATTGTGGAATAAATCCCATGGCATGGTCATGCGCCAGGCCAACAATGGCAAGGCGCACCGGCGGCTTTGCGTCTTGCGCAAATGAATGGCAGGCAACCAGAACGAATCCAAACAATATTGGGAGCAGTTTTTTCATAAATAAAGAACTGGATGTTAAATTAATAGATTGACCAGGGCGACAGCGAATTTTGCGGCGGGTTTCATTTGGGCGCAACTTGACACCACCACCATTTTTCTCCCTCTCCTCCCCCAAGGGAGGAGAGGGATGGGGTGAGGAGGTCAATTGTTTCTAAATTCAAATCCCCTCTCCCCGGCCCTCTCCCCGCTCAGGCGGGGAGAGGGAGTTGGTGGTAGTGGCAAGTTGCGCCCGTTTCATCGTGCTGGAATTTTCAAAGCGCCAGCGGCGCGACATATTTGTAGTTCAAAATCCGGTTGTGACACAAGCTCCGTCAGGAGTGGCATCATCTGAATATGTCGCTCCTGACGGAGCTTGGGAATTTAATGGTGCGTGGTTCTACAAAGATTTCGCGTCTACGGCGCTGCGTTCTCAATCCGGCACTGTGATCAGGACGACGGCGAATGTTGCGGCGGGTTTCATTTTGTCGGAGATGAGAAATTCGCAGCCTATCTAGGTGTTAGGCGACTTGGTCATTCGTAATCAAAGTATATCCACAATGCACGCAACATCCACTGGCGAATACTCTGTGAGCATCGGGCGCACGCCATAACGGCTTCTGACAATGTGGACAAAGAACGTCGCGGCTTCCGTATCGTCGGAGAATGTAGATAACAACCGACACAGAAACGAAAGAATAAACGGCTAGAGAAATCTGAAAAGCCTGTGTGCTGATGGAATCCGTCGCGCCGAGGATAACCAAAGGCAGCATCAAAATGACCATAACCGCGACGGCGATATAAACACGCCGCAACATGCGACGTTTCGCAGCACGCACGGTAGAGGCGAACTCATCCTTTGTCATAAAAACGCTCTAGTCGCCTAACAGGTGATTAGCTGCAAGCTTTGCAGCCTATCACAGTTCATGGTTTTGTTTTCGATTCTGCAAAAGCCTTTCACCCAGGAATAGTTCGCCTGTGAATTGCCTAATTTCATTGTCAGACAAAGGCTGCAAATTGTTCCGATGATTTTCATTTGCTGAATCTGATTTATTTGATGCCGAATTTCTGCATATACGTCGGCAGCCGGGAAATCACAAGCTGATTTTCAGTTCCTTCAACGCCTGACGGAACGGCTGCCGTGGCTGATGCCGCCGCGCTTCCAGTGCCAACGTATCGGCGAGGTCTTCGGAAAGTTCTTCGTCGGTCAGCATCCGTTCCAACACGGCTTCACGCTGTGGCCGCTTCAAGGACTTGAAGGCTGTCACAAAAACTTCCGCTGTTGCTTCAATTGTACTCATACCGGCCAGATTGTCGTTGATTTTTGACGCAAGTTCAAGTTGGAATGAGTTTTTCTTCACGCTCGATTTCTGCTTTAGTCAAGGCATGGACGCCGCACTGCCGCCGCTCACAGCCGGGACGCTTTACCTCGTCGCCACGCCCATTGGCAACCTTGAGGACATCACGCTGCGCGCACTGCGAGTGTTGCGCGAGTGCGACGTCGTCGCCGCCGAGGATACGCGGCACTCCGGGCAGCTGTTGAAGCATTTCGGAATCTCCAAACCGCTGCTCAGTTATTTTCAGTTCAACGAAGCCAGACGCAGCGAGGAAATCATCGAACGCCTTCGGCGCGGCGAAAAGGTCGCGCTGGTCACGGACGCCGGCAGTCCCGGCATCAGCGATCCGGGTGAACGCGTGGTGAAGGCGGCGATTGCGGCGGGCTTGCGCGTCGAGTCCGTGCTAGGGGCGTTGGTGGCGGCACTGACGGCGAGCGGATTGCCGACGGACGAGTTTCATTTCATCGGTTTTCTGCCGCACAAATCCGGCCAGCGACGGAACAAGCTGGAATCGCTCAAGACTGTCAACGGCACGCTGGTGCTTTATGAATCGCCGTATCGGATCGAAAAGCTGCTCGTCGAACTCAGCGAAGTTTTTCCGGAGCGCGAGGTAGTGCTGGCGCGCGAGTTGACCAAGAAGTTCGAGGAATTTCTGCGCGGCAAGCCGGCAGAATTGCTGGCGATTGCGAAGAAACGGAGTTTGAAGGGGGAGTTTGTGGTGATGGTGGGACCGTGAGGCACAAACATCGGACATTGAACGCCCAACATCGAACATCGAATCAAAAGTCGAATGGATAGACACTTCGATGTTCAGCGTTCGATGTTGGTTGTTCGATGTTTCCCGACTTTTCGCCGGGTCGGAGACCGGCGCTCCAATAGAAATGGGTTTGAATTCGATTCTTTGACGAACCACAATGCGCCGTAATGAAAACGGCATTATTCCTGAACTGCACATTCTTTCAAATGATTGCCTCGCCCGCAGAACCTTCCAAATGATGCGTCTAGGACACGGCAAGAACCAGTTTCAGGAGAAACCCGCCATCGGAGCGCGTTTTCCCGGGCGTTGGTCGCTGATTCACGATTTGAGCTTCGGTTGCGCGCTCGTGTTGATTGTTGGCGGCGCGCTCGCGGTTTACACGCCCGGTAATTTGACTTCGCCGCAAGCCGGCTGGGGCTTTCTCAGCCCGGCCATGGCGGGAATGATTGCCGCCGGCATTCTGAAATTCATTTTAACCGGACGCGCTTTGACGCCCGGCGAAGCGGTCCGGGATTTTCTGTTCACCGGCCTGCTTGCCGCGTCGGCGCGCCACGTGCTGCTCTGGCAGGCGCCGCAAAACGTTTCCGGGCTGATCCAACTCAGCCCCATTGGCGCCACGGTTTTTTACCTACTCTATCACGTCGCCAACACTTATCGTCTGGTGAATTCAAGGAAACACCTGGACGCCATCACGGGCGCGGCGATCACGGTTATTCCTTTCGCGTTGGGACTGCCGCTCGCACTGCCGTCGGATCAACTGGCGGGTTCACTGGGCAACACCGTCACTGCCGGTTTGCTGTCAGGTTCTCCGGCTTTGGGCGCGGGAATCGGCCGGGCGCTGTTGCTGTTTTTGTTCAACGTGATCCTGACCCAGGCGTTCGCTCTGACCGCGTCCCGCCGCCCGCTGACCAGCGTGAACGCGCATCTCTGCCTGCTGCTGGCCGCCGCCGCGTCCATCGTTGCTCCGGGCGTGGCGGATTTGGGTTCGGGAAATTTCGCGGCCGGATTGCCCGGTGCGTTGAAACCGATTGTCGCCGTTCTTGCCACGTTGCTCTCGCAAGGCGCGCTGTGGGCGGAAGTTTTTCTGGTGACCGGAATGATCATGGACGGCATGCGCGGAAGCGCGCCGACGCGCGCCACGATGAAAGCGCACGCCGTCAGCGGGATGAAAAAGGGCATGGTTTTCAGCGGCGTCCTGATGACGCTCCTGCAACTGCTCCACATCGTCGCCGATGCGCCGGTCGCGCAAACTTTTTACCGGACTTTTCCGGCGCTGTTGCTGGCCGTTGCGGGTGCATTGGCTTTTCCGTTGTTCAAGGCGATCATCGAAAGTTTTGACGGCAGCCAATCGTTTTTTCGTCGCGCATTGAGTACCTACCGCCAGCCGGTGCTAATGGTGCGCGGCGTGGTCGTTGGAATTGCCTGCGCCGTCGCGTTGGGCGTGAATCTGCCTGCGCTTCCGACTTCGCAACGCATCTTTTTCGGTCTGGCAGCGGGCGCGTTGACTTATGCCGGCGTCAGTGCACTGCGCGATCTAATTTACGGCACGAGGAACTGCGGCGGGCTCAAGTCGTGGCGCGTGTATCTGGTGGAAGGCGGGCTGGGCGCGTTTGTCGGCGGCGCGTTCGCGTTCTATTTCGACAACACGCAAATTCCCGTCGTGCTCAACAAGCTCAATCTTTACAGCACTTTTGGGCTGAAGCCGGCGGCGGATGAATTTTATCCGTTGCTCAGCAAGTGGGGGCACATTCAACTCGGCACTTACGCCGGCGGCGCGAAACTGCTCTTCAACGAAGCGTTGAAAGGCGTGATCGGCTGGGGTGTGGCGGCGTGGCTGTTCGCCATCAACCGCGCATTCCTCACCGCGCTGTTCCAACGCGACATCGCGCCGATCCGGCGGATGTTTTCCCGCCAGGGCGTTGCCGAACTGACCGAAAACACGATTCAAGTCCTGCGCTGGGGATTGTGGATGGCACCGGTCATTTTCACCTTCCTCAAACAAATGTCCGTGCCGACCTGGTATAATCAGGACGGCGCGGTTCACACCGTTTTCTGCATTTTCAAAGATGCCACGTCAGACACTGCGAGCTTCCAGGCGTGGAGTCTGAAGGTGTTCATGTGGCTTCTCGCTTACGATTTCTTCCGCATTTTGATCTGGCTCGATCACATGGGTCTGCGTGTTGCCACGCTCGTCAACCTGAGTTTCATCGGCATGGACCGGCTCGACGAACGTTTCGCGCGCTTCATCGGTCCGGTCGCGGCCACAGCGCGCTGCATTCCCGAAGGCGTCAAACGCTTCACCACTTGGGCGCCGCTGCTGATTCCGTTTTTTATTCCGAGGGGAAAGGATTGGGACTGGGCGTGGTCGCAATCCGAAGCCATCCAGCAGGCATCCGGCGGCGGCCTGGCAGAAACACTGGGAAAATTTTCGGCGCTGCAAATGGCGCTGGCGGGAATCGCGGCAGTGCTGGCCGTCGGATTTGTTTCCTTTGGTGTCCGCGCTTTGCGTTCACGCTCCACGAAAGGCCGGCAAACAAGTTTCCGGCTGGGCAACCACGCGTATGCCGTCGAGTGGAAATCCAGCGGCGAAATCACCAGCACGCTGGCGAAAAGCGGATACGACCTCACCCGCCGCGCCTACGACCGCCTTGAGCCTGCTGGTCGCGCGTTGTTCGTGGCCGATGTGGCGCAGGCCGGGCAGCCAAAGTCGTGGCCGGTCATCGGCAATTTCCCGGCAGAAATCGCGCCGCCCGCCACGGTCGAACAGAATGAGTCGGTTCTCGTTCTGACACAGACGGTCAACGAAATCCAAACGGTTGTGCGCATCACGCTGCCGTCCGATTCCGACGCCGTGGAGCTTTGGGAAATCACCGTGACAAATCTCGGTTCGCGTACGCGTGACCTCAAAGTCGTGCCGTATTTGGAATGGGTGTTGAATTCGCCGCAGGCGGACCGCAACCACACACAATACAACCGCCTGTTCCACGAAGTGAATTATGACGCCAGCCTGAATGCGTTGATCGCGGCGCATCAGGACACCAAACAAATCGGTTTGCTGGCGACGGAAACGCCGCCGGAAGGATTTTTGCAGGCGCGCGTGGATTTCATCGGTCGCGCGGGCAACGTCTGGAAACCGCGCGCTCTGGAAACGCTCGCGTTTGAGAAGCCGTGCAACACCGGGCCGTGTCCGAGCTTTGATGCCATCGGCAGTTTGCTGCTGAACGTTTCGCTGGCACCCGGCGCGACCGGCAAGTTGCGTCTCCTCATGGGTTGCGCCGAAAATCGGCGGCAGGCAGCGGAATGGATTTCGCGCCATTTGAAAATTCAGACTGATTCCAGCGCGCTGGCCGAAAAATCTCCAGCACGGCAACCACGCATCGGCCACGGCGAAATTCCGCCCGGCACGCCGCAGCCGTATTTTGAATTCGGCGATGGCGGCAGCACGCTCCGTGTCCGCACGCCGTTCACGCCGCGCCCGTTCGATCACACGATGGCGAACGCGCTCGGCCACGTCCTTTGCGTGACCAATCGCGGGCTGCACACCTCGGCCAGCCTGAACGCGCAGCAGAACCGGCTCACGACCGATTGGGCCGACACGGTGACGGACGAACTGCCGTCGGAAATCTTTTACCTCTACGACGTCGGTGAGCGGTGTTGGCTCTCACCCACTTATCTGCCATTGCGCGACGCCGAAGCCGGATACGAAACAGATTTTGGCGTGGACGGCACGGCGACGTTCCGCATGAAGCGCGGCAAACTTTCCACGGAACTGACGGCGTTCGTGCCGCCCGACGAACCGGCGGGCTTTTATCTTCTCACCATTCGCAACGACGGCATGACACCGAAGAAAATCCGGTTCGCGCCGTGTTTCCGCATCGCGCTGGCCGACCATCCGGAAAACTCCGGGCCGTTGGAAATTAAAACGGACGTGGCGAACGCCGCCATTTATTTCGTCAACCCGCGCAACACCTTCCGCTCCGGCCCGGCGTTCGCGGCGATTTCCGTGACGCCGGAAAAAATCGAAACGCGGCGCGGCTGTTTCCTCGGCCAGGGACGTTCACCGGCCCATCCCGTAATGGTGGAGACTGGCGAACCTTGGGCCGGGCCGACCGTTGACGCGGCGGCCATCGCCAGTTTTCTCGTCACGCTGGAAATTCCCGCCGGCGCGTCGCGCACGATCTCGGTTCTGCTCGGCCAAAGCGACACGCGCGAACAGGCGGCGGCGGTTGTGCGGCGCTGCCGGACGGTGGAAGCCGCGCAAGCGAAGCTGGCCACCACCCGTGCCTGGTGGCTCAACCTGATGCGAACCTTGCAGGTTGAAACCACCGACCCGGCATTTGACCACTGCCTGAACTGGCTGAAATACCAGGCGCTCGCGGAACGCCTCTGGGCGCGTAAAGGTTTTTACCAGTCGAGCGGCGCGTTTGGTTTTCGCGACCAACTGCAGGACGCGGTCAATTTGATCTGGGTGGACCCGACTCTGGCGCGGCGGCAGATTTTACTGCACGCACGACAGCAGTTCGTCGAGGGCGACGTGTTGCATTGGTTCTTCCTCCAGCAGAATGGCGGTACGGGTCTGGGCGCGCGCACGCACGCTTCCGACAACCTGCTCTGGCTCGGCTGGGCGACCGCCGAATACGTGCGCATGACCGGCGACGAATCCATTCTCGACGAGACGCTGCCGTATCTCGAAGCGGAAACGCCGCTGCCGCCGTTGCCCGAAGGCCGGCACGGGATGGGGCTGTTCGCGCATGTCTCGCCGCGCGCGGAGACGCTCTGCGATCACGTGCTGCGCGCCGTTGATCTTGTTCTGGAAAAACGTTTCGGCGCGCACGGCCTGCCGCTGATCGGCACGGGCGATTGGAACGACGGGCTGGACGCAATCGGCAGCGAAGGCCGCGGCGAAAGCGTCTGGCTCGGTTTCTTCCTCCATTACACTTTGGAAAATCTCCTCGACGTGATTGAAAAGCGCAAAGGCGCCGCGCGCCGGCAATTTTATTGCGGGCGGCTGAACGAGTTGAAAGCCGCCATCGAAAATGTGTGGCGCGGCGACCGCTATTTGCGCGCGATTCACGACGACGGCACGGAAATCGGTGTGAAGGACAGCGGCGTCTGGGAGATTGACGCGCTGACCGCCGCATGGGCTGTGATGTCCGGCATCAACCGCGAGCGCGGTCGCATCATGTTCGACACCGCCTTGCGCGTCCTCGAACGCGACAACGTCATCCTGCTGGGCTGGCCGGCGTTGCGCGAGAAATCCAAGCCGTATCTGGGCCGGAGCTGTCACTATCCGGAAGGAGTGCGGGAGAACGGCATGTATTGCCACGGCGTCCAGTGGTTGATCGGTGCCGCGCGTCTGCTCGCCGGGCAGTTCGCGGCGGACGGCGATCTTCCGACGGCGCAACTTTACCGCGACGCCACGATCCGCCTATGGCGAAAAATCGCGCCGGTTTCGCACGTCACGCCTGATAAAATTGAAATTTACGGCGGTCAACCGAACCAGCAGGCAGCGGACTTGCTCACAAACTTTGAGCCGGGCCGCATGATTTGGAACGGCTACACCGGCGCCGCCGGCTGGATGCTGCGGCAAAGTTGCGAAGGCGTGATTGGCGCGGCGCTGGTCAACAATCGCGTGGTGTTGCCGAACGACCTGACGCTTCCACGCGGCGACTTGAAAATTGTGCGCTTGCAGCGGGAAGTATCCTGATTTGAGAACTGCGCAAAGGCGGACTCGTCACGCCGGAATCGGATGAAGCCATTACGATGCAGTCGGGTTTTAACGCAAAGACGCCAAGGCGCAAAGGGACACAGCGCGGCGAAGCCGCAACCAAATCTTTTTGGACTGCGGCGGGAAGCGAAGCGCCACGCCGCTTTGGAAGCTCTGTCCGCAGTCGAAAAGCGGTGTCGCCGCTGCGCTCTGCCACCGCAGTCCAAAATCCTCATACCAACATATCGTTTCAACGAAGCGTTCAAACGCAACCGGCAGCGATTTCCCGATGATTTTGCGTTTCAACTTACTGCCGCCGAGTTCGCCGACTTGAAGTCGAAACCAGCGATTTCAAAAGTGCAAGATGTTGCCAAACAGGAAGATGTGGCGAACTCATCGCAAATTGCGAGGAGTTCCGCTCAAGTCCCTGAAAATAATCCGAACTGGTCACAATTTGTGACCAGTTCCAAAAAGCATCGGGGCGCTACCTATCGTCCCTGAGCTTTCACTGAACACGGCCCATCATGGCGGCGACGGTGTTGAACAGTCCCGAAGCCGTGGCGATGAGCGTGTTTGTGGTGCGGGCGTTCATGCAGATGCGCGAGCAACTGGCGGCCAACGCGGCGATTCTCAAACGGCTGGCGGAAATTGACAAGACGTTGCTGGAACATGATTCGGCGTTGCGCACCATCTGGACGAAGCTCCAACCTCGACCGCGAGTCTCGACATGTCGGGGGAGAGGCGGCAATCATTTCTCAAAAAAGAATTGCGCCCAGCTGGGGCAAATGAGGACATTGCTTGGCGGCACGGACTGCCGCCCAAACGGCATGAACATTTTTTTTCGAAAGATAAATTCCATCGCCGCCATGCTGCTGCCGGCGCTTGTGCGGACGCATCTTAACTCTGCCCCCGATTCTGGTAGGGCAAAGCTGCTGCTTTGCCTTGATCGTAGTGTCGGCGAGCGGAGAGGTGTCAGCGACCGGACAAGCAAAAACATCGCTTCGCTCGTTTTTGCGGCAGTTTGGGCGTCGCGGCAGCGACGCCCTACCGTGGGGGCAGTGTCAAAATGCGCTTCTCTATTATTGCTCGTGTTTCTGACGGGCTGCCGGACGGTGCCGCGCCAGCCAACAACAGCATTCAATTTTCCCAACGTCAATCCATCGCACACGCACACGCGGTTGCTGCTGGAGAACGCATTGCTCTATGCCGGCTCCGCCAACGCCATGACTGATCCGGCGTCCGGTTATCCGTTCGAAGGCTGGAATCAAGTGCCGGCGAAGGGCCTTTACCTGCGCTCGTTCACGCAGTTGACCGCCATCGGCGAGTGGCTGGAGTTGATGGCCAACATCGCCGCCGGTTACGCGGACAATCCCTGCGTGTCACGGGACGAGGCGAAGACGCGACTCATCCAGATTGTCGGGAGTCTGCGCCACGACCAGCAAGACCCGCGGGTCAGCGCCGAAGGTCTGTTGGTGAATTTCATTGGCTTGGACAACTCGCAACGCATGCCGCCGCTTTCGGAAATCATCGAGAAACAGAAATGCATTGACGCGTTCGGGGAGGAAACGGCCGCTGCCATCTGGAAGGCGCTGCGCGAAAAAGGCTGGATTGTTCCCCGCCACGACGACCGCGAAGCGGACATCAAACGGCGCGGCCAATACGGAGCGAAATATTTTGACGGGCCGTTGGCGCCCTTCGCGGACGAGACGGTCAAGGCGCAGATCATGGCGCTGTTGGACTGGCGGGTGGTGCAGATCGTTTTCGGCGACAACGCCAACCTCTCGGCGTCCGTGGCCAAGGCAATGGGCGCGTTGCTCCGCCCGGAAATACGGGATGACCCCGCCATCGGCGCGTTGAGAATCGAGATGGAACTTTTCCTGGAGAACCAGAAGGCGGGCTACGCGCATCTGTTCGATGCGAAGACCGGCACGTTCGTTTTCGGCTGGGACGCCACGCGGGATCGTTTGTTTGGCTGGGAAGACGCCGCCGGCAACTACGTCGTTGGGCACATGAATTATCTGGTGAACGAATTTCGCGGCCCGTTGATGTTCGTCGCGTTGCGGCATGGTTTCCCGGCGGCGACCGTCGCCAACGCGGGATTCATGATCAAGCCGTTTCGCACTCAGGCCGGCGATGACATTTACACGCTGGCCACGTGGGAAGGTTCGGCGTTTCAATCGTCCGGCCTGACCCTGTTCATGCAGGAACTGGAGAATGCCGGCTGGCGCAAAATCCTGGAGGACACGGTGGACATCGAACTGGATTTCGCCACCCGCAACAAGCTGCCCGGGTTACTGTCGGAAGCCTACAGCGGTCAGGGCGTCGAATACACGGGCCGAATTGGCATACCGGACATCGTCATCGCCGAGGAACCGCGCATCACAAACGCCCCGTCGCTTTACACTTTGGGCGTCGCCAGCCAAATCGCGCCGGACAAGATTGAGCGCTTTCTGGAGATGAACTGGCCGGCAATTTCACGTCTCTTTACGAAACACGGGCCGTGGGAAGGTTTCGACACCAGGCGCCGCACTGCCATCAAATACCAAACCACCGCACACACGCTCGCGCTCATCCTCGGCGGCATCGGCAGCGCGCCGGACAACATGCGACGCTATCTCGAATTCAAGGGATTGCGCGACAACCTGCTCGCGTGGTACGCGCCCGGTAACGCCGTGGATTTCCTGTCGAAGGAAACGCAAATCGTTCCTTGGACCAGCGACGGCAGCCCGATCAATTTTTCTCGTGACGAAAATTCGTTTCACATCGAAGGTCGTCCGCTGCGAAATGGTCGCGTCACGTTGACGGTGCCGCAAGCCGAAGGCATCAACCTCGCCGATGGCAAGTTGATCATCCGTTACCGCGCCTCAGCGCCAATCGAACACGCGGTCATCACGCTGAACAAAGTTCAAGGCGGCCCTTATGCCGAACCACACTTTCCCAACCAGATATTCGTGCGGTTCAGCGCGACGGAAAGCAGGGAAACGGAAATCCGTGTTCCCCTCCCGGCCACGCCGGGTCTGGCCCGCACCAAAGAACTCGTGATGGCTTTTGGAAAAGACAGTGAAGCGGTGGTGGCGGATTTGACGATCACCGCGCTGAAATTCGTCCCGTATCCGGATTTGACCTCGCACCCGTGATAAAATTTTAACGCAACTCCGCTGACGCGCGAGCGAGAGGCGCAAAGGCGCAGCGCGGCTGACGCCGCAACCAAATCTTTTTGGACTACGGCGGGAAGCGAAGCGCCACGCCGCTTTTACAGCGTTGGTCGGCGTTCCAAAGCGGTGTCGCCGCTGCGCTCTGCCACCGCACTCCAAAATCCTCGCGGCAAGTAGTTACGACGCGACAAGAAGTAGAGTGTCGAGGCAAATTTGCGCTAATTCGTGCAATGGACTCGCTCGCGCCCGCTTGCTCGGCCCTCGCGGGCCTTTGCTTCACAAATTCCTTTCACCGCTTTCACCGCTTCCCAAGCGGCGCAAGTCGTGGCAAACTTCTTCGCGTCTTTGGCGTCTTTGGCGGTTTGCCTTCCGTAACAACAGATGTTTCCAGCGAGGCGCAGGAAACGGCACGCGGGGCGCGTGCGCTCCCCTAAATAAACTTGCCGGGATTCAGGATGCCTTTTGGGTCGAGGGCGTGTTTCACGACACGATGGAGTTCGCGCACTTCCTTTGAAACCGCCAGCGGCCACCAGCGTTTTTTGGCCAGGCCGATGCCGTGTTCGCCGCTGATGGCGCCGCCCCAGGAAATGACTTGGGCGAAGAGTTCATCGAGAGCGGCTTCGGCGCGTTGTTTGGCGCGCGGCTGGTTCAGGTCCACCATCACGTTGGTGTGGATATTGCCATCGCCAGCGTGGCCGAAACACGCGACGGGCAGGCCGTGTTTCTTCTGGAGCCGAGCAGCAAACTTGAACAGGTCTTCCAACCGGCTGCGCGGCACGACGATGTCTTCGTTAAGTTTGGTCAGGCCGGTATCGCGGAGGGCATAGGAAAATTCGCGGCGGATCTCCCAGACGGCTTCACATTGGGCGGTGCCGAGGCCGCGTTCGACAAACAACGGTTTCTGTCGGCGGATGATTTGCTCCAATTCCTTGATCTCAGCGCGGACGGAATTTTTCTGACCATCCAATTCGACGATGAGATGGGCGCGGCAACCGCGCAGACGTTCGCTTTTGGTGCGTTTATAGGCGGCAGCGAGCGTGAATTCATCGGCCAGTTCCAGCGCACAGGGCAGGAAACCGGCGTGTAAAATCGCGTGCAACGTCCGCACGGCGGCGGACATGGAACCGAAGCCGACAGCGAGATTCGCACGGAACGGCGGGAGCGGTAGCAGCTTCAGCGTGGCTTCGGTGACCACGCCGAGCAAACCTTCGGAGCCGACAAACAGGCGATGAAGGTCGAAACCGGTCTTGTTTTTGTGGGTGCGTCCGCCGAGGCGTTGAATTGTGCCGTCGGCGAGGACGACTTCAAGACCGAGGACGTAATCGCGGGTGACGCCGTATTTCAGACAACGCGGGCCGCCGGCGTTGGTGGCGATGTTGCCGCCGATGAAGTTGTCCGCGCGGCTGGCGGGGTCGGGCGGATAAAAGAGGCCGCGCTTCTCGACCGTTTCCTGCAAATGTTTCGTGTTCACGCCCGGCTCAACGACGGCGGCGAAATCGGCGGCGTTGATGTCTTTGATGCGGTTCATCCGTTCGAGCGAAAGCACGATGCCGCCACGCACGGGCACGCAGCCGCCGACGTAGCCGTGGCCCGCGCCGCGCGGGGTAACAGGTATTCTATGCTGGTTCGCAAAGCGCAGAATCGCCGAGACGGATTTGGTGGAGCGGGGCAGGGCGAGGGCGTCCGGCTGATGCGAAGCAAACCATTTGTCGCCGGCGTAATTGGCCAGGGTTTGCGGGTCAAAAATGATTTCGCCGGCCGGAAGAATGTTTTTGAGCCGGCGCAGAAGTTTTAATTTTGCGGGAATCATGGCAATGGCCGGTGAGGATTGGAACACTTTGCGCGTCCGGCAGGGCCGCATTGGTGCGTGGCCTTCAATGTCCGGCGGCGCGGCAGCGCCGCCCTACCTTTGATGGGAAGTGGCATCATTCGGCGGGCGCGGGCGGTGCGTTGAGAAATTCCTTCGCGTCGGCGGCCTCGGATTCGGGGACTTGCAGCAGGATGCCACCGATGGTGATGGCGGTTCCCAACCAGAGAGCAGTGCCTCCGTTCGTGATGACGGGATGAAATCCAGCCGCTTCAAGCTGGGAACGTTTCATTTGGGCATCCGTATCGTTCAACTCTTTGGAAATGGTGACCAGTTGCATGGCGCAAAATGGTTTTTAGAGGGACGGCACTTTTATTTCCGCAAAAACGATGACCCCCGCGCCGGTTTGCAGGAGGGTCTGGACCTGGACTTCGACCTGCTGGCCGATGTGCGACTGGCCGTTGTTGACGACGACCATGGTGCCGTCGGGCAGATAGCCGAGACCCTGTCCCTTGTCCTTGCCTTCACGTACGATTTTCAGTTGCAGTGTTTCGCCGGGGAGCAAAATCACTTTGAGGCATTTGGCGACCTCATGGAGATTCACGTAGCTGATCTTTTGCAACTCGGCGATCCTGGCCAGGTTGTAATCGTTGGTGTAAAGCCGGGCATTGAGGTTGTGCGCGAGGTGGATAAGTTTGGTGTCCACTTCATGTTCTTCGGGAAAATCGCCATCGTGAATGCGGACTTCCGTGTGCGTGTTGCGCTGAAGGCGGTTGAGCATTTCCAGTCCGCGGCGGCCGCGGGCGCGTTTGATGGGGTCGGAGGAATCGGCAATCTGCTGGATTTCCTTCAACACAAAACGCGGCACGACGATCAGGCCCTCCAGAAAGTGGATTTCAATCAAATCGGCGATGCGCCCGTCAATGATGACGCTGGTGTCGAGCAGCAACAAATTGTCCGGCTTGTTTTGCGGCGCAAAACGGACATAGGGAATGATCAGTGAAAAATCCTCCTTGTTGCTGCGCATGGCGAGGATGATGCCGATGTAGCCGAAGCCCAGGAACAGTCCGAGCCGGATGAGCCAGCGGACTTTTTCTTCGGCATTTTCAAAAAGGCCGGAGCGATCCACCAGCAGCGCAACGACGGTGCCGAGCAACAGACCGAACGTCGTGGCCGAAAACGCGCGGAGCGAAAAACCCTTGAGCATTTCGTCCACGGCAACCATCCACCCGCCAAAACCGAAGCCCATCATCATGCCGATCAAGCCGCTATGACTTAGCCCGGTAAATTCCGGGCGCACCTGGCTGATGGCGTAACCGCCCGTCGTGCAGAGACCGAGAAACAAAATCCGGATGGCCCAGAGTGGAGTCATGGTTCAGTGATGGGTATTGGTGGCCGGTGTCCCGCCCGGCGGGATGCGCACCAGTTCGTGGTGCCAGAGCAAACCCCATAAACCGAGCCGGTTCAAATTGCTCGATGCAATGGCGAGGTTGTTCGCGATGGCTTGCACGTTGGTGGCCAGTTGTTCGTTCTGGAGCATGGTTCCAGCAAGACCTTTACCAGATTGGACGTCGCTCAACAAACTTTTCAATATTTCGGTCGAAGATTCAATGTTTTTCACCGCGGTGGTGATTCCTGCGCTGTTGGTTGCCAGCACGCCTTCAGCGGAATTGGCCAGGCGCATCAACTCCTGTGAAAAGAAAACGATGTTGCTGACGGCGAGGCTGGCCTGCGAACCGTTGGTGGCGATGATCGCGTTGATGTCGTTCACCGTGTTTATCGCCTGTTCGGAAAACGTGCGCATATTGTTCACGGCCACGGAAAAATTGGTGAGCGTCTTTTCGTTTAGCACGACGCGTCGCAAATCTGTGATCGAGTCGTCGAGTTTTTTGACGGTTTCATCAATGCGCTTGATAAACCCGGATGTCGAGCGCGCGACTTCCTGCAAATTAAACGGCTCCTGACAGACGACGTCCGCGCCGTCCTGTAGCAAGGGCGGCGAATTCGTTGTGGGAATGATGGAGACGTATTGGTCACCGAGAAAGCCGGATTGCTCGATGACGAAACGCGCGTCGTGGTAAATTTTGTTTTCTTTGTAAATGTTCAGGAGAATCGTCACGCTTTTGCCGTCATTGGCGAGTTTGATGTCGGAGACGCTGCCGACCTGCACGCCGGCGAGCAAAACGCCCGCGCGTTGCTTCAGGCCGCCAACGTTGCCCGCGTGCAGGCGCAATTCGTAGGTGCCGTGGAACAGGCTCGTGCCTTTGCTGAAATAGATCAGCAATGCCGCCAGCAGCGCCAGCCCGATGAACACAAACAGACCGACTTTGGTTTCCAATCGCGATTTATCCATGACTCAAGGCAAATTTTCCTTCGGATCGGCGACGCCGTCAATGAATTGTCGCACCACCGGGTCTTGCGAGGCAAAAATTTCGTCCGCCGTGCCGCTCGCGTAAATCTTTTTGTCGTGCAACATCAGCACGCGCTGGCCGATACGCCGCGCCGTGCGCATGTCGTGCGTGACCACCACTGTCGTCACTTTCAGTTGGTCGCGCACACGCACCATCAACTGGTCAATGCTGTCGGACACAATCGGGTCTAGGCCGGTCGTCGGTTCATCATAAAGCACGATCTGCGGTTCGTAAATGATTGCGCGCGCCAGTCCCACACGCTTGCGCATGCCGCCCGACAGTTCGGCCGGCTTTTTGTTTTCCGTGCCGGGTAAATCAACCGTTTTGAGCGCTCCGGCCACGCGCTGGCCGATTTCCTCCTCGGTCAAATGTTCATACCGGCGCAACCCGAACGCCACATTTTCCGCGACCGTCATTGAATCAAACAACGCCGCGCCTTGGAACAACATGCCGAATTTCCGGCGCAGGCGCAGCAACTGGCGTTCGTTCATCGGCACGATGTTTTCGCCGTCAATCAAGACCTCGCCCGCGTCCGGCTGTAGCAGGCCGATGAGGTGCTTGAGCAGGACGCTTTTGCCGCTGCCGCTGCGACCGATGATGGCGACGGATTCGCCATTTTCAATCTTAAAGGCGGTGCTGTCGAGGACCAGTTGCGCGCCGAAGCTTTTTGTCAAATCCCGGACTTCAATCATAACATACCCACCAGTTTGCTCATGACCAGCGTGAGAAAAAAGTTCGCGATCAGGATGGTGATGGAGGCGTAAACAACCGCCTCCGTGGTGGCCTGCCCGACGCCTTCTGCGCCCAGCCGGCACGTCATGCCCTTGTAACAGCCGATGAGCGCGATGACGCCGCCGTAAATGAATGCCTTGATCAGGCCGATGACCAGGTCCGCCTGGTGCGTGTATTTGAGCATGTTCGCCAAGAGATAGGTCGGCTCGATGTCGAGCAAGTTCACGCTCACGAAATAGCCTCCCAGGATGCCGATGAAGATGGCTTCCACCGTGAGCAGCGGCAGCGCAATGTGCGCCGCTATCAGCCGGGGCACGACCAGGTAATCCACCGGATGCGTGGCCAGCGCCCGGAGCGCGTCAATCTGCTCCGTCACGCGCATCGTGCCGATTTCGGCGGCCATCGCCGCGCCGACGCAGCCGGCGACCATCAACGCCGTCAACACCGGGCCGAGTTCACTGCACATCGAAACGCCCACGACCGCGAGCGTGGCCGTGTCCATTTTGACTTTGTGAAACTGGATATAAGTCTGCGCGGCCAGCACCATGCCGGTGAACGCGCCGGTGATGAGCACAACCGACTGCGATTTCACGCCGATGAAATAAATCTGGTAGAGCAAATCGCGCCACGAGGCCCTCCCCTTGAGCAGCGACAAAACCGCCTCCCGGGCCAGCAAAGTGATCCCGCCCAGCTCGGCGAGCGCTTCGGTCACACGTTTGCTGGCAAAAAGACTGAACATCACGGCCACAGTATCAAATCGGCGGGTTTTGGCCAGCGCCGGATTTGCCATTGGCAGAGACGGTCTGCCGGTCGTCCGAGGACACCAAGATGTGGAGTTTTTAACCGCAGCCTGCTGTCAGGCAGAATCTGGTTTGTTTCTCCGTTCCCTCTGTTGCCAGATGCGCCCCGCCGGCCAGAAAGAAAAACAGCTTTTAAGAAAAAGGCTGTTTGTCGGGGACGCTTTTTCGCTATTGACCGTTCACGCTAATGGGTGACCCGTTTATCAGCTGCTACGAAGTCAGAATTTATGGTTCCATTCACGCGTTGCGTATTTCTCCCGCCCCGGAATCACGACGATTCCGAGTTTCCTTGTCGCGGTATGAATTCCATTGCATGCTCGTTTCGGATCGAAACCGCGTGTACGGATCGTTGTGAATTCCCATGAAAAATATTCGTTGGATGACAGTGGTTCGCGGATTGGCCGTGGCCGGCATGTTTCTTTACGTGTTTTCCCGGTTTGTCCCCTGCAGTTCAGTTGATGATTACCCGATCATTGATGAAATTGAAAACGCTTGGGCGCAGGTTCTGCATGTGGCCTTCAGCCGGCATTGGCAGTTCGGCCAGGACATTATTTTTACCTACGGTCCCTGGGGATTTCTTGCCAGAGGCTATTACCCTCCGACGTATCCGGTTTCCGTGATCGCATGGATAATTCTGTCGCTCGTTTTTTTATGCGCGGGCTGGCGGCTGGCATGCCACCTTTCGGACAACCGGCTGGTGGCCGGGCTTTGGCTGGTCGGATTCACTGCGGCAGCCAGCATACCGGCGGGGGATGATTTCAACGCCCGGTTGGTCGCCTGGGGCGTGCTGTTGTTGTTCCTGCATTTTTTTGTGGAGGAATGCGTGTTCACGCCGATCCAAGCTTTGCTGGCGGTGTCACTGGGATGGTTGAGCCTGGTCAAGTTCACCGGCCTGATGGAAAGCGTGATGGTGGTTGCCGTCATTGCGGCGGACAACATTTTCCGCCACCGGCGTTTTCCGTGGATCGTGCCGTTGTGGGTGGCGAGCCTCGTGTGCTTCTGGGTCGCGGCCGGACAACATTTAAGTTCATTGGGGCCGTTTTTGTGCAACTCCTGGCGGATCACCGGCGGTTACACGGAAGCGATGATGCTGACCGGCAAAACGGAAGCCCGCGATGCCGTCTGTTTCCTGCTGATCGCCGTGCTACTGTGCGCGTTGACCGGACGGGTTGCCTGGGCGCGGCACCGGTTCTTAGGGGCGCTGCCTTTGGCGGGACTTGGGACAATTTTATTCATCGTTTTCAAACTGGGTTATGTCCGAAATGACCGGCACGAGATCACCTCGGCAATGGCGCTGGTGCTCATCTCGCTGGTGTGTCTCGCGGTGGCCTGCCCAGGAAAAAAACGCGCGGCTGGTGCGGCTTCATGCCTGGTGATTGCCTCCATGCTGTTTGCTTCATCCGTGTTCAACTGCTGGCTTCCGGGCGACGGGCTATGGAAACAACTCGCCGGGACATTCAGCATCTACAACCTGCTCGCTCCGGTTGCCGGTCCTTATACCGGGTATCTGCGGAGTAATTATGAAAAAAATCTTGCGAGCGAACGAAAGGCCCACCCATTGCCGCCAATCGAAGGCGATGCCGACCTTTATTCCTATGATCAAACCATCCTGTTTGCGCATACGTTGCCATATCAACCGCGGCCGGTCATACAAAGTTATTCTGCCTATACGCCGGAACTGGCGGAAATAAACGCCGCCCACCTGCGGACAGCGCGCGCCGCCAGCAATATCTTGTTTGCGATACAGCCGATTGACGACAGGTTTCCTTCGCTGGACGACGGCCGCTCCTGGCCGGAATTGCTGACGCTTTACGACCTCAAGGGCGCGTCGGATGACAAGAGGACATTCTTGCTGCTGTCGCGGGCGGCGGCGGCGCGCGAATTTCACCTGATCCCGCTCCAGAACACATCAGCCCGCTTTGGCGAACCAGTCACGTTGCCTGCCGCGACCAACGGCCCGGTCTGGGTTGAAATCGAGATTAAAAAATCCCTGGCGGGAACCGTGGTCTCGACACTCTACAAACCGCCGGTGTTGATGCTGACCGTGTCCCTGCGGGATCACGGGCAACAAGACTTCCGCCTGATTCCCGCCATGGCCCGTGGCGGATTCTTGTTGTCGCCGGTGATCGGCGACAACCGGGCTTTTGCTGCGCTTGCCTCGGCGGACGGGCAACGCGATCTGGCCGGTCGGGAAGTGATGTCCATGACCGTCTCGGCCGATACCCGATCCCGTTCAACGATTTGCTATCAATCGCCGATGGCAGTCCGGTTTTACCGCCTGGATTTTCCCCGGCAGGATTTCAGAATGGACCGGCCGGTGAAACCGGCGGAACAGTGAAATGATTTTACCATTTCGCCACCTGAAGGTTGCAGTAATTGACTTCCACATCCAGGTGCTCGGCCTGTCCTTCCACAACGCCATGCGCTGCATCACTTAAACGGGTCCCGAGTATTGACACAAGTTCATTTCTTCAGGTGGTAAAGCCGGTTGGCCACGTGAGTCCATGTCCCCATTTTTAACCGGTCCGCCATCCATTTCAACGTCATTGTCGTCTCCTGCCGCGATCGCCGGGCGATCTTCACCTTCCGCCGGGCCCCTTTCCGATGCCGCTCCAAGTCCGCTTCCCGCCACCCCAACCGCCTCATCTCCTCGCTCACGATCCGTTGGGCCTTTTCTTCTGAACCTTTCAGGGTGTGAGTTTATGTTTGGGCACGCTGAAGCGTGTACACCGAACGAACCGAACGGACACGCTGACCCAGGCTTCGCAAACTGCTTCGCCGCGGCAAAAGCGTGGACCAGCCTTCGCCAAGGCTTCGACGCGGCAGGCACCAAACGCATCTTTCGCATGTTCCGCTTCTTTCGCGATTGGTTTCGAGTCCCGCATTTAGCATTTCTTGACCCGGGCCGGCTATAAATAGTTCAACCGGCTTTGAAAAAAAATCAGTGACAGGCATTGTGCCGCTTGCAAAACTGCCAATCATCATGTTATGAAAAATCCATTTCCACTCATCGGTTCGTTTCCCAAAATCGGCATCCGGCCCGCCATTGACGGCCGACGCAGGGGCGTCCGCGAATCGCTCGAAAAACAGGTCATGGGCATGGCCAAAAACGCCGCGAAATTTTTGTCCGCCAACCTGCGTTATCCGAACGGCAGGCCTGTTCAATGTATCATTGCCGATTCCTGCATCGGTGGCGTCGCCGAAGCCGCCGCCTGCGCGGAAAAATTCCAGCGCGAAGGCGTGGGTTTGTCGCTCACCGTCACACCGTGCTGGTGCTATGGCAGTGAAACCATGGACATGGACCCGCTGATCCCGAAGGCGGTGTGGGGTTTCAACGGCACGGAACGTCCCGGGGCGGTTTACCTCGCCGCCGTGCTCGCCGGTCACAACCAGAAAGGTCTGCCGGCGTTCAGCATTTACGGGCGCGACGTGCAGGACGGCGGCGACACCAGCATCCCAGCCGACGTTCGGGAAAAACTGCTGCGCTTTGCCCGTGCCGGTCTTGCCGCCGCCATCATGCGCGGCAAAAGTTATTTGTCGCTCGGCGGCGTTTCGATGGGCATTGCCGGTTCAATTGTCGAACAATCCTTTTTTGAAAGCTTCCTCGGCATGCGCGTCGAGTGCGTGGACATGACGGAATTTGTCCGCCGCATTGAGGAAAAAATTTATGACGAGCGCGAATTCAGACGCGCCTGCGCCTGGACGCGGGCGAATTGCAAGGAAGGCAAAGACTGGAATCCGCCGAAATTGCAGCACGACACTGCGCGCAAGGATTGGGAATGGGAGACGATCGTGAAGATGACGATGATTGCGCGTGACCTGATGATTGGCAATCCGCGCCTGGCGGAACTTGGTTTCGGCGAGGAAGCACTCGGCCACAACGCCATCGCCGGCGGTTTTCAGGGGCAACGGCATTGGACGGACCATTTCCCGAACGGCGATTTCATGGAGGCCATGCTCACGTCGTCGTTCGACTGGAACGGCATTCGTCCACCGATGGTGTTCGCCACGGAAAACGACGCGCTCAACGGCGCGTGCATGTTATTCGGTTATTTGCTGACGAACACCGCGCAAATTTTTGCCGACGTGCGGACGTATTGGAGCCCCGACGCGGTCAAGCGTGTCACCGGCCATACCTTGGCGGGCAAAAGCGAAAACGGTTTGCTGCACCTCATCAACTCCGGCGCGGCCACGCTTGACGGTTCCGGCCGGCAATCGCGCGACGGCAAACCGGCGATGAAACCCTTCTGGGAAATCAGCAAGGAGGAAGCCGCAAAATGTTTGAAGGCGACTTCGTGGCCGGCGGCGGTTTATGAGTATTTCCGCGGCGGCGGTTTTTCGTCGTGTTATTTGTCGCGCGGCGGAATGCCAATGACGATGTGCCGCATCAGCCTGGTGAAAGGTCTCGGCCCGGCGCTGCAAATCGCCGAAGGCTGGTCGGTGGATTTGCCGGCGAAAGTGCATCAGACACTCGACGAACGCACCAATCCGTCCTGGCCGACGACCTGGTTCGCGCCGAACGTGACGGGGCAGGGCGCGTTCCGCGACGTTTATACGGTGATGAACAACTGGAGCGCCAACCACGGCTCCATCAGCTACGGCCACATCGGCGCGGATTTGATTTCGCTGGCCTCGATGCTGCGCATCCCGGTGGCGATGCACAACGTGTCCGGGGAAAAAATCTTCCGTCCGAGTTCGTGGAACCTGTTCGGCGCGCTGGAGCTGCAGGCGGCGGATTATCTGGCGTGCCGGAACTTCGGCCCGCTTTACGGGTGAGTGTGACGGGAAAGGCGGAGGACGAAGGAAAACATCGAATTGCGGAAAAGTAAATTAGGAAGCCAGGAATCGAGGAAAAATTATCTCCTGTTTTCTTGGGTTCCTTATTTGCATGACTTTGTGCCTTGGCGTCTTGGTTGTTCGATTTGCGCGGTTAAAATCCGGTGCTGGCCGAAGCCTGCCGTTTGGTGTAATTCTTTTCGCGCGTGAGAAAACTAATCAAACGAACTGCGCTTGTTACTTTCCTTTTGCTGCTGTTGCTGGTCGTGGCCGCGATTATTTTTCCGCAACCGTTTTTGTGCGTGGACAGCGGGCCGGTGAAGGCCGATGTGATTGTGGTATTGGGCGGTGGTTCGCACGAACGGCCGGAACGCGCGGCGGAACTTTTCAAGGAACACGCCGCGCCGCGCATCATCATCAGCGGGCTGGGCGATTACGAAATAAACCGGCGGCGGTTGATTGCGGCGGGCGTGCCGGCGAATGCGATTGAACTGGAAACCCAATCCCGCACGACAAGGGAAAATGCGCAGTTCACCGTCAAATTGCTCCGCGAACAGAAACAGAAGCGCGTCATCCTCGTTACTTCGTGGTATCATTCGCGCCGTGCGGTGGCGAGTTTCCGGCATTATGCGCCGGAGATAAGATTTTATTCGCGCCCGTCTTATTTTGCCTCTGCCCGCGCCGATTGGTCGCATAACCGCATCGGTCCTCGCGTCCGTCTGGAATACGCGAAACTGATCGGCTACTGGATTCGCTATGGAATTTGTCCATTTTGAACAGGAGACGAAACAGGAGACGAAACTTCTTGCGCTGGTCGCGTCCGTTGGCCACATTATCCATTCTTAATCGCGGGGTGGAGCAGCCCGGTAGCTCGTCAGGCTCATAACCTGAAGGTCCTAG
>DAIRTX010000043.1:0-30628 GCA_036803685.1 Verrucomicrobiota bacterium | reverse complement strand
GGTGAGGCGGCTGCTGGAATTGCACGCTTTGGAGGAGCGGTTGGCCACGTTCAAAAGGAGTCGCAAGAACATCAGCGACGTGAAGGCGTTGATTGATCCACTGCGGGCTAACATCTCCTTGCCCGTGCTGATTGACCACGACCGCTTGCGCGCCCGCGGCAAACGCAGCGTGGCCGAAGTGCGACACGGTGTTTGTTCCGGTTGTCACCTTGGGCTGGCCGTCGGCAACGTGAATGCACTGAAAACGAACGTGCTGCGCCGCTGCGGTAATTGTGGGAGGTATCTTTATTTCGTGGAAGAGGAGAGCGAGCCAGCACCTCCGCCGGTACCCGCGAAGACGCATCACAAAATCCGCAAAAAGTCACCCGCCACACACGGCGCCAAGTAAGATGAGTATTCAGAAACCCATCACGCTGGCGGACTACACCAAACCCGAGCTTATCATTCCGCAACTCACGACACGGGCAACCACCTCCGCAATGGAGGAACTGACCGAGGCGCTGCACTGCCAAGACGGCAGCGTGCCGCACCCGCACCTGTTGTTTTCCAGTCTGGCCGCGCTGAACCGGGAGTTGCTCACCAGCACGGTGCTCGACTTGGGCGCGGCCTTCCCCGAAGTGCGCGTCGCGGCGCTGTTCCGGCCCCGCTTCGCGCTCGGCCGGTCCAGCGAACCGCTTCCCTGGCTTGCGCCTGCCTTTCAGCCTATCGACCTGGTGTTTCTGACACTCGAACCGCTTAAGGCCGACGCGGAAGTCGGGCGACTCGTCGGTACGTTGCAGGATTTGGGAAGGAATCGCTTGCGGTTGGATGATCTGCGCCGTGCAGCGACAGCCGAAGAAATGCTCGTCGTGCTCGCACAAATCCCTCTTGTCCCTCTTGTTGGCGTGAGCGAACTGGTGCGTGTCCCGCCGATAATTGCCGCGCCCCACGCCAATCCGGCCCCAACTACGATAAGCTCCCGAAGATGGCGGCGCTGAATGCGGCCCGGCTCGCCGCGTCCACCCAACCCCGAGACCAGTTTACCCCTTCGCCGCGGCTTGGCCACGATGACGCAACTTCGGCGAATGACACCGGCGTTTCTTTACCGCGCCGTTGCATCGCATCGCGCGTTTGGTCACGGGCAAAGGATCTGGAAAATGCGAGAGCAACTCTCGGCGTTTGGCTGGGGACGAACTGCGATAGGTTGAGACCAGCACAGCCATTGCGAACACTTCAGGACATTCGAGCAGTTCCGGCTCGGTTTCCTTCATCTGATCGTAGGTTGCGAGCACTGAGTCCGGCAGGCATCCATGCACGAGGCCTTTGAAAAAGCGGGCCGCAGCCTTCTCGCCGTCAGTAAGATAAGGGTTCTGTTTTGCGCGCTCGCAGCAGCGTCGCATTTCGACGAGGCGAGTAAGGAGGTTAAGCATAGTTTTCATAAAGCGGGCGGTGTACTCACAGCGATAAAGACAGCCAGGCAGGTCAATCATGTTTTGGATAACACTGGTGCGGTCCTGGCCGGGTCCGTTGCAGTAGGATAAACGTCTTCAAAATGGGTGTAAAAAAGGCGCTGAACGGCGGTCAGCGCCTGCGCGGCATCCTCACCGGTCATGATGAACGTCACCTTCGTTTGATAGCTGGCAGCCAGCACCATGAGGCTCATGATGCTATGCCCGCTGGCCAGTGCACCTTTGGCTTCGACATCCACACGGCAATGGAATGGCCGCAACGTTTTGACCAGCAATGCACAGGGCCGGGCGTGCAATCCGTTTTCGAGGTTTACAGCAAAGGTTTGATACAAGGTCGGGACATTTGTCGCGCCGTCCTCGGCCTGGTTTCTTTTTTGAGATCGAATGATTTTTGTGTGCATATCACGAAACGTAGTCGGGTGCTTGGCTTTGAGCATACAGCAACCGTCCGCAGTGTTCGCATTGAAGGAGACGTTGCGGGCTTGCGGTTTGGCAGTGCAATCCATGCGAAATCTTTTGATGACAACCTTGGCAAACCCCATTCACCAAGGCAGTAAGCGGGTCGGCATACTGGCGCGCAAGTTTGTCGTGGAGAGAAAGGACTTTGCCCGGCACTTGACGCCGCAGTTCCTGGATCTTTTCGCCCAGCCCTTCCAAGCCCATCACCTGAATTCGTGGCCCAGCCAGGTGGAGGCCTTTCTTCAAGAGCACCAAGCCTTCGAGTTGAAGAAGCAGTTCCAAAGTCTTGTTCATGGCCAGCCAATGATAGGTTCACACGAGTCAGTGTTAGGCAGAGGCTTCGCCGATGAGACTCCATGAACGGAGTTCGGCAGCATCAGTTTAGCCTGCTCCCGGAGCGACGGCTGTACGCCCTTGGGCCAGCCGAAGGTGACTAACGCCTCGACTCGCTCCAGGGTGATGAGTTTGGCCGTGATTGGATGCATAACTTCACTTCTTCGTCCTTGGGCTCGCAGCTTTTGTCTGCTCCAATTGCCCGAAGGCCTCCAGCGCCGCCGCCACATCAGGTTGGAGGTCCCTCTTCTTGTCGAACCCTTCCAACTCGGCGATGTGGCGCACCGAGGGCGACAGACCTCCCAGCTTCAATTGGCCCCCAAACCGCTGAAATTCTTGCGCGTAGACGAGCAACCGGGCCAGACTCATCGCGGTGGTAGAGGAAAGAGTGGCCAGGTCAAGAACCGCTCGGCGATGTCCCTGCTCCAGCAAATGCGCCAACTCCGTATCCACGCGGCAAACCTCGTCGCTGCCCATGTGGCCAGCGATGGACACGACCTGCACGTCGCCTTGGTTAATTCGTTGAAGGGTGAACCCAATTATTTGCGCGCACGGTGACATAGCACCTTCAGTCAAGCACCGGCGATGCCATGAACGTCACCCAACTTCTAATGCCGCTTCCAGCAAAGGCTTGCGCGCTTGTGGGCAAGCAAAAATCGGAGTTTGAACTGCGGGAATGATTCGCTGGTGCAAGAATTGCACGAGATGGCCGTTACCCGTGCAAGCCAGCGTCAGCGCGAGTCAATGCGGAGAAACAACCACAGCCCGGCAAAAAGAAAACGTTTTCAAAGCTGACTCGAACCGAAGCAGCGACTCCACTCATGATTTCTCGCTGCCCGACTCGCCGGCCTCCGGCGACTCCTTCAACAAGTCATATTGCTTAAGCTTGTATTGCAGCGTGCGCCGGCTGATGCCCAGCACCTTGGCGGCTTCATCGCGGTTGCTCGTGACGTGAGTGAGGGTTTGACGGATGAGCAGTTTTTCCACTTCGGCCAGTGACATGCCTGGACGCACGGCAAAGGTGGTCGCGCTTTGGTCGTGTGCGCGCAGGAAATCCGGCAGGTCGGCCACTTCGATGGTCGAACTGCGGTGCGTGATGACCAGCCGCTCAATCATGTTGCGCAATTGCCGCACGTTGCCCGGCCACGGAAACCGCTGGCAAAGCTGCATCGCTTCCGCCGACATTTTCTTGCGCCGCCGCTTGTGCTTGGCCACGAAGTGTTCGAGGGAATCCTCAATCAACACCGGGATGTCCTCCGCGCGCGCGCGCAGCGGCGGGATTTGAATGGGCAGGATTTGCAGGCGGTAGAACAGGTCTTCACGAAATTTCCCGGCCGTCACCGTCTCCTGAAGATGCTTGTTCGTGGCGGCGATGACGCGCACGTTCACGCGCACCAGGTTCGTGCCGCCCACCATCCGAAACGCGCCGTCCTCCAGCACGCGCAACAAATCGCCCTGGCCTTTGGGCGAGAGGTCGCCGATTTCGTCAAGAAAGAGCGTGCCGCCATCGGCGAGTTGAAAACGCCCCGGCTTGTTCGCCACCGCGCCGGTGAACGCGCCTTTGACGTGACCGAACAACTCCGCTTCCAGCAATTGCTCCGGCAGTGCGGCGCAGTTCACGGAGATGAACGGCCGGTCGCCACGCCGGCTTTTCAAGTGAATCGAGCGCGCGACCAGTTCCTTGCCCGTGCCGCTCTCGCCTTCAATGAGCACGGTGACGTCGCTTTGCGCCACTTCGTCAATTGAGCGCACGATGGCATGAACGCTTTCACTCACGCCGAGCAACGGGCTGGGTTCGGACCGCTTTTGCAGCCGCAGCCGCAACTCGTTGTTCTCGGCGATGACAGCCTGAAACTCCAGCGCCTTCGTCACCAGCGCCCGCAGGCGCTGCATGTCCAGCGGCTTGGACAAATAATCGTAAGCGCCTTCTTTCATGGCTTGCACGGCGCTTTCCACCGTGCCGAAAGCGGTCATCAGAATGAACAGTGTGTCGCGGCTTTTCTCCTTCGCTTCCTTGAGCAATTGCAGCCCGCTCATCCCCGGCATTTTCATGTCGGTGAGCACAAGGTTATACAGCCGCTCGCTGATCAGCTTCAAAGCTGCGGGCGCGTCGTTGGCCGCGTCCACCGCGTAGCCTTCGCGCTTGAGCGCCTCTTGCACGCCGGCGCAAAGACCGCGCTCGTCGTCCACCACCAGAATGTTGATTTTCGATTTATCCATGAACGGCTTCTTTCATCCGCAACGGCAAATGCACGGTAAAGACCGCGCCGCTGTCCAGCGCATTGGCCACAAAGACCGTGCCGCCGTGGGCGGTGATGATTTGCTGAACAATCCATAGCCCCAGGCCGCTGCCTTCGGCCTTGGTCGTGAAGAACGGCTCAAAGATGGCCGACTGCTTCTCCAACGGAATCCCAGGACCAGTGTCGTAAATCTCGATGGCCAGCAGTTCGTTCTCCGCGTCAGTGTGCACGCTCACTTCCACTCGACCGCTGCCTTCCACCGCCTGAATCCCGTTGATCACCAAATTCACAAGCGCCTGCGTGAGTTGGACCGGGTCAGCGGTCAGCGGCGGCACGGGTTCAGTCACTTTCATCACAATCTCGATGCCGCGCGCGGCGGCTTCCGGACGGAGCAATTCGCACACGTGATGGACCACTTTGGCCACTTCGACTTCCTGTAAGTCGAGCGACGACGGCCCAGCCAGACTGAGGAAATGTTTCACGATATTCTCCAGGCGATGCAACTCGCCGTGAATGATTTCAAACCGGCCCGCGGCCTTTTCCCTCACTCGGGAAGGCGCTTGCGCCAAGTCCTCCTCAAGCAATTGCACATGAATGTCCAGCGAACTGAGCGGATTGCGAATCTCGTGCGCGAGGCGCGCGAGCAGGCGTGACAGCAAAAGCTGTTTCTCCTGCGCTGCCAGCTTGCTCACATCTTGACCAAGCGCCGTTGCCAGAATCTTTTCCATTCGCGACACGAAGAATGCCAGATATGGGGAGACGAATCCAGACCCCTTCGTGAACAGCGCCTCATAGTGGCGATCCGACAACTCGCGAATCTCCGGCGGATAAATTAAATCGAAACGATCGTCTTCGAGCGCGCAAATGTATTCCAAAAGGTTCATGGCTTCATCATTCTCAACAAGATAAACAGCCGCCTCCAAACGGGTTCCCAGCCGCAACGGATGCTGAAATTGCCGGCGCTGCTTTTTTAAGCGGAAGAACAACCTGCCTGACGGAGGGGAGAGGGTGACGCTTTCGACTGTGCCGTTGGTTTGCAACGCACCGCCAAAATAACCAGAGTGCCGGGCAAATGTCGAATTGGCTTGCCGTTGACTTTAACTCTCCCAAAATAGGGGACGTTCAAAACGTGCGGATTGGTTGACAAACTGAAGCCAATGTAGCTCAGTGGTAGAGCAACGGTTTCGTAAACCGTCGGTCGTCGGTTCAATCCCGACCATTGGCTCCATTTTCGCAACACCGCTCGACAAAATTCCCCGCGCGCGGCATCCTGCCGGCGATGGCCTTTGAATCGGATTCACCGCTCGACTCGTTGTGGAAGGGATACAGCCGGGCGTTTCAGGACTGGGACGACCTCACGCTCGGTCGCTGGCTGGCGCAAACGCTCGGCCAGCTCGAAGGCCGGGCGTGGCGGCTCTCGCACCCGCTCATCGGCGCGTACCGGCTGGCGGCGCAGCTCGCGCACGACCGGCAGGTCTGGCTCAAGCGGCTGGCCACGCCGCCGGCGGCTTATGCGGAATCGCCGTGCTGCCGCGCCCCGTTTTTGCCGCTGCTCACGCGTGATGTGCGCGAGTCGGGTTTGATCTGCCAGCATTGCAACGAAGCGCTCGTGCCGTTCGATGAAATTCCCGCCGAACTTCGCGCCGAACTCGATTTATGGGCGCAACAATATGAACCCGTCCACGCCGTCGCGCATTGGGACGACCGTCAGCGCCGTCGCGCGAGTGATTACGACCGCGCCTATGAAAACGCCGCGGAAGAAGCCGAGCGTTTGCTCGCGCGCGCGGGCCGCGAACTCGCGCCGAAGCTGCTGAATATTTATCCCGCCGTCATTTGGGAGGATCAGGACGAATGCCTCGAAGTGCGGCCGGAGGACGTGCAACTTTGACTCCAGTTAAAATCCAATTATGAAATGGTTGTTCAAATGGCTTTTCCGGCTGTTCCTCCTGGCGGTCGTGTCGATTGTCATTTTGCTGCTGTTGCTCAATTCGATTCTCCGGGTCTGGGTCGAACATCGAATCCGCGCCCAGACCGGCATGGCCGCGGAGATTGGAAGATTTTCGCTCAGCCTCACCGAGCCGACGGTGACGATTCAGAATCTAAAACTCTACAACCCGCCGAGTTTTGGCGGCACGCTGTTTCTTGACATCCCGGAAATTCACGTGGAATACGACCCGCTCGCGTTGTCGAAACGCCAGTTCCACATCACGCTCCTGCGTTTCAACCTCGGTGAACTCAACATCGTGAAAAACGAGGCCGGCCGGACCAACATTTTCTCCATGGCCACCGCGGTGGCAAAAAAAACCGGCGGCGGCAGCGCAACTGAGTTCGCCAGGCAAACCGGCCTTGAATTCACGGGCATTGACGTGCTGAACGTCTCGGTCGGCACGGCCAAATTCATCGACCTGAAAGACCAGCGCCAAAACCGCGAGCAAAAAATCGGCATCGAAAACTGCGTGATCAAAAATGTGAAGTCGCGGACCGACCTGGCTGGTTTGGGCGTGCTCATCACCTTGCGCGGCAGCGATTTTTTCAAATCACTGGTCGATCCGAAAAATACCGGATCCGAATATTCAATCCTCGATTTTTTCAAAATGATTGGGAAGTAAAAATGCCCGTCACTTTCGCCTTTTTCAGCGTACCGATTTGGTCTTAACTTCGTTGCGTGCATCGTGAATCCATCAAAACCGCCGCCCGCATCGTCGTGAAACTCGGCACGGGCGTGCTCACCGACAGCCGCAAACAACCCGACCCGGCGCAATTGGAACAACTCGTCGCGCAGGTCGCCGCATTGAGAAAATCCGGCAAGGAAATCGTGCTCGTCACCTCCGGCGCCGTCGGCGCGGGCATGGGCGCGCTGGGTTATGCCAAACGTCCGGCCGAACTCGCCGAATTGCAGGCGTGCGCCGCCGTCGGCCAGTCGCGCCTCATGGCGATGTATGCCGAACTTTTCGCGCGGCACAATTTGCACGTCGCGCAGGTTTTGCTCACGCATGACGATCTCGAACATCACGAACGCCATCTCAACGCGCGCAACACGCTCGTCACGCTGCTCGGGCGTGGCGTCGTGCCCATCATCAACGAAAACGACGCCGTGTCGTTCACCGAAATCAAATTCGGCGACAACGACAAACTGTCCGCACTGGTAGCGTCGCTGTTGCCCGCCGATTTGCTCGTCATTTTGACGACCGTGGACGGCGTGATTGAAAATTTCAGCAAGGCAAATCCCAAAACGATTTCCGTCATCGAAAAAATTGATTCGACGATTGAAAAACTCGCCGGCGGCACGGATAGCGACACCGCCGTCGGCGGCATGGCGTCGAAAGTGCAGGCGGCCAAGATCGTCGTGCGCTCCGGCATTCCGCTCGTCATTGCGTCGGGCAAAAAGAAAAACGTGCTGATGCGCGTGCTGGCGGGCGACGACGAAGGCACGCTGTTTGTCGCGTCGCCGACGAAGCTGCAGGGCCGAAAGCGCTGGATTGCGTTTTTCCATCATCCCCAGGGCGCGTTGTTCGTGGACGACGGCGCGAAACTGGCCTTGCGTGAAAAGGGCAAGAGCTTGTTGCCGCCCGGCGTGGCGCGTTGCGAGGGCGAGTTTGCCGCCGGCGACGTGGTACGGATTTGCGATTTGAACGGGACCGAATTTGCGCGCGGCATTGCAAAATTCAGCGCCGCTGAGGTGCGCGGCAGGAAACTGGCGCGGGTTGAAGTGGTGCATCGCGACGACCTGGTGATTTTGTAATCGGGGAAACATCGAACAACGAACATCCAACATCGAACTCTGAATCCTTCCGTCAACCACTGATCACATTCGATGTTCGGTGTTCGGCGTTGGATGTTCGATGTTTTACAAAAATGAAACGCAAAGCTGCAATTGACGATTTATTAAAAGTCATGGCCCGGCTGCGCTCGCCGACGGGCTGTCCGTGGGACCGCGAGCAGAATCATCGGACGCTGCGTCGCCATGCCATTGAGGAAGTCTATGAATTGATTGACGCCATCGAAGCTGGCGACGACCATGAAATGGCGGAGGAACTCGGCGATTTGCTGCTGCAAATTGTCTTCCACTGCCAGTTGGCGAAGGAACGCGGCGCGTTTGATTTCGAGAAGGTCTGCCGGATGATTGTGGAGAAGCTGGTGCGCCGGCATCCGCACGTTTTCGGCACGACGAAAGTCAAAGACGTGGACGAAGTCTGGGCGAACTGGGAAAAAATCAAAAAAGCGGAAAAGCACGGCACCAAACACGCCCGTCATTCCGCCCTCGACGGCATTCCGAAACATCTGCCCGCACTGCTCCGCGCCGAGAAGCTGGTGAAAAAGGCGCGCAAAGCAGGTTTGACCGAATCTCCGGCAGGGCGGCGCCCGCTCGCGATTTATCGGAGCTGCCGCGCAGCCCAAACTTCTTCGCAAAAAAAACACGGACGCGCAGCAGCGCGTCCCCACCAAAAGAAATTCACCAAAACGGCCTTGGCAAACGAACTTTTTGATTTGGCAGAGCTTGCACAGGCGCATGGTTGGTCGGCGGAAGAGTTGTTAAGCGCTGAAACCAAACGTCGCGAACACCAGTTTCGCAAGCAGGAACGACGGAGTTCACAGGCTTATTGAGGCTCGCGAAAATGAGTAGCGGGGCGCGGGCTTCAGCCCGCTTCACCCTCCGTCGTAACGAGATGCTGAAAATGTCCGACCCCCGCTTTCATTTTGCGCGTCGAAGCGGCGTGAACGCCGCGCCCCGTGTCCAGCGCAGGCTTGTTACCCACTTGCGCGAGATTCAATAGGCTCGCACTGGCTGCTTCTTTTTCCCGGCTTCCGGACGATATTCCAAAATGTCGGCGGGCTGGCATTCGAGATGGGCGCAAATGGCTTCCAGCGTGGAGAAACGAATGGCCCTGGCCTTGCCGGTTTTGAGGATGGAAAGATTTTGCGGCGTGATGTCCACAGCCTCGGCCAGATCGTTCAGCCGCATTTTGCGCTGCGCGAGAACCACGTCGAGATTGACAATGATGGGCATAAACTTAAACGGTCAATTCTTGTTCCTCCTGAATTTTGCGGCCTTCGTCCATGATCCACGCGACAATGTAAATTGCTCCGCCAACGACAATCCAGGGAGAAGCAATTCCTTCCAGCAACACCCACGGAAAAATAATTCCTCCGGCATAGATGACATTCGCAGCGACGGCGAGTATGCCGTAACCCGCCAGATAACTTCCCAGTTTTTTCATTTCCGAAACATTTGCCCCGGAAAAAATCACTCCTCTTTCATACAAGCACAGCAAACGATAAAAAGAAATGACGCCAAGAAGATAAACAACCACTCCAGTCGCGCTAAGCAAATACATCGGCATGGGGATGTCCGACGCACTGGCATAGGGATGGTTGAATATTGAAACCATGCCGGTCGCCAAGTGGATGCCTTTGAGGTTGAAAGCTAGAACGCACAGCGGCGCAACAAAGTAAAAGAGAACGCATACTTTCAGAATGCGGCTGATTTTTTGGATTCGATTTAAGCGAGGACTTGCCTTTGGAGAAATTTCATTCGCACTCATGGCGCAATGAATACACCCATCAATTCCGTCAGTCAAGCATTTTTTAATGATAAACAATAAATACTTGGCTTTTAACAAGTTTAGCAGAAAAAAGCGGCGGAGGGCCGCCGCACTCCAAAACGCTGGCGCGCTTGGCCGCGACCACGGTATTCGCGAAGCGTCTTGGACTGCGCCAGTCCTCTGGCGCTTTTGACGCGCAGAAGCTGCCCGGCAGTTTGAATCGCACTTCGCGGTGGTGACGCAATTTGCCATTTCGATGGGGCGAGCGTCCTCGCGAGCCGGCCTCGGCGCGGCGAAGCGAAGCGGAGACGGCTCGTCAGTAGCCCCGCCCCACCAAAATGAGTCACTACCTGCTGCCAGCGTCACTTGCTTTGTTTTGCCGGGCGGCTTAGGCTGAAAACGCCGTGAAACAACCGTTCATCAACGTCGAGGAAAAGATTGACCGCTTCGTCGGGTGTCGCACCAAAACGCCGGACGCACTTTCAACCGCGACCAGCAACAAGGCCAATGCCATCGCGTGGCGAAAAGCGTTTGGTGGGGCGCGCATCCCGCGCGGCGTGTATCGTTTCAAAACCCACGAGGAAGCGGACCAATGGTTATGCCAGATGATCGCCCGGCCCAGGAACTAGAATCGCGCGAGCCAACGGTTGAAGATTTGCGGGACTTGTGCCGTGAACTGAACCAGCGCGGCGCAAAATATGTGGTCATCGGCGGATTCGCCATGCGCGCCGCCAACTATAATCGCACGACGATGGGTGTGGATTTGATGGTCGCCGCCGATGCGGAAAATGAAGCAAAAGTTTTTGCCGCACTGGCCACTTTGCCGGACAATGCCGTGCGTGAACTTCAACCGGGAGAACTTCAAAAACATAATATCATCCGCATTGGCGACGAAATCCTGGTGGACTTGTTGCGGTCGGCGGGTGGAATTGAATACGCCGAAGCCGCCAAAGATGTTGTCGTGAGGGAAGTGGACGGCGTGCCGATTCCTTTTGCCTCGCCGCGTTTGCTTTGGCGCATGAAGGCCGTCACGCATCGCGAAAAAGACACTGATGATTTGCTTTTTCTTCGTGAATGGTTCGCCGGACGCGGGGAACAGCCACCGCACGTTTAAGCCGCTTGTCTTTTCCCCAAGCCATTTTCCCAGAATTCAGGCGTTGACAGTCCGGCGCGGTTCTGGCTTAATTCCCGACCCTTTGCGGGTCAATTTATGTACGCCGTTCTAGAAACAGGTGGCAAACAATATCGTGTGGTCGCGGGCGACACGCTGGAAATCGAGCGTCTGGCCGTCGAGGCCGGGCAGCCGTTCACTTTTGAGCGCGTGTTGCTGGTCAATCGCGATGGCAAGGTCGCGGTCGGCGCGCCCATGGTCAGCGGCGCCAGCGTGCTGGCCGACGTGGTGGCGCACAAGCGCGGCGAGAAAAAACTCACTTTCAAGATGAAACGCCGCAAGGGCTATCACAAAACCATCGGGCATCGTCAGGAATTGACGGTGGTGAAAATCAAAGAGATCAAAGGCTGATTTTATGGCACATAAGAAAGGTCAAGGCAGCGTCCGCAATGGCCGCGACAGCGTCAGCAAACGGCTCGGCGTGAAAACGTTTGGCGGCGAATCGGTCACCGCCGGCAGCATCATTGTCCGGCAGCGCGGCACGAAGTTTGTCGCGGGTGAAAACGTCGGCACGGGCCGCGACTGGACGCTCTTCGCGCTCGTGGACGGCAAAATCGCCTTCGACAAGAACAGCCGGCGTGTGAATGTGAAGGCCGAACCCGCCGCAAAAAATTAATTTGCCCGAACCAATTTCAGGGCGGGGCTTCGGCCTCGCCTTTTTTGTTTAAATTTAAGGAACGTAGCAGCCGAGGTAACGAGGCTCTAAAACGATTTGGGTTTCAGTTTTTAAAGTGAGCCTCCTTACGTCGGCTGCTACACTTCCAGCACATGTTCATAGACGAAATAAAAATTTACGCGAGCGCGGGGCACGGCGGCAAAGGCTGCGTGGCCTTTCATCGCGAAGCTTACATCGCCAAGGGCGGCCCCAGCGGCGGCAACGGCGGGCGCGGCGGCAGTGTGATTTTGCAGGCCGACCACGATCTCAACAACCTCATCGCCCAGTATTATCAGTCACGCCTCATCGCCGAGGTCGGCGAGCCGGGCCTGGGCAAGGGCATGGACGGCCATGCGGGCAAGGACCTCGTCATCAAGGTTCCCTGCGGCACGCTGGTTTGGCGGTTGCCGTCGGTGGCCAAAACGGGGGGGAATTCCGAGGACGAGGACGAGAACGAGGACGAAAAGCCAACTTTCAAAACCAGCGCAAGCAAACGACCGTTGTTTCGGCGCGCGGGCAGCGAGTTGGCACAGGAAGTTGATTTGAGCAAGGTAGGTGCGGGTGAAGCTTCCGCCGGGTCATCACCCAAAGGCGAACTGGTCGCCGATCTCACTGAAAACGGACAACAATTCGTGCTTTGCAAGGGCGGCCGCGGCGGATTGGGCAACCGGAACTTTGCGACGGCGGCGCGCCAGACACCGCGTTTCGCGCAACCAGGCGAGCCGGGCGAGGAAGGCGATTATCTTTTGGAACTGCGCATCATGGCCGAAGTCGGGCTGGTCGGCTATCCGAACGCGGGCAAGTCCACGCTGCTCACGGCCATTTCCAAGGCGCGACCGAAAGTCGCGCCGTATCCGTTCACCACGCTGCACCCGCAGATCGGCATCGTCGAGTATGCCGACTGGCACCGGCTCACGGTTTGCGACGTGCCGGGTTTGATCGAAGGTGCGCACAAAAACGTCGGTCTCGGCCACGAGTTTCTGCGCCACATTGAGCGCTGCAAAATTCTGGTGCTGCTGCTCGACATGGCGGGCACGGACAACCGTGCGCCGTGGGACGATTACAAACAATTGCTCAGCGAACTGGAACTTTACGATCCAACGCTGCTCGAAAAGCCCCGTCTCGTCGTGGCGAATAAAATGGATGAGATAGTCGCCGAAGAAAACCTAAAGCAGTTCAAAAAGAAAATCCGCAAAGTTTCGTTGCTGCCCATCTCCGCCGCGTTTGACCAGGGCGTCGAGGAATTCAAGAAAACCATCCGCGAGGCGGTGGCCGAGGCGACGAAAGATTGAATTTGGTAGGGCGGCGTTGCCGCGCCGCCCAAATTTCAAGGCAGAGCAGCAGCTCTGCCCTACCACAAAATTCAACCGCGCTCAAAAAACCGCATCAGGCTGTCGCCATGCTTGAGCAATTTCACTTCTTTCCAGGGTGCAACCATTTCCAGCGTATCGCGCTTCGTGTGACCGAGAACAAACCGGCCGCCGGGCGCGAGCAGCTTCGGCAAATGGGGGTCGTCGAGGAGTTGCTGCGCAAATGAAGTTGAACGGCGGCCGATGTTTTTTTCTCCGTAAGGCGGATCAGCCAGAATCAAATCAAATTGCCGCCCGCTTTCGGCGAATTGCGCCAGCACGGTGAACACGTCCTGCACGCGCACTTCAAGCGCAGGATCAAGGCTGGCGGTGCGGGCATTGGCGCGGATGAATTCCGCGTGTTTGTATGACTTCTCGATGCACATCGCCGACGCTGCGCCGCGACTCAGGCAATCCAGGCTCAACGCGCCCGAGCCGGCAAAAAGTTCCAGCACGCGCGCGCCGACAACCCGCGCGCCAAGGCTGTTGAAGACCGCTTGCTTGACGAGGTCGGGCGTGGGACGCACGGCCAGACCTTTCGGCGTTTTCAAAATCCGCCGTGCTGCGTTGCCGCCGGTGATGCGCATTTCAATTTTCGGAGGGACGAGTTACACGAGTCCCATTCTAAAATTTTTGAAGTTTGGGTTTCGTGTAACTCGCCCCTCCGATCTTAATCACTTAAAAATTTCGGCCAGGAATTGTTTCATGGCTTCCCACGAGCGCTGGTCCGCCTTTTCGTTGTAAGCCGCGCCCTTGGAATTGTCGTTGCCCGCATTCGGTTGGGTAAAGGAATGGACCGCGCCGCCGTATTTGATGAGCTGCCAGTCCACTTTCGCATCGCGCATCTCACTCTCGAATGCGGCCAGATCCTGCGGCTTCTCAAACGGATCATCCGCGCCATGACAAACCAGCACCTTGCCTTTGATGTTTTTGCCGTCCGCTGGCGCCGGCGAATCCAATCCGCCGTGGAAACTCACCACACCGGCAACGTCCGCGCCGCTGCGCGCCAGTTCAATCACCGTCGTGCCGCCAAAACAATAGCCAATGGCCGCGATGCGTTTCGAATCAACGAGCGGCTGCTGGCGCAGCGCCTCCAGGCCGGCATTGGCCCGGGCGCGCAAAAGCTGGCGGTCGTTTTTGTATTTGCCCGCCTGGGCGCCGGCTTCCTGCGTGTTTTGCGGGCGGACGCCCTTGCCGTAAATGTCGGCGCAAAACGCGACGTAACCGAGTTGCGCGAGCATTTCCGCACGTTTCTTTTCGTAATCCGTCAACCCCAGCCACTGATGCACGACCAGCACGCCGGGGCGTTTGCCCTGGATGGCGTCGTCATAGGCGACGAATCCTTCGAGCGTCGTGCTGCCCTGTTTATATTCGACGATTTGGGTGTGGATGCCGGCGCGAACCACCCCGGCGCAGGCCAGAGCGAGACTAGTTAAGATTAGTTTTTTCATAACGGTACATAAATAAACCGAAAATCTTCCAGACGCCAGCACTTTGCTTTTGTGCCGGCCGGATATCCGGCGCCCCCAAGGTAGGGCGGCGCTGCTGCGCCGCCCAAACTTCCACAAGAACGAGAGCGATGTTCTTGTGTGCGTATCCCCAAAATAGTTCCGCCAGCATCGCTGCACTTGCTGGCGGTGAGATTTGGGCAAACCGGCAGGTTTGCCCAACCATCGTTGGTGGCAGTGTCGAAGTGCCCAGGTCCGATTGCGATTGAGTTTCAGACTTTCCGCGAAGCAAACCTGCGCTATACTCGGCATCATGTTTCAGACGCAGGATTTACACGTCAAAGAGATCGTCCGGTTGCTGACGCCGCGGGAATTGAAGGCGCAGTCGCCGACGACCGACGCCGCCAACGCCACCGTGGCGCGCAGCCGCGAACGGATCATCCGCATTTTGCAGCAGGAAGACCCGCGGTTGCTCGTCGTCATCGGCCCGTGCTCGATTCATGACGAAAAGAGCGCGCTGGATTACGCCGCGCGGCTCAACGTGCTGCGCGAGAAGTTTGCCGGCCGCATGGAAATTGTCATGCGCGTCTATTTTGAAAAGCCGCGCACGATTGTCGGCTGGAAGGGGTTGATCAACGACCCGCACCTCGACAATTCGCAGGACATCGAGACCGGCTTGAAAATCGCGCGGCGGCTGTTGCTGCAAATCACCGGCATGGGTTTGCCGGCGGCGACGGAATTTCTGGACCCCATCGTGCCGCAATACATCGCCGATCTGATCACGTGGGCGGCGATTGGCGCGCGCACGACGGAATCGCAGACGCACCGCGAAATGGCCAGCGGCCTTTCGATGACGGTCGGCTTGAAAAACAACACGGACGGCAGCCTGCAATCGGCGATTGAGGCGATGGGCGCGGCGCGGCATGCGCACAGTTTTCTGGGCATTGACCAGGACGGCGTCACGAGCATCGTCCGCACGTCGGGCAATCCCAACGCGCACATCGTGTTGCGCGGCGGTCGCACGCAGACGAATTACGACGCGGCGAGCATCCGCGCGGCGGCGGAAAAATTGAAATCGGAAAACCTGCCGCCGGTGCTGATGGTGGATTGCAGCCACGCGAATTCCGAAAAGCAGCATGCGCGGCAGGAGGACGTGTGGCATAGCGTGATTCAGCAGCGCGTGGACGGCACACGGTCGCTCATTGGCCTGATGGTTGAGAGCAACATTCACGAAGGCAACCAGGCGATTCCGAAAAATCCGGCGGACTTGCGTTACGGCGTCTCCATCACCGATTCATGCATCGGCTGGGAAACCACCGAGCGGATGTTGCGCTGGGGACATGAAATGCTGGCGAATCTGCCGAAGATTGCTACCGTGACGTGAATAAGCTCTGTTTTTATGAAAATTCAACCGGGAGACACAGTGCTATTGACCGGCGCGTCGGGCGGACTTGGCGTGTTTATCGCTCATGCTTTTGTGGACTTGAAGGTCAAGCAGGCATTGGTGGCTCACCCGGGGGAGAACCTCGAAGAACTCCGAAAGGAGATTGAGAATCAAGGCGGAAAAGCCATCGCCATCACGTGCGATTTGCGCGATGTGGTTCAGCGCCGCCAATTGCTTCAAGACGTCCGAAAGCAACTCGGCCCAATTGACATTCTCGTCAACAACGCGGGCGTGGAATTCGCCTCGGTCTATCACGAACTCAGCGAGGAAAATATTTATGGAATGCTCCGCGTGAATTTGGAAGCGCCCATGATTTTGAGCAAACTGGTTTTGCCGGAGATGCTTGAACGGAAACGCGGCCATATTGTGAACATTTCATCACTGGCGGGCAAAGCCGGGCCGGCTTTTCAGGAACCTTATGCCGCGACAAAGGCCGGCCTCATTGCCTTTACTTTTTCCCTGCGTGCAAGTTACCGACGGGCAGGCGTGAGTGCTTCCGCCATTGTCCCGGGGTTTGTGGAAACGGGCATTTACACCAAGTTGAAGGAAAAATCAGGTTGCTCGGCACCTGCGATGCTGGGCACTTCTGCTCCGGAAACGGTGGCCCGCGCAGTGCTGCGGGCCATCCGTCGGGATCTGCCGGAAGTCATCATCAATCCCTTTCCGGTCCGGCCATTGCTGGCATTGACCGCCATGTTTCCCTCCCTGGGCGAATGGGTCACTGGCAAAACCGGCGGACACGATTTTTTCCGACGGGTAGTGGAGGTGCAAAAGCGCGGCCGGCAGAAGCTTTAAGGGTGCTTGCCAGAATTGACATTGATGGCAAGGGACTTGCTTCTTTCAGGCCACTATTATCCTGTAAACACAGGGCATTTGAACTAATTAATTATGAAAACAAACCGGTGTAAAGCGGCAAAGTTTTTCCCGATAATCATTCTTTGCGGGACAACCTCGACACTTTGGGCGGGAGGATTTCGTCTGCCTGATCAAGATGCTTTTGCCACGGCGCGTGGTGAAGCCTTTGTTGCCACGGCGGACAATCCCTCCGCGATCTATTACAACCCGGCGGGCATCTCGCAGCTTGAAGGCAACAATCTGCGGGCGGGGATTTACGGGATCTATCTCGACCCCAGCTACACGGCTCCGGGAAGCGGACGGACTTTTGACAATGAAAACCTGCTCCATGCCATTCCCCAGTTTTACTACACCTACGGCAAAAAGGATTTCCCCGTGAGCTTTGGCCTGGGAGTTTATTCGCCTTTTGGTCTGGGTTTGAAATGGCCGCAAGATACGGGTTTTCGCACCGTGGGCACGCAAGGTACATTGACTTGCGCCACCATCAACCCCGTGGTGGCGTTCAAACTGTTGCCCCATCTGTCCATCGGCGGCGGCGTGATGGTGAACTATGCAAACATTGACCTGCAGCAGGGACTCACTCCGGTTCCCAACAACGATTTGTTCCGGTTCACGGGCGATGGCTGGGACGTGGGCTATAATCTCGGACTCTTGTGGCAGCCGCAGGAGAAAATCTCCCTTGGCGCCACCTTTCGCAGTGGGAACACGCAACATTTGACCGGCAAAACGCGAAGCGAGTTGAACTTGGTTCAACCCACCACCTACAGTCCGGCCAGCGCCGATTACCCTTTTCCGCTCGAAGCCGTCTTTGGCATCTCCTACCGGCCCACGCCGAAATGGAATCTGGAGTTCAACGCGGATTACACGGATTGGAGCGCGCTGAAAACGGTGACCATCCATCAGACAATGCCGCCTCCGATCGTGCCGATTTCAAACATTCCCGTGACGTTCGACTGGCAATCCAGTTGGTATTACGAATTTGGAGCCACCCGCTATTTTGACAACGGCTGGCATGTGAGTGCCGGTTATATTTTCAATGAGAATTCCGTTTCCGACGCGCATTACACGCCATTGGTGACGGATATGGACAAGCATTTCTTCAGTGTCGGAACCGGATTTAAAGGCAAACAGTTTGATTTCGACATCGCCTACCAGTTTGGTTGCAGCCCCACCCGCACCGTGACGGGCAGCGCGCCCTCGCCGGCCGGGCAAACAGCGGACGGCAACTACAAATTTTTCAGCCAGGCCATCGCGGTGTCGGTTGGATGGCATTTTTGAAAAATCATCCAGGGGGCTGCAGTTTCTTTCCAAAATGACGATGGCAACTGGTGTCCATCGCGCATGGCGAAAAAACAGGACACCCGTCAAGGATTGCTAGACATCAATTCAAACCACTGTGATGGATCGTACATGACAGGCAAGGTTCTTGCCGAAAGCCAATAAACGCTTTGTCTTGGCGTGGAAAATGTTCCATTCTACCCACGAAATGAGCAAGGTTTTTAACGGCAATGGAAATGGAAACGGCGCGAACGGTTTGCTGGAGCAACCCCCAAAAAAGGCCGCCAAACCGCCCGCTGTTGCGCCTTCATCCGATGTCAAGGAAAGCCGGGTGACATTTCAGACGGCGGAAGGCGTGGAGTTGCGCGGCACACCGGTGCGCGTGTCTCGGCACGCAACCGTTTTCGAGCTATACAATCCGAGTGTCACGCCGCGACTTTCCGAGGCGCTCGGCGAGTTCCAAATCATTCTGCAAGGGCGGACGATTTATTCCGGTCGCGCGGTGGTTCGCAGTGTGGTGGACGCGGGAACAAAAATCGTCTGTGAGGCAACGCTCAACGAATCAAGCTGGGCGGATTTGAACCTGGTGCTGGCGGTGGAACGGAAAGGCGGACTGGCGCAGGAATTCAAAACGTTTCTGCAAGAATGGCAAAAGCTTTACAAGGTGTCGCCGGAATTCAAGATCATTATCGCCGACATGCAAACTTTTTTGTGCGACTTGCGGCTGTGGCTGGATCGGGTGGAATTGGGAATTCGGGCTTTGGCCAAGGACGAGCGGGAACAATTCGAACAGAAAACAACCCAAGAAATCGCCCAAACAGTAATCCCGTTGATTAATGTGCTCTTTGAAAAATTCGAATACATCGCCAAAGACATTGAGGGAGAACAAAAGGCCGCTCATGCCCATTATATGCGGCAACACCTTCATCATTTGGTTTTGGCCGCGCCTTTCGCGCATCGCACTTTTGAAAAGCCGCTCGGCTACGCGGGTGATTACGAAATGGTGAGCATGATTACTCGCAACGGTTACGAAGGAAACTCTTTGTTTGCCAAAGTCATTCACAGCTGGTTTGTCAAACAACCGCCGGCGGTGGCACATCGCAATCGAATAAAATATCTCACCGACCACATTGAGTTGGAAGCCTGTCGTGTTGCTCGCGCAGGCGGCACGGCGCGCGTTTTCAACTTTGCCTGCGGCCCGGCTGTTGAAGTGCAGAATTTCCTCCGCTCTTCATTTAGAGAAAATGTGGAATTGACGCTCGCAGATTTCAATAGTGAGACCCTCGAATATGTCCGTAAAGCACTCGGCAAAATTAAAAATCTTTTTCGATTGCGGACGACCGTTCATTTTCAAAAAAAGACCGTTTACCAACTGCTCAAAGAGAATCTCAAATTGTCGGCGGTGGAGAAACCGCAATTTGACTTCGTGTATTGCGCCGGGCTTTTTGACTATTTGCCAGACACCACTTGCAAACAGTTGATGGATATTTTTTATGAATTCGTCGCTCCGGGCGGGCTGTTGGTGGCGACCAATGTCGAGCCATCAAATCCACTGCGTCACGGCATGGAACATTTGCTGGACTGGCATCTGATCTACCGCCGGGAACAGGATTTGCGCGCACTGCGTCCCACTCACGCAATCGATGACTATGTTTCCGTTCGCACAGACGCGACGGGCGTGAATTTATTTATCGAGGTTCGCAAACCAGACAATGGTTAATCACCCAACATTTTCCGACCGCGACTTTGCAGAAGCGTTTGCTGTTCAAGAACGGCAAGACCGGCTCCACACCGGCAAGGTTGCATGTGTGTTGGTGATTTTTCTGATGCCACTCGGAGTTGTACTAGATTATTTTGTCTATCCGAATGCTATGGGCCTCTTTTTAGTCCTGCGCTTGACCTGCTCCGCGTTGGCCGGTGGTTTGTGGTTTCTCCACACAACCCAATTCGGGTACAAGCATTACCAGTTGCTTGGCATTCCAATTGCCATGTTACCGGCCTTTTTCATTGCTTGGATGGTTTACGCAACTGAAGGCCCTGTGTCTCCTTATTATGCCGGTCTAAATTTGATCCTGTTGGCCGTCAGCGTTGTAGTGCGTTGGAACGTGACTGAATCGCTGATTGCCGTGGGAGGGGTGCAGTTGATGTATCTCGCTGCTTGCCTTTTGAAGGGCACACAACAACAGCTCCCAATAATCTTCAATAATTATTATTTTCTAGCCTTAACAGGCATCATCGTCGTCGTGGGCAACCACTATTTTACCCGTCTTCACCTTCGCGAATTCACCTTGCGTTACGAATTGGACAAAACCCGCAAGGCGCTGGAAGCGAGCCTCCAACAACTCAAGGAAAACGAGATGCAGTTGGTGCAAACCGAGAAGCTGGCGTCGCTGGGGCGCATGAGCGCGGGCATCATCCACGAGATCAACAACCCGCTGAACTTCGCCATCACCGGCCTCTTTACCCTGCGCAACAAGGGCCAAAACCTTGTCCCGGAGCAACAGGAGGATTACGCCGAGGTTTTGAACGATGTCGAAGAAGGCGTCAAACGGGTGAAGACCATCGTCTCGGATTTGCAGATGTTTACGCATCCCGAAACCGAGAGCCGGGATCAGGTGGCGGTGGCGGAGGTGGTCGCTTCGGCGCTGCGGTTCCTGAGCAATGAGTGGAAGGACAAAGTACAGATCGACCAGCAGATTGCCGGGCATCAGACGATCTGGGTGAACAAGAACAAATTGATCCACCTGGTCACGAACCTGCTGCAAAACTCGATCGATGCGTTGAAAACGAAGCCGTTCCGGGATGAAAAGCCAACCATCCGGATTGAAGGACGGATTGAGAACGGCAGCAGCATTTTGTCGGTTCGCGACAACGGTCCGGGCATCGCCCCGGCCGATGTGGACAAGATTTTCGACCCTTTTTTTACCACGAAAGACGTGGGCGAAGGAATGGGGCTGGGGTTGAGCATCTGCTACCGCATCGTACAGGAGTCCGGGGGAAGGATTTCGGTGAAAACGGAGCCGGGAAAGTTCTGTGAATTTACGCTGGAATTCCCCGTCAGGACAAATCAGGCGACCAACTGAAAGCCGGACATGGAAGATCTCTACGACTATAAAAAATTCGCCATCCTCTACGTGGATGATGAGGAGAAATCTTTAAAATACTTCACGCGCGCCTTTGAGGATCAGTTTCGGATTTTGACGGCGGCCAATGCCCAGGACGGCTTCAAACTGTTCGAACAGCACGCCGACGAAATCGGCCTGCTGCTGACCGACCAGCGGATGCCCGGGGAAAAAGGCGTCTGGCTTTTGGGGCGGGCGCGGCAATTGCGCCCGCATGTTTTGCGCATGCTGGTCACGGCTTACGCGGACATGGACGCCGCCATCGCCGCCGTCAACAGCGGCGCGATTTACAAATACGTCACCAAACCGTGGGACCCGCCGCAATTCGAACTCACGCTCCGGCAGGGCCTGGAATTTTTCATGGTGCAGACCGAACGCGACCAGTTGCTCCGCGAAAAAATGTCCGTGTTGCGCAACATGATGATCGCCGACCGCATGGTGAGCCTCGGCCTGCTGGCCGCCGGTTTGAGCCATCATATCCGCAACTCGCTCGTCGCGGTAAAAACCTTTCTCGACCTTGCGCCCGGGAAAATGGCCGAGGAAAAAACGGATTTGAACAGCCTGCGCAACCCCGATTTTTGGAAGGAGTATCACCAGGACGCCCAGTCGCAGATTAAAAAAATCAACGGCCTGCTCAAGGACCTTTGGACCGCGTCGGAAAACAATGCCTCGTCGCAATTCGCCGACGAAGTGTTGCTGCACCAGACCGTCAGTGCGGCACTGGCCCGGTTCAAGGACCAATTCGCCGCCCGGCGGATCGAAATTGAAAACAAGATTCCCGATTCGTTGCCCGCGCTGCATGTGGACCAGCCGAAATTTTGCCGGCTGTTTGAATTATTGCTGAAGGACGAACTGGCCATGCTGCCCGCCGGCAGCCGCGTCACCTTTTCGGCGGAATTGCAGAAGGCCGGGGCCAAACCGGAAATCGTCGTTCAAATCAGCGACAACGGGCCGGGCCTGCCGCAGGAAGCATTGCGCGTCATCTTCGATCCGTTTGTCGTGCGCGGCAGCGTGCCGTCCGAATACGGCATTAATCTGATGGCCTGCTTTTTCATCGTCCACCATCACGGCGGCAAAATCGAAGCCAAAAGCCAGCCCGGCCACGGCACGACGTTCACCCTTCGTCTGCCGCTCAAGCCCGAACCCGCCGCCCCGCCGCAAGGCGAGGCGGAATTCCTCCAAAAAGCGCTGTTAAACGAAAGCCTTTGGGAAAAACTGCTCGCCAGCGGATAATTTTCCGGTTTCACGCCATAAAATTCACATCATTGCTTCAAGATTCCATTGACCTTTGGGCTTGAATTGTGGAATATACACCGGCAGAAGTGGCAACTGAGTACCGTCATCATTTCTTGGAAGTGCGATGAAAACCATTTTGGTATTGTCTCCGCATCCAGATTTCGCCGAAACAATACGCGCGAGTCTGAATCAGGAACAATACCGGGTCGTCCACCGCCTCAACGTCGAGGAAGCCGAGCCACTGCTCGTGCATGGACTCGCCAACGCATGCATTCTCGACGTGGATTTGATGGGCGTCGAAGGCGTCTGGGTCATCGAACGCCTCCGCCGCCGCGACGCCAAATCCCCCATCATCGCTTACACGGCCAACACCCAATCCGAGTGGGAGGAGGAGGCTTTTTTGCGCGGCGCCACCCACGTGCTGGCCAAACCCGTTCGCAGCCGGCTTTTGAATTCGTTGTTGGAACGTTTATGGAATGCGCCGGCAACCCAGCGCCCCGCGCCGATGCCATCGCGAACTCCGTTTTTCCGAACGCCCGAACCGCCGCCCAACCGCGTCATCAGCGCGTCACAAACACTTGATGTGCTGAGCAATTTCTCGTCCATTCTCACCCATTCGCTGGACGCCGAGGCGATGCTGAAACAATTCCTGCTGTTCCTCCGCGAAACGCTCAGCGTCAACCGCGCCGCCATTTTCCTGAACCGTCCCTTGCCGCTCACGGAAACACCTTTGCCGGAGGACAGCCGCCGTTTGCGTGCCGTCGCCGCCATCGGCCTTTCGCCGGATTTGCTCGAACATTTGGGACTCTCGCTCGATTCCGGCATCGGCGGCCAGCTTTCCCGGCTCGGCCGGATTCTCCGCCGCGACAGCGACGAGGCGCGCGCCGACGCCGAAACGCAAAAGGAATTTGAATTGCTCGGCGCGCAAGTCGCCGTGCCCATTCCCGACCGGGAAGCGATTGCCGGCGTGGCCGTTTTCGACGTGCGCATCACCGGCGAACCGCTGGTCAACGTCGAACTGGAACTCATTTTCCATCTGCTGGAACAAGTCGGCCTCGCCCTCTGCAATATCGAACTGCATGACCGGTTGGCCGGCAACCATGAGATGATGACCGACGTGCTGCGCGAACTCAGCAGCGCGTGCATCGTCGTCGGACGCGACCTGAAAGTGCTCCACGCGAACAAGGCCGCGCGCCGCCACTTCGGCCAGAAAAACAAACGCACCGGCGAACTCGAATTCAGCGATCTGCCGCAGGTGCTCGGCGCGAAAATCTATCAAGTCCTGAAAACCGGCGCGGCGATGGGGCCCTATCGCTACGAACCGGAAAATTCGCCGGGCACGGTTTACAGCGTCAGTGTCGTGCCGTTTCAGCATGGGAATTCCACCGTGCCCGTTTCCGCGTTGCTGACCGCCGATGATCTCACCCAGACCGAACAGTTGCGCCGTCTGGAAGTCGAGGCCGCCAATCTGCGCCTCATCAAATCCATGGCCGACCGGCTCGCGCACGAAATCGGCAACGCGCTTGTGCCGCTGGCCACGCACCAGCAGTTGCTCGCGGAGAAATACAAGGACAAGGAATTCCGCGAATCCCTCGACCAGGCCCTCGCCGACGGCGTCAAGCGCGTCACGCGGTTGATCAATCAAATGCGTTTTCTCGCGCGCGAAGGGCACATCGAACAGGAGACTTTCGTAGTCGGAAAATTGATTGAGGAAGCCTACCAGGAAGCGCGCAAACATCAGTCCGCCGATGCCGGCAAATTGCAATTTGAAAATGGGGGCAAACCCGTCGTCATTACCGGCGACCGCGCCGCGCTCAAACATGCGCTGGCTGAAATCATGCTCAATGCGCTTCAGGCGAATCCCAAGGAGCCGAAAATCGGCGTCACGTTGCACACCGATGCCAATCGCGACGGCGTGCCGGACGTTCAGATTGAAGTTCAGGACAACGGGTCCGGCTTTACCGCTGAAGCCGCGCGAAAAGCGCCCGCGCCGTTTTTCACCACGCGCAACGTTGGTTTGGGCCTGGGATTGACCGTCAGCCGGAAAATCATCGAGACGCACCACGGCAAGCTGGAAATTGTCCCGCCGCAGGCCGGTCAACCCGGGGTCGTCCGGGTTTCACTGCCGGTGGATTCCGGCATTTCCACCGCGGTGGCGCCAGACTAGGCGCCGTTGTCGCCGATGGCTTCGACCGGACAGCCCTCCTTGGCTTCCTTGCAGCGCGTTTCCTCTTCCGGCGATGCCGGTTGTTTGTGGACGAACGAGTATCCGCCGTCGTCGTTGCGTTTGAAATTATCCGGCGCCGTCTCGCGACACAGGTCGCAGTCAATGCACTGGTTGTCCACGTAGTATTTGCCCGGGACGTTTTCGGGATAGCGATTTGCAGCGTCAGCCATAAAATAAGTCTTGAATTTGAAATGCAATATGGCGGCTCTGCCGGACAATGGCAAGTCCATTCCAATTCTTTCATCCCGCCTGAATAAATCCTTTTTACTCCCCCCATTCGCAATTATTCTTCAACCCATGGAACCGAACACGCTGCGCAAAACAAAAATCATCGCCACCCTCGGCCCGGCGACCGAGTCCGCGGAAATGATCGGCAAGCTCATGGACGCCGGCGTGAATGTCTTCCGCCTCAACATGTCCCACGCGACGCACGATTGGGTCCGCCGCCTCGTCAAAGACATTCGCGCCGCCGCTGCCGCGCGCCGGATTCACATCGGCATCATGATGGACACTCAGGGTCCGGCCATCCGCACCGGCGACATCGGCGTGCCGCTCGATTTGCAGCCCGGCCAGAAATTCACCCTCACCGTCCGCGGCGAACGCAGCGAGGAGGAACGCTCCGTGGACGTGAACTACGCCAATTTCGTCAACGACATCAACGTCGGCGACGTGGTGCTCATTGACAACGGCGCCATCGAAATGAAGGTGCTCGCCAAGGCCGGCAACAAGGTCGAGTGTGAAGTTCTCACGGCAGGCAAACTTGGCAGCCGCCGCCACATCAATCTGCCCGGCGTCAAAGTCAGCCTGCCCGCGCTCACCGCCAAGGACATCAAGGACGTCAGGCTCGGACTCGAGGTCGGCGTGGACTTAATCGCCCTTTCGTTCGTCCGCGAAGCCCGCGATTTGCTTCAGTTGAGGGAATTATTTGAACCGGGCAAATTCCACCCGCTCGTCATCGCCAAAATCGAAGACCAGCAAGCCGTCACCAACCTGGAATCCATCGTGCAGGAAGCCGACGGCATCATGGTCGCGCGCGGCGACCTCGGCATCGAAATCCCGTATGAGGAACTGCCCATCGTCCAACGCCGCATCGTCAAAACGTGCCTGCGTGTCGGCAAACCCGTCATCGTCGCCACGCACATGCTCGAAAGCATGATTGAATCGCCCATGCCCACGCGCGCCGAGGTCACCGATGTCGCCAATGCCGTGTTCGAGCAGGCCGACGCCATCATGCTCAGCGGTGAAACCACCGTCGGCAAATATCCGCTCAAATGCATCGAGGTTTTCGACCGCATCGCCACGCGCATCGAACGCAGCGGCGGCGCGAACTTTTTCGAGCACTCCGACCTGACCACTTCGCGCCAGAAAATCGTCAAAAGCGCCGTGGTCATGGCCAACGAACTGCGGGCCGAGGCCATCCTGGTCATCACGCGCAGCGGCAACATGGCGCGTTATGTCGGCTGGCTCCGCCCGCGCCACTCAAAAATTTACGCGTTGTGCCCCGGCAATGAAGTGGCCGGCGGCCTGACCCTGAGCTGGGGGGTCACTCCGTTTGTCGTCCCCTTTGACCTCATCAACCCGGAAAATACCATCGAAGCGGCGCTGAAAAGCCTCGTGGAACAGGGCCGTCTGAAATCCGGCGCCACGGTGGTCATCATCGGCTCCATCCTCGTCGGCGAACAAATCGTGGACGCCGTGCAGATGCGGGTGGTGTAAGTCTGGAGGCGGTTAAGCTATAATTGTTCAATTTTCAACGAATCGCCGGCCACTTTCCTGACCGTGTCAAAATGCGCGTCGCGGCAAACCAAAGTCAGGCTGGTTCGCATGGCGACCGTTGCCACAAATAAATCATTCCGCGGCAGGGTCAATCCCTTGCTGCGCAGTTGACGTTCGAGTAACGCCGCCGCACGCCAATCGTCCGGTTCAAACAGGAAGTGCCGGGCCAATGCAAAAGCCTGTTCCAGATCATTTTCTTCGCCGGCTTTCACGCCGCCCAGAAGCTCAAATCGGATCGGGCACGTGTAGGCGGCCTGATCCGCCTGGAGCAGCCGGGCGACCGCATGTTTCACTTTTGCATCACCTTTGCGCCGCAGGAACTCCACCCAGGCCGAGGTGTCAACGAGCTTCATACACGTCGCGGGCTTCCAATTCCTCGTTGGTCAGTGCGAAATCCGTCTGACCGGACAACGCGCGTTCAATGAACTTTTGTCGTTCCTGCAATTTCAGAAATTCAGACAGCGCCCGGCTGACGGCGGGAGACATTTTCTTCTGGCCGGTGACTTTTTGAATCCGCCGCAATTCAGAAGCTTCAATATCAACTGTGATTCTCATACTTTTTCAATAAGATATGATGATTTTGAAACATTCACAAGCTTCAATTCTTTCAGCCGAAAGCTTGTCGCCGGAAGATTATCGGGCCAGTGCCTTCACCGCTTCGGTTGCAAGGTTGAGCATCGTGTTCGGGAACAAACCGATCCAGAACATGCCGGTGATGCAAATCGCGATGGTAACCTTGGCCGGACCGGAAAGCATGATCGGCGACAAATCCGCCGGCGCGTCCTGGCTCCAGTAAATCGCGCGGATGACGCCGAAATAGTAGTAAAGCGAGATCACCACGCCCGCCAGCGCCGTGAACGCGAGGCAGTAGTAACCCGGATTCGTCGCGCCTTGCTCAATGACGGCTTTCAGCAGCAAAAACTTCCCGAAAAATCCCGCCATTGGCGGAATGCCTGCCAGCGATACCATCGCCAGCGTCATCGTCGTGGCCAGCAACGGCGAACGCTGATTCAATCCGGCCAGCGCGGAAATGTCTTCGCTGTCCAGATGCCGCATCACAAGGCAAATCACTGTGAACGCCCCCAGCACCGTGAACAGATAACCGCTCAGGTAATAAAGAATCGCCGCCTGACCGCTCGCGCTCAGCGCCGCCACGCCGAGCAGCAGATAACCCGCATGCGCAATGCTCGAATAACCGAGCAGCCGTTTCAGGTTTTGCTGCGGCATCGCGCACAAGTTGCCGTAAAGAATCGTGATGCCGGAGATGATGATCAGCGGATTTGCCCAATGTGCCATTACGCTTGGAATCGCAGTGAACAAAACGCGCAGCAATAAAACGAATCCGGCGGCTTTTGAGCCGACGGCGAGAAATGCCGTCGTCGGTGTCGGCGCGCCTTGATAAACGTCCGGTGCCCAGATCTGGAACGGGAAGGCGGCGATTTTGAATCCGAGGCCGACCAGCACCAGCACCACGCCGAGCAGGAAGATTTTGTTCCCGGCAAATTGAGCTGCGACCATCGCCAGTTCGTTGAAGTTGAGCTTGCCGGTCGTCCCCCACACCAGCGCGATGCCATAAACCATGAACGCCGACGACAACGCGCCGAGAATCAGGTATTTCACGCCCGCTTCGAGCGACACGAGCCGGCCGCGTTGAAAGCTCGTGAGCACGTAAAACGTGACGGTGATCAGCTCAATCGAGACGAAAAGCATCGCGAAGTTGTTCGCCGATGCGGCGAACAGCATTCCCGACAGGGCAAAGACGATAAGTGAATAATACTCTGAAATGCCCGACGCGATGCGGTCGGAAAATTCCACCGCCATGAGCAGCACGAGAATGGCGGCGACGATGAAAAAGCGTTTGAAAAACACGGCCAGCCCGTCTTCGACGAACATGCCGTTGAAGGCGGTGCCGGTGGCGCCATCGCTCAGGTTGGTGACCAGCAACGTCGCCAGCGCCGCCGCTGCCGCGTAGCCAAGGAAGCGCTTGCGCTCCGCCGGCAGCCACAAATCCGCCAGCAGCAGCACGAGGCCGAGGGCGATCACCCAGATTTCCAGGCTTATCAAGGACAGATTCATTTTTTTTCTGTAGCCGCCGACGTAAGGAAGCTCTGACTTCCATGGGCAGCAACGTTCCGTTTCCCCTCACTCTGCCCCTTTCTCTCGGGGAGAGGGGACAGCCGTTGGCCACCCTGATTTGCTCCAAAGTCGCTGAGCTTTTCTCCGTCAGTCGTCGTATCGTGCGCCGGAGAACGATTCTCCCTCTCCTGGTCCCGATTCGGAATCGGGATGTCAGTCCAAGGGTCGGGGTGAGAGCGAACCAGCGAAACGGTTTTTGAAGAATTCAGAGACACGGCCTGATTAATCCTGGCTGTCGTCAGGCTCACAATCTTTTCCGCATCCGGCGTGATTTTTTCCGTGAGCAACCGCGGGAAGCAACCGAATATCAGCAGGCTCGCCAGCAACAGCGCGTAAGGCAGTTTGCGCCAGACATGCGCTGCGTCGGGAATGCCCGACCATTTTTCCGGCATCGGGCCGTGCAAAACGTTCCGCATCGCGCGCAGCATGTAGAGCGCGCCGATCATCAATGCGCCCCAAAGCGCGAGGCCGGTCACAAGCGGAAACACTTTCCACGCACCGAAGAACACCGTGATTTCACCGACGAAATTCGCGAATCCCGGCAAACCGCAGCCGGCCAGTGCCGCCATCAACAGTGCCGTGCCGATGAACGGCAGTTTGCGCAGCAGCCCGCCGAGTTCCTTCATCTCCAGCGTGCCGGTTTGCTGGTAAATGTAGCCGCTCAACGCGAACATCAGCGCGGCGAGGAATCCGTGCGCGATCATGATGAGCACCGCGCCGGTCACGCCGATGAGGTTCAGGCTCGCGATGCCGAGGAAAATGAAGCCCATGTGCGCCACGCTGGAATTACCAATGAGCAGGTTCAAATCTTTCTGGCGCATCGCCACCCAACCGACATACAAAATGTTGCCGACGCAGAGCCACGCGATGACGTGCGCCCAGCTTTGCGCGGCTTGCGGCAGCAGCGGCAACGCGATGCGGATCAAACCGTAGAGGCCGAATTTTTTCAGCACGCCCGCGTGAAGCATTGAAGTTGGCGACGGCGCGACGGCATAACCAAGTGGCGCCCACGAATGGAACGGCCAGAGTGAAACGAGAATTCCGAATCCAAACAGCAGCAGCGGGAAGATGAAATTCTGCGCGTTGACCGCGAGCGGATTGGTCTTGGCGTGTTCAATGATTTTCGGGATGTCGAACGTGTTCGCACCGGACTGCAAGTAGAGCGCGATGAGGCCGATTAATGCGATGAGCGCGCCGATGCTCAAATACAACGTGATCTGGAACGTCGCGTAGTTCTTCTTTTCGCCGCGGCCCCAGACGCCGATCATGATGAACGTCGGCACCAGCGCGAGTTCGTGCAGGAAATAGAAGAAGAACAAGTCCAGCGACGCGAACGCGCCGAGGATGCCGCCGGTCATCACGAGCAGCAGGATGTAAAATTCCTTTTCGCGCGTCTGGATTTCCCACGAGCAGAGCGCGGCGGCGAAGGCGACGATTGCGCCCATCAAAATCAAGCCGACGTTCAAGCCGTCCACGCCGACGTGATAACTGATGCCGAGGGATTCGACCCACGGAATCTGCTGTTCGAACTGGAAGCCGTTCGCGCCGGGCACGAACTGCGCGAACATCTTCACCGCCAGCACCGCCGAGATGAGCGTGGCCAGCACCGCGATGGCGCGGATGATGACGCGGTAATTGCGCGGCACGACGACCAGCGCCAACGCCGCCAGCAGCGGCCAACCTGCGATGTAAGTCAGTATGGACATTTTATTTTCCCAAAACGAAATAGAGCAGCAGCGCCACGCCGAGCACGAACAGGAAGGCGTAGGTCTGGAGGTTGCCGGTTTGCGCGAGGCGCAGCGCGCGTCCGCTCAAATCCGTGCCGCCACGGATTGCGCCGATGATTGCACCTTCCAAAATCCAGCGGTCAATCCAATCGGCAACGGCCGCAATGAAATCATGTAGGCG
>DAIRTX010000042.1:0-30649 GCA_036803685.1 Verrucomicrobiota bacterium | reverse complement strand
CGCGTTGACACCGCCGAAAAGAAATACTTGGGCAGGGAAACGTCCGGGGAATAGGGAAAGGGCTTCGCGATTCACCCGTTGACTCCCGTTGGTCTCAGAATATACTCGCCGCATGAACCGCCGGACCGGCGACAAATTTTCCGTGTCCGCGACGCGTCCCAAAAAAATGAATTCCTGCCACGTTATGAAAAAAAACAGGCTTTTTATCCTTCCTCTCTTTGCCGCGCTGGCCTTGTCATTGGCTGATGCACGCGCCGCAAGACTTTTCCCGGTCGTCGTTGGTGACCGCTGGGGATTTGCGGACAAGTCCGGCAGCCTCGTGATCAACCCGCAATTCGAACGGGCTGAACCGTTTGCTTCGGGACTGGCCGAAGTACGGCTCGGCAAATGGGGCTACGTGAATGTTTCGGGCAAGATGGTCGTGAACCCCCAGTTCGACAAGACCGGCCCGTTCAGCGACGGGCTGGCGGCGATCGTGGTCGGCGGCCGCTGCGGCTATGTCAATCCCGAGGGCAAGTATGTCATCAACCCGCAATTCGACGCTGCCGGAACCTTCACCGAAGGTCGTGCCTCGATCAAGCTCAACCACCGTTTTGGCTTCATTGACAAGGCCGGCAAGATCGTCATCAACCCGCAGTTCGAGGACGCCGCCGACTTTTCCGAGGGGCTGGCGGCCATCGAACTCGGCGGCCGCTTTGGTTACATCGACCCCGCCGGCAAGATTGTCATCAACCAGCAGTTTGAAAAAGCCGGTTCGTTTTCCGAAGGACTGGCGGCGATCCGAATGGCGCGGCGCTGGGGCTTTATTGACAAGACCGGAAAAATGGTCATCAACCCGCAGTTCGAGGACGTGCATTCGTTTGTGAAGGGACTGGCGCCGGCACGTTTGGGCAAGACTTGGGGTTTCATTGACCCTGCCGGCAAGTTCGCCATCAATCCGCAATTCGAGGACGCCGCCGAGTTTTCCGAAGGGCTGGCGGGCGTGCGCATGGGTGGACGTTGGGGGTTCATTGACAAGAGCGGCAAGTTCGTCATCAACCCGCAGTTCGATGAAGCGATGGCCTTTGCCGACGGTTTGGCGCGCGTGAAAGTGGGCCACAAAACCGGTTACATTAACGCGGCCGGAAAATACATTTGGAATCCGTCCAATTGAACCCGTGCCTGGATAAAAAATGCCATGAAAATGAAAGTTCCGTCCCGTATCTTCGCGCCATTGTCAGCCGCATTCTGCTTGTTTTTTCTGATCCGATCTTGCTCTTGCTCAGGAACTGTTTTCACAAGCCGATTATGAAAAGGCCCAGATTGGGGTTGGTCCAGGTACCCGTGAAGAATTATTAATGGGGCCACAAACCATCCATCAGCCGCTACTGGGTGGGTTAAATGGTCTGGAACCATTACACAGGTTTTGCCAGATGGAGTTCTGGTGAGTGGTTTCTGGGGAGCCCATGATGTTTTAGAAAATGAGTGGGGGGTGGATTTTTTTGTTGCCAATTTCCCTTATCAGTTTGCAGAGGGTGAGACGATTATGCCGCCAAATTTTTATGGGGCGAAACCTGCAGGCCTGTATTCTTATACCACGTTCTTGGGGCTTCTCGAACAATTCATAAATTGGACCAGGGGATTATTTGGACGCCTTCGCCTCCTATGCCTCTCACCCCGGAACAAATTGCCGCCGCCAAGGCCATTGCTGAACAAAAGAAGAAGGCGGTAAGGCCGCCGCATTGAAATATAATCAGGATCTAGCTGCCAAGGGAGATGCTTATGTTTTGTTCCGCATGGGGGAGCGTTATCGTGATGGCGATTGGGTGAATAAAGACCCCTCCAAGGCAAAAGAATATTTTGAAAAAGCCGCCGCCGCCGGAAATCCTGAAGCCGCGACCGCTCTGAAAAAATTGCTCCCGTCCAATCCTTAAAAAGGGGCCAGTAAGGACTGGATTCTGGCATAGCCGCTGCTGGTTTACACCATTATGCGGTCGAAAAGGACAATTAAAGCCTCGCGTTTGGCAGCCTTCACACTGGTGGAAATCATGATTGTCGTGGCCATTATCGGCTTGTTGGCGACGATTGCCATTGCCAATTTTATGTATGTCCGCTCAACAGCACAAGCCAATGCTTGCATTAACAACATGCATCAGATTGACGGTGCAGTCACTGAATGGGCGCTGGAAAAAGGGAAAAAGACGGGGGACCCGGCTCCCAGCTTGATTACTGATCTGACGCCCTATATCAAGCTAAACTCCAGCGGCAGCATTCCCAGTTGTCCGGCGGGCGGCTCCTACATTATAGACACAGTGGGTGCCATTCCTCAGATCTCTTGCAGCCTCAGCAGCTCGGTTAATCCGCCTCACGTATTGCAGTAATAAAACTCAGTCCGCGAATTGACGGAACAGGAGGCAACTCCGATAAATCGCGAGCAGGCTCCGATAAACTCCGTTTCCGCGAGCACGCGACAAAGTCGGTGTCGCGAGCAGGCTCCGACAGGTCGCAAGCAGGCGGAGAGCACCGAGTAATACCAATTCCCAGAGACAATCGGTGCCATGGGTAGGGTGGCGCTGCCGGCTCGCGATCTATCGGAGCTGCGCCGCCGGGTATGATGGCCGCGCAGCAGCACGGCCCTACCGTCTGGAATAGGTGCCGATTATTATCGGGAAATGGTATAATGCGCCCTGCCTTTCGCATCTTTCGTGGTTAAAGTTCACCGCTGTGGATGATTTCGACGATTTGCTTCACAACTTCGCGCGCGGCTTGTTCGACTTCCGGGGAGAGGGTGGTGCCGAAATTGAAATCGCGACCGCGGATGCTGAACAGGACGGCCTTCGGCTCCTGGTGGTAGAGTGTTTTGCACAGCGACAACACATCCGCCGGCGTCAGGTAATGGGCCACGGCGTGGCTCTGGAAGTTGGGCGTGACGACGGTGCGCTGGACCGGCTCGAGCGCTTCGGGAATTGCGGCGTCCACGAAAATGACGGCGTCGTAACGGCTGATGGTTTCCGCGGCTTCGACCTCAAGCTGTTGGCCGGTCTCCAGTTCCACGTTGGGGAGGTCCAACGCGGCCAGTTGTTCGAGGACGAACCAGCCGACGCCGTCGTCGCGGCGGCTCTGGTTGCCGTAGCCGATAATGAGGGTTTTTATGAATTGTTTCAGATTTGCCATCATCGGAACTCCCCGTCCCACAGCGCCTCGAGAAACTGGCGGTAGGGGAGGATGACCACGCCTTCGACTTGCCGGCGGCGGGGTTCGAGGCTGACGCACAGGTAGCGTTTCAGGTTCTTTTCCTCGGCCAGGGCGCGCAACGACTTCAGGTCCTGCGGCGTCACGTTTTCCCTGGCTTTGACCTCGATGGCGGTGTGATCGCCCAGGATGAAATCCACCTCGAAACCGGACGTTGACCGCCAGTAGCTCAACGGTTCGCCCGACTTGTAGTCGCGGTAGCTCGTCAATTCGTGCATCAGGTACGTCTCGAACGACGCGCCGAACTCCGGCGTGCCGGGCCGCGCTTCCCGGCCCTGCAACGCCGTCGCCACGCCCACGTCGAAGAAGTAATACTTCGAGGAGACGAGCGGCTTGCGCTTCCGGGTTTTCCGCCAGGCGGGGAGTTCCTGCAGCAGCAACGTGTCCTGCAGGATGCCGAAATACTCGTAGATGGTCGTGCGCGCGACCTGGGCGTCGTTGGCCACGTTGGTGAAGTTGACGATCGTGCCGTTGCACAACGCCGCCACGTGCAGGAACCGGCTGAAGGCCGGCAGGTTGCGGGTCGCGCCTTCGGCCAAAATCTCCTGTTGCAGGTACGACCCCATGTACGCCTGCAAATCCGCCCGCGGATTGTCGGAGAAGTAGATGGACGGCAGCAACCCATGCGTCAATGCCCGGCGCAGGTCAAATTGCGCGCCCAGCTCGCGGCAGGTCAGCGGATGCAGGTGCATCGTTCGGGCGCGGCCGCCCAGCAGGTTCACGCCGCCCCGGCGCAGTTTCCGGGCGCTGGAGCCGGTGAGCAGGAACCGCACGCCGCGCTCCTCGATCAAGCGGTGCACTTCGTTCAGCAGTTCCGGCAACCGCTGTATCTCGTCAATCACGACGACCTTGTCTTTTGGCCCCAGTTCCTCGGCCAGACGCGACGGCCGGTGACTGAGCGCCAGGTACATGCCGGCGTCCAGCAGGTCATACACGCGCGCCTCCGGCAGTGCGCGCCGGAGCAGGGCGGTTTTGCCCGTCTGACGCGGACCGAGCAGGAGGTGCGACTTTTTCGCCACCAGGGCGCCAAGATCCAGTGCCCGCCGCACGTAGGCCGGCTCGCCAGTGATTCTGACATTTGCCATAGGTTTCGTCATATATCATGGCAAATGACGACAGAGTCGTCAAATGGAAAGATGGTGGCCGCCGCGGCCGATGATGAGGGTCTTCATAAGGAAAATCCGAAATCCGAAATCCGAATGCCGAAAGAAATCCGAATGCCGAATGCCGAAGGAAACCCTTCGATGTCAACCCGCCGGTGCGAATTCCGTCCGGCGTGGTTTCGGGTTTCGAGTTTCGGGCTTCTTTCGGATTTCAGGTTAAATCGTGCTATTTCGCGGCAGCGTTTGCCACCGGACACGCTGAAGCGTGGACACCGAACAAACACACCTGAAGCGTGGACACCAAACAGGCACGCCACCGTCAGATTGTGCTATTGCGCTGCAGGATTTGCAACACCTGGCCGCCGGCGTCCACCAGTTCGACTTGCATCGGCATCTGGCCGACGGCGTGGGTGGCGCAGCTCAGGCAGGGGTCGTAGCAGCGGATGACCGCCTCGACGCGGTTGAGCATGCCTTCCTTGAGTTTCTTCGCCTTGACGTATTTCTTTGCAATAGCCTGCACGCCGCGGTTCATCGCCAGGTTGTTGTGGCCGGTGGAAACAATCAGGTTGGCCTTCTCAATCCGGCCATCGGCGTCCACCCAGTAATGATGGATCAACGTGCCGCGCGGCGCTTCAATCACGCCCACGCCTTCCCGCCGGGTCGGCTGGTTCGGCACCAGGATGTCGGTGCTGGTGATGTCGGGGCTTTCCAGCAACTGCTGCGCGCGTTCGAGTCCATACAGCACCTCGATGAGCCGCGCCCAATGATAGTAGAACGAACTGGCCTGCACGCGGCCTTTGGCGCGCCAGACCTTCAACTCCGCGTCGGCCAGCGGCGTGGCAATGCGGCTACAGGCGTTCAGGCGCGCGAGCGGCCCCACGCGATACATGCCCTGCGGATAGCCGAGCGCCGAGATGAAGGGAAACTTCATATACGACCACGGCTCGACCGCCTCGCTGATGTAGTCGAGGTATTTCGACGGGGAAACCTGGTCGTGCACAATTTTGCCGTCAGCGTCGCAGAAGCGCAGGTTGCCATCATACAACTCCAGCGCGCCGTCCGGCTGGACGAGGCCCATGTAGTTGGAATCGAAGCTGGCGAAGTCCTCGACCTCCGCGAGGTGTCCCTTGTGGTAGCCTTTGAGCAGGTCGAGCGCGAACTTCGCGTGGCCGAACGCCTCGGGCAGGCCCTTGAGGATTTCGTCGCGTTGCGCGGTGGTGAGCGCCTTGTTCACGCCGCCGGGCACCGTGAAATCCGCGTGAATCTTGCGGCCGCCGACGAGCTTGATGAGTTCCTGGCCGAATTTGCGCAGCCGCACGCCCTTGATGGCAATGTCGGGCTTCTGCTGGATGAGGCCGACGATGTTGCGGATGGCCGGGTCAGCGTCGTAGCCGAGCAGCAGGTCGGGCGCGCTGAGATGGAAGAAGCTGAGCGCGTGGGACTGGATGATCTGGCCCATGTGCATCAGTTCGCGCAGCTGCTTCGCCGTTTGCGGAATCTCGCGTCCGACGACGGCGTCGCAGGCCTTGGCGCTGGCGAGCAAATGGCTGACGGGGCAGATGCCGCAGATGCGCGGGGTGATTTGCGGCATCTCGGTGAAATGCCGGCCTTCGCAAAACTTTTCAAAACCGCGAAACTCCACGACGTGGAAACGCGCGTCGTCCACCTCGCCCCGGCTGTCGAGATGGATGGTGATCTTGGCGTGACCCTCGATGCGGGTCACCGGGTTGATGGTGATGGTCTTGGTTATCATGTCAGTCGTACCTCAAATTCTTCTCGTTCCACTGCGGCGTGCGGCCGGCCAGCAATTCCGTCAGGGCGTACCAGATCACGTCGGCGTCCGGCGGGCAGCCGGGGATGTGGAGGTCCACCTTCACCACCTCCTGGAGCGGGCGCGCCTTCGGGTACAGCTTCGGCACGACGGGATCGTTGGGGATGCAACTGATGCGGTTGCTTTCGGCCTGCTCGTAGGCGCGCGCCAGGCAGTCCTTCAACGGGAACTGGTTGCGCAGGGCCGGGATGTTCCCGGTGCAGGCGCAGTCGCCGAGCGCGATGAGAATCTTGCAGCGGTCGCGCAGCATCCGCAACTCGTGTTCCTGGTCGGTGTTGTTCACGCAGCCCTCGACAATGCCAACATCCACCTGCGGCATGTCCTTCACCTTGGTGTCCACGATGGGGCTGAACAGGATGTCAATCAGCTTGACCAATTCCACCAGGCGCTCGTCGAGGTCGAGGAACGACATGTGGCAGCCCGAGCAGCCGCTCAGCCACATGGTGGCGACGCGCACCTTGGCGGGCGCGCCGGCCGTGACCGCGGGCTTCGCCGCCGCCGGGCGGGTGGTTTTCTTCGTTGTTTTTTTGCGGGTCGTCTTGTTCATGCAAACACACTCTCCAAAATTGCCGCGTCTTCGCGCGCCTCGCCGCTGACGGGCAGCACGGGCCGCAGGGACAACCGGCGTCCTTCGAGGTTGGTGATGGTGCCGGACTTTTCGCACCAGATGGTGGCGGGCAGCACGACCGCCGCCTTGTCGGTGAGCGCCGAGCGGTAGCCGGCCTGCACCACCACGCACGGAATCTGGTCCAGCAGCCCCGGCACGTATTTCTCGTCCAGCATTCGCGCGCCGCCGTCGGGCGCGTCGCTGGCGACAATGTGCAGGAACTTCAGCGGTTTGGCGTCCAGCCACGGGCCGACGTCTTCGACGGCCTCGATGCCGGCGGCCGCCAGCGCGAGGCTGTTGGTGCCGACCGGCAGGCCGATGAGGGCGGGTTCCTGGCCGCCCGGATGGCCTTCAAAAATTTTGATGAGCCGTTCCAGCACCGTCACGCCGATCGGAGTCATCGCATTCGCGCCATACACGATGGCCGGCCGCTGCGCGCCTTCGAGCGCCGCCGCCACCTGGTCCCAGAACTGGTGGTCCAGTCTGACCTCGTGGGCGCCGATGGTGGCGTACTGGTCCAGGTCGCTCTTGCGGGCGTGGAAGATCAGCAGCTTCGCCTCGCGTTTGCGGACCGTGGTGCGGATGCGGGCCCCGAGCACGGGGTTGTCGCGGGACGGCTGGGCGCCGATGATGATGATGGCGTCCGCGTCCTCCAGTTTCCGCATGGCGTCGGCGCTGAAAGACGGGTCGTGGCAGAGCGCCGCCTCATTGGCGGTCACGTACATGCCGAGCCGGTCAATTTTGCCGGTGAATTTCGTGATGGTCTGCGCGGTTTCGTTGGTCACCCGCGGGCCGACGAGCAGCGCCTTCTCCGTTTTTTTGGCATCTTTGGCGGCCTTGCGGATGGCGGCGATGGCGTTGTCCCACGTGGTGGGTTGCAGTTTGCCGTCCTTGCCGCGAAGCAGGGGCCGGGTGATGCGTTCGCGCGGTTCGGCCCACGTCTCGTACCGGCCTTTCACGCAGAGATGGCCGCGATTGACGGGGGAATCGGGGTCGCCCCAGACGTTCACGATGCGGTTTTCCTTGACGAACACCTTGAGGCCGCAACCGAGCGGGCATTCGGTGCAGGTCGTCAGCACCTGCTGGCAGCTTGCGAGCGGGCCCCGGAACGCCGCCGCCTTGTCGAAGAACGCGCCGGTCGGGCAGTTGGCGACGCACGCGCCGCAGGACGTGCACGTCTCGGACTCGCTGAATTTCTTCAACATGTCCACGACGACCCGGTTGCGGATGCCGCGGTAGGCGACGTCGAGCGTGTGCACGCCTTCAATCTCGTCGCAGGTCCGCACGCAGCGTCCGCAGAGGATGCAGCGGTTGTGGTCGATCCCGAAATACTTCGCCGTCAGGTCCACCGGCATGGCGGGGTAGAGGTACTGGTACCGGACATTGTTGATGCCGTGGAGGTAGCCCTGGTGCTGCAGACCGCAGTCGCCCTTGTTGTACTGGCACATCGGGCAGATGTGATTGCGTTCGCTGAACAGCAGCTCCAGCGTGGCCTTGCGCAGGCCCTGCAGGCGCGGGCTGTCGGTGATGATCTTCGAGCCGTCCACGGCCGGTGTGGCGCAGGACGGCACGATCTTCGGGCTGCCTACGATTTCAACGATGCACAACCGGCAGCCGCCCCACGGGGTCAGCTCCTTCAGATAACACAGCGTCGGGATGTCAATTTTGTTGGCGCGGGCGACTTCCAGGATGGTTTGTCCCGGTTCGCCGGTGCAGACCTTGCCGTTGATGGTGAGGGAAATTTTCTTGGTCGCAGTCATGGTTTCACTCCGCATCAATGTGATTTTTCTCCGTTGCCGCTGGTTTTGATGTCGCAACGCAGACAGCGGAAGCATTCTGCCTTGGCCTGCCATTCGGTGAACGTGGGTGACACCTCCACGTTGCCGCGCCGCTGTTCGGGCGCAATGAGCCGCGCCGGGTTGCGCGGCCCGCCTTGGGACGGCGGCGGGATGGTGTGGTCGTAGTCGAACTTCGGCCACAACTCCTCGAAGCGGTCCAGCCCGGTCAACTGCCGGTCAATCATCTTCGCGGCCTTCTTGCCGGCTCCCATCGCGGTGGAGACGTTGGTGGCGCCGGTAGCGTAATCGCCGCCGGCATAAACTTTCGGGTTGCTGGTCTGCAGCGTCCACGGGTCCACCTTGAGTGAACCCCATGAAGTCGTGGCCAGACCGAGCTTCTGGGTCAACTGGCCTTCGGGTTTCTCGCCGATGGCCTTGATGATCGTGTCGCAGGGGACCACGTACGTGTCCTTGGTCACGACCGGGGCGCGGCGTCCACGGGCGTCGTACTTGCCGGGAACGGTCTTGGCGACTTCCAGGCCGGTGATTTTGCCGTTGTTGCCGGTGATGACGCGCAACGGCGCGGCCATGGTGATGAGCTTGACGTCTTCTTCGAGCGCCTGCTCGATTTCGTCCGGGATTGCCGGCATGTCCTCGCGCGACCGCCGATAGACGATGGTTACGTCGGCACCCAGCCGTTTGGCGGTACGTGCCGCATCAATCGCCGAGTTGCCGCCGCCGATGACGGCGACCTTTGGGCCGAGGGCCGGTTTTTTGCCGAACGCGGCCTCGTTGAGGAACGACAATGAAGACAGCAAACCTTTTGCGTTGTCGCCCGGAACACCGAGCGCCTGTTCCTCCCAGGTGCCGAGCGCGAGGAAGACGACGTCATTGTCCTTGGCGAGCTTGTCGAGTTGCAGCGTTTTGCCGAGTTCGGCCTTGAACTTGAACTGGAAGCCCGCGCTGCGGATGAAGGCAATTTCCTTGTCCACGATTTTCTTGGGCAGGCGGTATTCGGGCAACGCGTAGCGGAGCAGGCCGCCGGCGTTGGGCGCCCGGTCATACACGGTGACCTTGTGGCCGAGCAGGGCGAGATAAAACGCCGCGCTCAAACCCGCCGGACCGGCGCCGACCACGGCGATTTTTTTGCCGGTGGCGGCCTGTTTGCGTTTGAGGATGCGCTGCAACACCCGTTTGGCGCCGCCGCTTTCATACATCACGTCGCCGATGTACCGGTGCGTTTCGCGCATGTTGACGGCGGCATCCGCGCCGGCGCGCCGGCAGCGGAGTTCGCACGGGTGCTGGCACACGCGGCCCGTCGTGGACGGCAGCGGATTGTCCATCACCACCTGTTCAAAGGCGTCGTCAATCCGGTCTTCCTTCAACAACTGGAGGAAGCCGGGGATGTTCATGTTCAACGGGCAGGTGTTTTCGCACGGCGAAAGCTGCAGGTTGCCGCACAGACCGGCCACGCAACGGTGTTCGCGGATGTGCTGCTCGTATTCGTGCCGGAAATATTTCAACGTCGTCAGCACCGGGTTCGGCGCGGTCTGGCCGAGGCCGCAGAGGCTGGCGTCGCGGACGACGGAGCAAAGATCCTCAAGTTTGTCGAGGTCGGCGAGCTCGCCTTCGCCGCGGCAGATTTTCTCCAGCAGATTGAGCATCTGCTTGGTGCCGACGCGGCAGGGCGGGCATTTGCCGCAGGATTCATCGCAGCAAAACTCCAGAAAGAACCGGGCGACATCCACCATGCAGGAATCCTCGTCCATGACGACGAGGCCGCCCGAGCCCATGATGGAGCCGAGTTTCTGAAGCGTTTCGTACTCGACCGGCGTGTCGAGGTGTTGCGGGGGAATGACGCCGCCAGAGGGGCCGCCGGACTGGACGGCCTTGAATTGTTTGCCGTTGGGAACACCGCCGCCGATTTCGTAGATGATGTCGCGCAACGGCGTGCCGAACGGGACTTCGGCCAGGCCGGTGTTCTTGATCTTGCCGGCGAGCGCGAAGACCTTGGTGCCCTTGGTCTTCTCGGTGCCGAACGTGGCATACCACGCGGCGCCTTTGCGGATGATGGCCGGCACGGCGGCCCAGGTTTCGACGTTGTTGATGTTGGTGGGTTTGCCCCAAAGGCCGCGCTGGGCCGGGAAGGGCGGACGCGGCATCGGCTGGCCGCGACGGCCTTCGATGGAACGCATGAGCGCGGTTTCCTCGCCGCACACGAACGCGCCGGCGCCGATGCGGAGTTCGAGGTCGAAATCGAATCCCTTCTCAAAAAGGTTTTTGCCGAGCAGCCCGTTTTTGTAGGCCTGCTCGATGGCGATCTGGAGGCGCTTGATGGCGAGCGGATACTCGGCGCGGATGTAGATGAACCCGCGGTTGGCGCCCATGGCATAACCGCCGATGGCCATGCCTTCCATGACGCGGTGGGGGTCGCCTTCGAGGACGGCGCGGTTCATAAACGCGCCCGGATCGCCCTCGTCGGCGTTGCAGATGACATACTTGGGTTTGACGGACACCCTGCCCATCAACTCCCACTTCACCCCGGTGGGGAAACCCGCGCCGCCGCGGCCGCGCAGGCCGCTGGCCTTGATTTCGGCGATGACCTGTTCGGGCGTCATCCCGGTGAGGATTTTGCCGAGGGCGGCGTAGCCGTCGCGGGCGATGTATTCCTCGATTTTCTCGGCGTCAATCACGCCGCAGTTTTCGAGGATGATCTTGGTCTGTTTGGCCAGGAACGCAAAGTCGCGCTGGGTGGTGATGACGTTGTCGCCGAGTTCTTCCCGGGGCAGCAGCCGTTGGCAGGGCCGGCCCTTGACGAAATGTTCCTCCACCAGCTCCGGCACGTCCAGCGCCGTGACGCGCTGATAAAAGGTGCCGTCGGGGTGGACGAGGATGACCGGACCAAGGTCGCACGGCCCCATGCAGCCGGTCACGACCATTTGGACTTCCTTGTCCAGGCGGTGTTTCTTCAATTCGGACGCGAGGGCGTCCTGGACGGCGTGGCAGCCGGAACTGAGGCAGCCGGCGCCGCCGCAAACCAATACGTGGGAGCGGATCATGCTGGTTACTCCGTCTTCTTTTGCTTGCCGACGGCAAGATTGTCCACCTTCCGGCCCTTCTGCAGGTGCTCGGCGACGATTTTTTTCGCCTTCTCGATGTCGAGCTTGGCGTAGGTGGTCTTTTCGCCACCGGCTTCCTCGACGCGGACGACCGGCTCGATGTCCTCCAGCCCGTGCTCGCCGGTGACATGGACTTCCACGTCGTCGAGGCCGCGTTTTTCGATTTCGTCGAGCATGGTTTTCATGACTTCGCGGGCGCCGGAGGCGATGCCGCTGGTGCCCATGCTGACGACGACGCGGTATTTTTTGCCGCCTTCGCGCAGGGCGATTTGTTTCTGGGCCTTTTCCTTGAGTTGTTTCAATTGTTCCAGGTTCATAAAATAACTTCTCCTTTCGTGGCCGGCTCCTGCGAGTCGAAGGAAAACTTCTGCCCGTCGGAGCGGTAGTTCAACTGCACGTCCATCTTTTTGTCCGTCACACACAGCGCCAGGATCGTCGTGTTCAGGTCGCCCAGCGGCGGCCGGTCAATGTGACTGAGCCGCATGGAGGCGGTCACCGACGTGCCCCGGCCGGGGGCGGACCGCACGTGAAAATGTCCGCCGCACATCTCGGAGGTCTGTTGCAGCAGGGCGAGGCCGAGCCCGACGGGCTTGCGGCGCTGCGGCTTGCTGCTCCAGCGGTTCGCGAGCACCCGCTTCAGCGTGGCCGCGTCCATGCCCCGGCCGTCGTCGCGCACCCGCAGGACCAGCCAGTCATGTTTGCGGCTCTCCAGGATGCTGATTTGCACCTTCTTGGCGTTGGCGGAGAGCGAATTCATGGCAATGTCCAGGATGTGCTGTGACAGCTCTTCAAACATATTTTTTCAGGTCCACCTTGCAAAGCTGTGGAACCTTGTCGGCCGTCAGCCTGCCATAGACGTCGTCGCCCACCGACAACGCCGGGGCCAGTGCGCAGGCGCCGATGCACCGGGCGGTGGTGAGGCTGAACAGGCCGTCCTTGGTCGTTTCCCCCTCCTTGATCCCCAGCTCCTTCTCCAGCGCGGAGATGATCGCCTCCGAACCGCGCACGTGGCAGCCGGTGCCGCGGCAGACCATGATCTGGTGCTTGCCGCGCGGGACCAGGGTGAAGAAATGGTAGAAGGTGACGACGCCGTACACATGCGAGAGGGGCAGCTTCAACGCGGTGGCGACGTAGCGGAGCACATCGGCGCTGAGATAACCGAACATCTGCTGCGCCGCGTGCAACACCTGGATCAATGCCGTTGGCTCGCGGTTGTAGCTCTCAATCGTGCGGTCAAGGTCCGCAAAACGCGGGTCGCCGCTCGGGTGGGTCGTTTCCATGGCCGCGATGCGCGCGGCCTCGCTGATGGCTTTCGGGTTCATCGTAATCCTGCCTCCCAAAGTTTGCCGGCCGCTTCGTAGGCCGCCAGTTTCGTGGACAACAACACAATGCCTTCCGCGTCCGCCTCGGCCACGACCCCCGGATTGGGTTTGCGGCCGCAGACGAACAGCACCGCGCCGATGTCCTTGGTCGTGGCGCAGGAAATGACATTGCGGTGGGTCTGGATGGTGAGCCACAACATGCCGTGGCTGGCGTGCGCCAGCACGTCGCTGAGCAGGTCGCTGATGTAGCAGCCCGTGAGGTCCGCCTCCGCCCGGTTGGTCAATGGCTCGGCCTTCACCGCGGCAAGCACGGACGAGAGTTTCCTTGTTTTTTCGGTTTTCATAGGGGTTCTTCCGGCTGGGGCGGCGGGGCCGCCTGGCTCAACAGCACTTCGGAATGCAGGCGCGTGCCGACGCTCATCTCGGAATGGATTTCAAACTGGTCGGAACATTTCTTGATGTTGGGCAGGCCCATGCCGGCGCCGAAACCCAGTTCGCGCGCCAGCGGCCCGGCGGTGGACCAGCCTTCCTGCATGGCCAGATCCACGTTTTCGATTCCCGGCCCGCGGTCCACGGCCTCAATGACCACCTTCCCGGGCGAAATGGCAACCGAAAGGTCCCCGCCGATGGAATGGATGATGATGTTCATCTCGGCCTCGTAGGCGATGATCGCCGCGCGCCGCTGGATGTCCGGGTCCACGCCGCGCACCCGCAGAATCTGGCGCATGTGCTGCGAAATCTTGCCCGCGTTGTCGTAATCGCCCGACTTCACCTCCGTCTGCACGACCACCGATTTGGTTTGTTCCAGGTCGCTCGTCTGGCCGGAGAACAACGCGGCCTCGCGGGCAGCGGCTTCCTCGGCGCGTTTCTCCAGTTGTTGCATCAGGCAGGCGGTGATGTCGCCGCGGGTGATGACCCCCACGAGTTCACCGCTGCTGTTCAGCACGGGAAAACGCCCGAAGCCATGCCGGTCAAACTCCGCCACCGCGCGCACGAGCGAAAAATGGTCGCGCAACGTGACGATGTTCCGCGTCATCCACCGCTCCGCCGGGTCGTTGACGTGGCCCTGGTCGAGGGCGTTGATGATGTCCTCGATGCTGACCAGGCCCGCCAGGGCGCCGTTTTGGAGGATGGGCACGCCCGAGATGCGGTGGGTCTTCATCAAATTCTGGATGGTGCGCAGCGAATCGCCCGGCCCGGCGGTCACCGGGGGCCGGGTCATGGCATCGCGCACGCGCAGTTCGTAAATCAGGACCTGGGCAACGGAAACTTTAAGCGGTTTGCCCGCGGTCATGCCGGTTTCGGTTGAAGGCCCTTCAGACATGGTCACGGCGATCGTGCTGTTTCCCAGCTTGATCGCCACCGCATTATGCGCCACCGCTGCGCTGGCGGTCAATTCCGGACAAGGCTCCGGAATCCGGGAACACCGGTCGCCGGCGGCGTCCGGAAGAACAGCCGTCGGGCGCGTTCCGTTATTTTTTACGATGGTGGCGTTCATGACTTGAGACTCGCGCAACCGGTCCAAAGGCCGGCCTAAAATTCACACCGACATCCATTAGATTTTCGTGTGATCCGGCGCCAATGACTCTGCAAAAATTGGCAAACTATCACCGTGCTTTGCACGGCGAAGAACAGTTCAGCAGTTCTTTCACGTTCCGCTGTCCGCGAACACCGCAATTTTTGAATTTTTGCGCCGGTTCATTTCAGTCATCCGGTGACGTTGTGATGCAAAAAGCCTGGTGGAGGAATCGGCGTTTCTTTCACCTGGGTTCCATTGTTTGTCCCGCTCCGCGCCATCGCCGCTCCGCGCCATCGTTTCGCGCTATTCTGCAGGCATGAGTGTTGAACGGGGTTTGTGGGTGATTAAAGCAAGGCCATTTCACTTGACGCACACTTGAGGTTTGCTTAATTTGTTGCCATGCCAACAACCATTGTAAAGAGGGACAAAGGGGTGCCAGCGACCCGGTCCTACCCCTCGAAGGGTTGTTTGGCTGCACCGTGCTTTCATCAACCAATGCCAGGTGCCGCCGCCGCGAAGAAAGTTTCTTCCGCCAAAGCCAGGGCCTCAGTCGTCGCGATGAACGGCAATGGCAATAGCAGTGGCAATAGCAGTGGCAATAACAACCGCGCCCTGATCAAAGCCATCTCGGATTCGAAGGTTTATCAGGAGTATGAGCGCGCGTTCAACGTGTTGACGGGTTTGCCGGTGTCGTTGCAGCCGGTGGAAACCTGGCAGTTGCCGCATCACGGCAAGCGGAACGAAAATCCCTTTTGCGTGCTGGTGTCGCAAAAGAGCCGCGCGTGCGCCGCCTGTTTGCGGGTGTGGGAACAGCTTTGCGAAAAGGCCGCCCATGAACCGCAGACCGTTACCTGCCAGTCCGGACTTCGCGACGTCGCCGTGCCGGTGCGGATGGGCGACCGGCTCATCGGCTTTCTGCAAACCGGACAACTTTTGAGCCGGAAACCGACCCGGAGCCAGTTTGACCGGGCCGCCCGGGTGGTGGCGGAATGGGGCGTGGAGGTGGACCGCGAAGAGCTTCGGAAGGCCTACTATTCCTCAAAGGTGGTGACCGCCCGGCAGCACGAATCCATCGTCCGGCTGTTGGTGATTTTTGCGCAGCATCTGGCGATGCTGGGCAATCAGATTTTTATCCAGCAAAAGAACGCCGAGCCGCCGATCATCAAGCGCGCCAAGGAATACATTTATGAACACCACACCGAGGAACTTTCGCTCGCCCGGGCGGCCAAGGCGGTCAACATGAGCACGTTTTACTTCTGCAAAACGTTCAAGAAGGTCACCGGCATCAACTTCACCGACTACCTTTCACGCGTCCGCATCGAGAAGGCGAAGAACCTGCTGCTGAATCCCAACCTGCGCGTGAGCGAAATCGCGTTTGAAGTCGGGTTCCAGTCGCTCACGCATTTCAACCGGGTCTTCAAAAAGCTGCTGGGCCAGTCGCCCACGGAATACCGCGCACAATTGCTCGCCCGCTGAGCGGAGCGAAGGGTTGGGCCGGCATCCAACGCCGGAATGTCGTTTTCCGGTTCCTCGACATTTCCAATGCAATGCCGGCTCCAAATAAATCCGAAAACCGAAATCCGAAAGAAGCCCGAAAACCGAAGACCGAAACCTTGGCCGGGTCAACCTCATGAGGGCGTGTTGCCCAAAGCAACGTCTTGTCAATGGAGCGCGGCTGCCTGCTCGCGATTTATCGGAGTCCCAGCCGCACTGGCGACCCGCCGTTTCGGATTTCGGCCCTCGTCCCGCTTTGTGGGATTTCGGTTTTCGGGCTTCGGGTTTCGGATTTTACCCCCATCCCATTCCGTTGAAAGAAACTCCTTCCGTTCACTGGCAAAACCCTGCAAAATTGGTAAAGCCTTCAACAAGGTTTGGTGAGCAGGCTGCCTGAAAAGAGTGGATTTTTTACGCCGTCAAAACTTATGCTCGAGACGCTCTTATATCCCAAGGCCATCGCAGTGATCGGTGCTTCCCGCAACCCGGGCAAAGTGGGTTACGCGGTGCTGGCCAATCTCATCAACAACGGCTTTAAAGGGCCGATTGTTCCGGTCAATCTCGATGCGGATGAAATTCTCGGCCTTAAATGTTACAAATCACTCGGCGAGTACAAGGATCCCATAGACCTCAGCATCATCATGGTGGGGGGCAAATACGTGAAAGACGCCCTCCAGAGTTCGATTAAAGCGGGCGCAAAATCGGTCATCGTCATTACGGCCGGTTTCAAGGAAGTCGGCGCCGCGGGCGCGAAGGCCGAACAGGAACTGGTCGAAATCTGCCGCGCCGGCGGCGTGCGGATGGTCGGGCCGAATTGCCTGGGCGTGCTCAACACGGACCATCACATGAACGCCACGTTCGCGCCGTCCGTCCCACCGCCCGGAAAAATTTCCGTCATCTCCCAGTCCGGCGCGCTCTGCGTGGCCATCCTCGACTGGGCGGCGGAACAGAAGCTCGGCCTCGGCAAGGTCATCAGCTTCGGCAACAAGGCGGACCTCAACGAAGTGGATTTCATCCAGACGCTCGCGGAAGACAAGGAAACCAAAGTCATCGTGGGTTATCTGGAAAGCATCAAGGAAGGCAACAAGTTCCTGCGCATTGCGGAACAGGCCGCTTCCATCAAGCCGGTAGTCATCTTGAAGGTCGGCGTCACCCAGGCCGGCGCAAAGGCCGCCTCGTCGCACACCGGCAGCCTGGCGGGCGCGGACATGGCTTACGGCGCGGCGTTCAAGCGCGCGGGCGTCATCCGCGCGGAAAGTTTCGAGGCGCTGTTCGATTACGCGACGGCGTTTGCCATGCAGCCGCTCCCAAACGGCGAGCGCGTGGCCGTCATCACCAACGCCGGCGGCCCGGGTATCATGGCGGCGGACGCCGCGGAGTCGTCGGGCTTGAAAATGGTTTCGCCCAGCAAGGAAAGCGACGCGAAACTGCGCGCCTTCATGCCGGCGGCGGGGGCGTTCGGCAATCCGATTGACGTCATCGGCGACGCCGACCCCGACCGCTATGTGAAAGCGTTCGAAGTAATGCAGGATGACGAAACGATTGACGCCATCGTGGTCGTCGTCACACCGCAGAACATGACCAAGCCGCTGGAACTGGCGGAGAAACTCGGCGCGGCGTCCCGCCGTGGCGGGAGCAAAAAGCCGATGCTGGCGGTGTTCATGGGCGGCACGGAAGTCGCCGCCGCCAGGGAAAAGTTGATGGCCCTGGGCATCCCCAATTATCCGTCGCCCGACCGCGCCGTCACCGCGCTCCGGGCGATGTGCGATTACGCGGCATGGAAGCGCCGTCCGGCGCGCATGGTCACGCGTTTCCCGGTCAATCGCCGGCGCGTGGACCGCATCATCAACGCGCAGGAGCGCAGCGGCATCACGCAGATCGGCGAAGTCGAAGCGAAAGAAATCTTGCGCGCCTACGATTTCAATGTTCTCGGCGGCCAGCTGGCCCAGAACGACGACGAGGCTGTGGAAATTGCCGAACGCATCGGTTACCCGGTGGTGTTGAAGATTTCCTCGCCCGACATCATTCATAAATCCGATTTCGGCGGCGTCCGCATCAACCTCGCCAACGCCGAGCAGGTCCGTGACGCCTTTGATTTGATGATGCTGCGCATCCAGAAGCGCGCCCCCAAAGCCTACCTGCGCGGCGGGTTTGTCGAGAAGATGGGCCAGCGCGGCCGTGAAGTGATTCTGGGCATGACCCGCGACCCGCAATTCGGGCCGATGCTGATGTTCGGCTTGGGCGGTATCTTCGTCGAAGTCATGAAGGACGTGACCTTCCACCTCGCGCCGATCACGGCGGAGGAGGCCATGCAAATGTTAAAGGGCACGCGTTCCTACGCGCTGTTGCAGGGCGCGCGCGGCCAGGCGCCCGTGGACCTGGAGGCCATCGCCGGCGCGCTGCAACGCATCAGCCAGCTCGTCACGGATTATCCGGAGATTATGGAACTGGACATCAACCCGTTCATCGTCGGCCCGATGGGCGTTCAAGCCTACGTGGCCGATGCGCGCATGACACTTTCAACCGTGGGCAAAGCACATGAGTAAGACCATCACCTACGATCCCAACTGGCAGGAGGCTTACAAGTTGCAAATCCTCACGGCTGCCGAGGCGGTAAAAAAAATCCGGCCCGGCCAGCGCGTGTTCATCGGCACCGGCACGGGCGAACCGCTGGAGTTGGTCAGCGCGTTGAGCAAGCGCGCCTACGAATTGCCGGACACCGAAATTGTCCATCTGCTCACTTTCGGCGACGCGCCTTATGCGCACAAGGAATTGGCGCAATACTTCCGCGTGAACAGCTTCTTCATCGCCGAAAACGTGCGCGACATCATCCAGGAAGGGCTGGGTGACTACACGCCGGTCTTCCTTTCCGATATTCCGCGCCTGTTCGACAGCGGCCAGTTGCCGCTCGACGTGGCCCTCATTCACGTCACGCCGCCGGACCAGCACGGCATGTGCAGCTTTGGGGTGTCGGTGGACATCATCCACAGCGCCGCCGAGAACGCCTCGCTCGTCATCGCGCAGGTGAATCCGAACATGCCGCGGACGCTGGGCGATTGCTTCATTCACGTGCATGACATTGACGTGCTGGTTCCTTCCCAGGCGGCGATTCTGGAAGTGCCGCCGGCCGAAGCGACCGAGACGACCCGGCAAATTGCCGAATACATTGCCGCCCTCATCGAGGATGGTTCCACCGTTGAGTTTGGCATTGGCCGCATTCCGCAGGCGATGTTCAGCTTCCTGAAGGACAAGAAAGACCTCGGCGTTCACACCGAAATGGTGACGGACAACATCATTGAACTGATTGAATGCGGGGCCATCAACGGAAACCGCAAGTCCATCGACCGCGGCAAAATCGTGGCCAGCTTCTGCCTCGGCACGAAGAAGATTTACGATTACGTGGATAACAATCCCCTCTTCTCGTTTCATCCCACGGAATACGTCAACGACCCGTCCATCATCCGCCAGCAGAACAAAATGGTGGCGGTCAACACCGCGCTGGAGATAGACCTCACGGGACAGGTGTGCGCCGATTCGATTGGCTCCAAGTTTTTCTCCGGCGTCGGCGGCCAGGTGGATTTCAACCGCGGCGCGTCCAAATCGCGCGGCGGCAAGGCCATCATCGCGCTGCCTTCCACCGCCAAAGGCGGCACCATCTCGCGCATCATGACGTACCTCAGCCCGGGCGCCGGAGTGGTGACGACCCGCGCGGGCGTGCATTACGTCGTGACCGAATACGGCGTGGCGTATCTGCACGGCAAAAGCATCCAGGAACGCGCCCTGGCTCTCATCAGCATCGCCCACCCGAAATTCCGCGCCGACCTGCTGCGCGACGCCATCAATGCGAAATATCTTTCCGCCGAAATGGCCGACCTGGAAGGCAAGATTCTCGTCGGGCCAAAGGAACTGCGCACCACCTATCTGCTCAATGACGGCACGCAACTCAACTTCCGCCCGATTCATCCGACCGACGAACCGCGGATGCGCGACCTGTTCTACAAGCTGTCGGCGGCGACGATTTATTACCGTTTCATGAGCCACTCCAAGCGCGTGTCGCGGCAGCAGATCCAGGACTTCGTTTATATTGACCACCGCAACGACGTGACCATCGTCGGCACGCTGCCCGAGGCGTATGGCGAAGAGATTATCGCGGTTGGCAGCTATTATCTCGACTCGAAGACCAACCTGGCTGAAGTGGCGTTCGTGGTGAGCGACCAGTGGCAGAACCACGGCATCGGCACCTTCCTCTTGAAGCACCTGATGCGCGTTGCCCGCCGCAACGGCATCCGCGGGTTCACCGCCGAAGTCCTCACGGAGAACAAGCCGATGCAGGCGGTCATCAACAAATCGAACTACAAAATCCAGAGCAAGCTCAACGGCAACGTTTACAGCTACGAGATGGATTTCGAGTAAACCGCGCATGGGTAGGGCGCGTCACTCCGTGCGCGCCGTCGTTCAAACACCTTCACCCAAGCGGCGGGCAGGGGACTGCCCGCCCTACCAGGATTCATTCCGGCCGGGGGCGTTTTATTTGGAAATTATCAACCACGGATGGACACGGATTAATACCAATTCCCAGAGACAATCGGTGCAATGGTAGGGCGGCGCTGCCTGCTCGCGATCTATCGGAGCTGCGCCGCCGGGGATGATGGCCGCGCAGCAGAGACTGTCTCAAAACTCTCCAGATCCGAGGGTTGCCAAAAACGCGACCCCCACATTTTCGATATGACGCGCTTTGATTCTCAGCGATGGTGTTTTGATGGTCTTTTTCAACTTTTTCACAGGCCGGTTTTGAGTTTTGAGACAGTCTCAGCAGCGCGGCCCTACGTCTGGTTTGTAGCGGCGGTCTGTGACCGCCGGGATGCTCTGGTGCTGGCGTATTGAAAAAGGTAGGGCGCGTCACTCCGTGCGCGCCGCAATGGTTGTGCGGACGAGCGGCGCGCAGGGGGACTGCGCGCCCTACCCTCTCACTCCTGATCCGTGACGGCATCATGGAATTTGAGGATGTCGCCCTTCTCGCCTTTCAGTTCGGCTTCCTTGAACTTGATGGCGGCGCGCGGGTGCAGGTTGCGGAGACCCGTCAGCAGATAGGGCAGGTCGTAACCCCACAGCAACTTTGAGCGCATCGGCTCGATGTGATTCTGCACGCAGTCGAGGATGGGACGGAGCTGGTATTTCGGGTTGCGGAGAAAACCGATGAGCAATTCCATCGGACAATTGCCCGCGCCCCGGCCCAGGCCGGCCATCGTGGCGTCGAGAAAATTGGCGCCCCCGATGATGCCTTCGATGGTGTTCGCGTAGGCCAGTTGCAAATTGTTGTGCATGTGCATGCCCACCTCCTTGCCGGCCGGCTTGCAGTGCGAAAGATATTTCTTCACCAGATAACGGATCTGCTCGCTGTAAAACGCTCCGAAACTGTCCACCAGATAAATGGTTTTGGCTTCGGATTTGGCGAGCATTTCCAACCCTTCGTCCAATTCGCGGTCGGAGATGATCGAGGCGGCCATCAAATTGATGGTCGTTTCGTAGCCCTTGTCGTGGGCGTCCTTGACCATGTCGAGCGCGGTAGGAATCTGGGTGATGTAGGTCGCCACGCGGATCATGTCCAGGATGCTGTCCTTTTTCGGCAGAATATCCTCGTGATAATCACAACGTTCGGCGTCGGCCATGACGGTGAGTTTGAGATTCGTCTTGTTGTCGCCGACGATGCGGCGCATGTCCTCCTCGGTGCAATATTTCCAACAGCCATGTTCGCCCTGCTTGATGCCTTTGCGCGACGACTTGTAGCCGAGTTCCATGTAATCAACGCCGGCGGCGACGCAGGTGTCATACACCATCTTCACGGTTTTATCGTCGAAATGGTGGTTGTTCATCAATCCGCCGTCGCGAATGGTGCAATCGAGGACTTTGATTTCGGGCCGGTAGGAGAGCCAGCGGCTCTCCGGCGTTTCCTTGGGTTTGGCGGCTTTGGGGCTCATGAATCGTGTTTGGAAAATGTTCGAATGGCATTGTTGCAACAAACAGCATGAAACACAAGCCAGGAGTGAACGAAGGCGGGTGGATTCAGAAATTCGATGCGGCTTTCAGCAGCCGTCCCGTGTTCTCCGGGATTCGATGCCTGCTCGCGACACCGACTTTGTCGCGTGCTCGCGGAAACGGAGTTTATCGGAGTTGAATGCCCGCTCGCGACGCAAGTCGGAGTTGAATGTTGAATGTTTTCCACCGCGTGAGGCTAAAGGCCTTTTACGCGGCCCATCCGCTGCAACTGGCCGGACCCGGTGATCCGCCAGTCTTCGCGGAAACGCCCCTCATCACAACTGCCCACGATCTGCACCCGGGATACCGGTTTGAGAATGGCAATCTCGCTGTTCAAGTCGCGATCTCTAAAACGCCGCACTTGGCCGGGTTCCCATTCGGAGCCGGAACCCATGGATGTGTAAGTCATTGCCGGGAGGCGTCTCGGGAGGGGGGAGTTGTTACCCGCCGTGTAGGTGATGGCGCGGTCATCCCACATGTAGGCCCGGAAACGGAAGTTGTGCAATACCTGCCCGCTGGTATTGACCACGACAAAGTGTTGTGCGCCCCCGCCAGGAATGGGCTCCAGCCTGGCGTCGAGCGGGGCGAACGACGTGTCCTGGAGGGACTCGCAGCCCGTCAACCAAGCGAGGCCGAAACACCCGGCCAGCAACGTCACCGTAATCCGTGCCAACTGAATCCAGTTCTTCATAACCTCAAATAAAAATTCATCTCCCACCGCGTGAGGCAAAGCCTTTTACGCAGCCTGCCGCGTGGCGCAGCTTTACGCGGCCAATATGGAACAACCACCGGTCGCTGGCAATGGCAGAAAGGGGTCAGTCCCCACTATTGACAATTTTCTCCCCGGCCTTGTTGGCGTCCCGGGTTTGGGATTTGGAGCCACCGTCGCTTTGCTTCCGTCTTTGCATTGCTTCGCCGCGACAAGCTGGCGCGACAAGTCTTCCGGCTATATCATCCAAAACATTCACCCGTCTCCGCTTTACTTCCGCCTTCGTGGAGCTTCGGCGCGACGAGCCGACGCGACGAGAAGGAGAATTGTGAAACGCATTCTGCACCTGAATCTGCACCGGGAATGGTTCGCGGCGGTCGGTGCGTCAGTTTTCGACAGAGCAGAAGTCAGAGGGCAGAGGGCAACCGCGATTACGGACAGCGGCAAATTTTGTAATTGTTACCCGGCATGGGAAAGTTAAACTGTAACGGTCATGAAAAAACTCGCCGTTATTCTGGGTGTTCTGGTGGCGCTGGGCCTCTTGGTTTTGATTCTGATTGCGGCGGCGGGCGGGAGTTATAATCGCCTCGTCAAACTGTCGCAGGCGGTGGACAGCCAATGGGCGCAGGTGCAAAACGTCTATCAACGCCGGGCCGATCTCATCCCCAATCTCGTCGCCACCGTTTCCGGCGCCGCCAATTTCGAGAAATCCACGCTGACGGAAATCACCGCGGCGCGGGCGTCGGTGGGGCAGGTGAAGATTGACCCCAACACCGCGCCGAGCGATCCCGCCAAGCTGGCCGCGTTTGAACAGGCCCAAGGCCAGCTTTCGTCAGCCTTGTCCCGTTTGCTGGTGGTGGTGGAGCGGTATCCGGATTTGAAGGCGACGGAGAATTTCCGCGATTTGCAGGCGCAACTGGAGGGCACGGAGAACCGCATCAGCGTCGAGCGCCGCGATTTCAACCAGGCGGTCCAGAATTACAACACGGCCGTCAAATCGTTTCCGGCGGTGTTCTATGCCGGTTTCTTCGGCTTCCACGAGAAACCTTATTTCGCCGCCACCGCCGGAGCCGAGACGCCGCCCAAGGTCCAGTTCGATTTCAACAAACCGGCGGCGGCAACCAACCCTTGAATCGTGCGACGTCTTTGCGCCAGCCTGGTTTTGGTTTTTGCCTTCCGGCTGTTGGCGGATGAAGTCATTCCGCCTCGGCCGGCGGCCTATTTCAACGACTACGCGCACGTTGTCTCCGCCGGCACGGCGGCGCAGTTGAACAAGACGCTCGAAGATTTCGAGCGCCAAAGCTCCGATCAAATCGTGGTGGCCGTTTTCCCGAAAATGCAGTCGGACTCGTCGGTGGAGGATTATACGGTGCGCGTGGCGCGTTCGTGGCAGGCGGGACAAAAGGGAAAAAACAACGGGGCGGTGCTCTTCGTTTTCGTGCAGGACCACAAAATGTTTCTGGAGGTCGGCTACGGACTGGAAGGCGTCCTGCCCGACGCCCTTTGCAAGCGAATCATTGACGAGCAAATTACGCCGCGTTTCAAGGCCGGCGATTTCGACGGCGGCCTGACGGCGGGTGTGCAGGCTGTGATCGCCGCCACCAAGGGCGAATACAAGGGAACCGGCGCAACAGTGTCAGACAGTCGGACCCCACACGGATCAAGCAGTCCCTTCCTTGGCTTTGGATTTATCGTGTTGATCGTCATTATTATTTTTTTCGCGCGAGGATCGGGAATGTTTTTTCCTTGGTTATTACTCTCCAGCAGCGGCTCAAGCCATGGTTGGGGCGGTGGTGGTTTTTCAAGCGGAGGCGGTGGATTTTCTGGTGGAGGATTTTCCGGCGGCGGCGGCAGTTTTGGCGGCGGTGGCGCAGGAGGGAGCTGGTAACTTATGCACCCGCGAACCTTCTCCAAGCATCTGCACCACGACAACATTGTCGCGGCGATTCGTGATGCCGAACACAAGACCTCCGGCCAAATCCGCGTCAGCATCAGCCCCAAACACATTGACGACCCCGTCGCCGCCGCGCAGGCGGAATTCCTGCGCCTGGGCATGAACCAGTCCTCCGAACGGAACGGTGTGCTGATTTTCGTGTCCCCCCGCGCGCACAAGTTTGCCGTCATCGGCGATGAAGGCGTTCATGCGAAGTGCGGGGATGAATTCTGGCGGAAGCTGGCGGACGCCCTGACCGGCTACTTTCGCAAATCCGAATTCACGCCGGGCATCATCCACGGCGTGCAAAAGGCCGGCGAGCTGCTGGCGGAGCATTTCCCGCGTCAGCGCGGATGACCGGGCAGTTGGCCGGGCCGGTGGCAGGCGATGGACAAAAAGGGATCAGTCCTGGAAAAGTAACATTTCTCCCCTGCCTGAGATCGGAGATCGGAGATAGGAGCCAGGAGATGGGAGATGGAGCCGCCGCCGAATTTGACGCTTTTCCGCCGTGGCTTGGCTTCCGTCTTCGCGTTGCTCCCGCCTTCACTCCCGCCGTCGCTATTGGCGCGGCAAGTCGTTACGACGCGGCAAGTCGCCGCGACAAGCTGGCGCGACAAGTCTTACGGCCATTTTATCCAAAATCTTCACCCGTCTCCGTTTTGCTTCCGCCTTCGTGGAGCTCCCGTCTTCACTGAATTACGACGCGGCAAGTCGGCGCGACGAGCCGACGCGGCGAGCAGGAGAATTGTGATGAGTTCTCATTGCCCGCCCACGTTATCCATCCCGGCTGGAACACCGGGAATGGTTTCTCTGCTGCTGGTTTCCTTTGCGGTTGCATCCCGGGCCGACAATTGCTCGATCACCAACCCGCCTCCGCCACCGGTGCCATTTTTGAAAACCGGGGACGCAAGCCATGCCATGGGTTGCCACATTTTGTCGAAGCCTTAACCCAAAAGAAAATATTTTTCAAAGCCGCCCACCACCTTATCGACACTTTGCCAGCCATCAATGGCCGGTGGAAGGTAGGGAAGGATTTTTTGAACCCACTGCCGCATTCTTTAATTTCAGCATTTCAGAATGTAATTGGTGCGCCAACTCCTTGCGGCTGGTGGCAATGGATTGAATGGGGGCAAATCGAACCGAAGCCCGGAAGGTGCGCTTGCTCAACAGGTTCAGCAGGTGCCCAAAAAACGTCACGTCGCCCCAATAACAAACTTCTGTGCCCGCGTCGCCATCGTCGAGTTCATACTGAATCAAGCTGATGGAAAGGGAATGAATTTGCCGCGTGGCCGGCTCAAGCAACGATGACTTGAACGGCAGGACGGTCTGGCCGTCCGAACTCGTTCCTTCGGGGAACACCACCACCAGTGCGCCGCCATCAAGCGCGGTTTGGACGGCGGCATTCACCGGCGCGACGGCCATCCGCCGTTCGCGATCAATAAACAGCGTGCCCGCCAGCCGGGCGAGCCAGCCGATGACCGGCCACGATTTGATTTCGTGTTTCGCGACAAAAACCGCGGGCGTGAGCGACGCCATCACCGGTACGTCGAGGTAGCTCAAATGATTGCTCACGAGCAGGCCGCCGGACGGAACCGGCCCGGCGACTTGCGCTTCGAATTTGAAAATTCGCAGGTGGCGGCGGGAAGCCCGTTGCAGCCACAAGGCCCGCGCGGCCACCGCGGATTTTTTCGGACGAAACGCGCAGCGGATCAAAAAATCAAATAGCGCGATAATAACTTCGCCGGCAAACCAAAGCAGCCGCCCCAAAACGCGGAATGGATGTTGGCGCAATCCTTTCATGCGCAAGTTTCAAACGCGATGACGGTGCGGTCAACCAAGAAAATGAAAGGTCACCCATTAGCGTGAGCGGTCAACTCCGCTCCGCGCGAGTCAATAGCGAAAAAGCGTCTCCTTCAAACAGCCTTTTTCTTAAAAGCTGTTTTTATCTTTGACCGGTGCGGACGGCGTTCAAGGCCGCGTAAAAGGCTACGCCTCACGCGGCAGGCACGCGTAAAAGGCTACGCCTCACGCGGTCTGCAACCGTTTGCACCCAAAAAAAATCAAACAATTAGCAATAATGGTTAAGACCTGGACGTTGCTTCAGATTAGCTTTTCATGCGGAAGATGTGCACCGCGTGCCTTTGATGGCGGGCGTCGGCAGTGCGGACCAGCCCCGACGTGTCGGGGTTGGGTAGCCGTTTTGAAGACAAAGCCAGACGGCAAGGGTTGCGCCTTGATGCAATGGCACGCTTGGGGTATTAAAAACGCAGGACCCAAAGCGAGTGACGGTGGAACATTTTGTCGGCGGATTCGCGTAAAAGGCCTGCGGCCTCACGCGACAGGGCGCCGCCGGGCGGAATGGCATCACAACTGGTCACCGGTAAAGGCGTTCCTCTCAGAGGAAGGCCGGAAAGCCGGACAGGATGAGATGGCCTTGAAACGCAAATATACAAAGACGCGCGGAGCAGGGGAGTTTCTCAAATTCCCCGGGGCGAATTCCATTTCTTCGATCACCGTCCGTAACGGCATCACCACCCTTTCCGCATGAGCGATCGCAAATTGGCCTTTCTGTACTCGCCCGAAATCGAAGGGTTGAGTTACCCGCCGGATTGTCCTTTCAAAACCCAGCGCGCCAGCCTCACGCGCCAGCGTCTGAAATCGTTCGGCTTGCTCGGCGGCGACGGGCGCATCGAGGTCGCACCGCGAAAGGCTTCGCTCGCCGAGTTGAAAAAGTTTCACACCGCCCGTTATCTGCAGGAACTTCAACGGGTCGCCGGCGGTGATTTGACCGTGGACGGCTTGCACATGGGCCTGGGCGGACCGGACACGCCGGTGTTCAAGGACATGTTCGACTGCGGCGCCTGGGCCTGCGGCGCGGGACTGGTCGCCGCCGACTTGTTGCTGGAGGACAGGGCGGACATCGCTTTCAATTTGCTGGGCGGTTTTCATCACGCAATGGCGGAGCGCGCGGCGGGATTTTGTTATTTGAACGACGTGGTGCTCGCCTGCATGAAACTGGCCGGGGCCGGGAAGCGGGTCTTGTATCTCGACGTGGACGCGCATCACGGCGACGGAGTGCAGTCGGCTTTTTATCAGCGCAAGGATGTCCTGACCGTCTCGTTGCATGAGACCGGCAGGACGCTTTTTCCCTGGGGCGGTTTTGAAAATGAAATCGGCGAAGGGCCGGGCCGGGGATATAACGTCAATGTTCCGCTGCCGCCCGAAACCTATGACGAGGCTTTTCTGACGGCGTTCGACAGCGTCGTGGTTCCGCTGGTGGAATTTTTCCGTCCCGAGGTCATGGTGTTGGAACTGGGGATGGACATGCTGGCGGGCGATCCGCTGACGCATCTGCGCATGACCAACAACGTGGTGGTGGAGGTCATCGAACGGCTGTTGCGGTTCCGTCATCCGATGCTGGTGGCGGGCGGCGGCGGGTATCACGTCGAGAACACCGTGCGCGGCTGGGCGCTGGCCTGGCGGACGTGTTGCGGCGGGGATGAGGAATGTGATTTTGGCCTGGGCATGGGCGGCGTGATGCTGGCCAGCACCGAATGGGCGGGGGGACTGCGGGACCGCACCCTGGCCGTCACGACGGAGCAACGCCGGGCCGTTGAACCGGAGTTGCAGGCCACCATTAAAAATATCACCAACAATGTCTTCCGGCTTCATGGCATTCAGGCCGGCTCCGACCAGGGGGTGACGACGCCCGGCCGGTTTTGCTAAATTCACGACAATTCACGACAACATCAAACAAGAAAGAAACCTACCATGACAAATCCAACCAAGATCATTTCCACCAGTTCGCTGATGCAGGAAACCCGGACGTTTCCACCCAGCCCGGAAGTGATCAAACGCGCCTACATCAACGCCGAGCAATACAAAAAGATGTATGAACGCTCGATCAATGAGCCCGACAAGTTCTGGCTGGAGCAGGCTGCGACGCTCGACTGGTTCAAGAAACCCACGATGGGCCTCAAATATGTGTGGGACACCGCCGCAAAAAGGATCGAGCACACGTGGTTTGAAGACGGACAGCTTAACGTGAGCGTCAACTGCCTCGACCGCCATCTCAAGACCGCCACGCGCACCAAGCCCGCGATCATCTGGCAGGGCGAGCCGGAAAACGACGTGGTCACGCTCACCTACGAACAATTGCACCAGGAAGTCTGCAAGTTCGCCAATGTGCTGAAATCACTCGGCATCAAGAAGGGCGACCGCATCTCGATTTATCTGCCCATGATCCCCGAACTGCCCATCGCGATGCTGGCCTGCACGCGGATTGGCGCGATTCACTCGATCGTCTTCGGCGGATTCAGCGCGGAGGCGCTGGCCGGACGCATCAGCGATTCGGCGTGCCGGTTGCTCATCACTTCCAATGTTTCCTTGCGTTCGGGCAAGAGCATTCCCTTGAAAGGCATCGCCGATGAAGCGTTGAAGCAGACTCCGAGCATCGAGAAGGTCATCGTCGTCAAACGCAACGACACTCCCTGCAACATGGTCGCCGGTCGCGACGTCTGGTATCACGACCTGATGAGCAAGGCGAACGCCGACTGTCCGCCGGTGATCATGAACGCCGAGGATATGCTCTTCATCCTCTACACCTCCGGCTCCACCGGCAAACCCAAGGGCGTCGTTCACACCACCGCCGGTTATCTCCTGCACTCCGCCTTGACCCACAAATACATCTTCGACGTTCACGACGACGACATTTTCTGGTGCACCGCCGACATTGGCTGGGTCACCGGCCACAGTTACATTGTCTATGGCCCGCTCTGCAACGGGGCGACCAGTTTGATGTTCGAAGGCGTGCCGACGTTCCCGGATGCCGGCCGCTTCTGGCACATCGTGCAGAAGTTCAAAGTGACCGTTTTCTACACCGCACCGACGGCGATCCGATCGCTCATCCGCCTCGGCGAAGAATGGCCGAACAAGTACGACATGAGCACACTCCGCACGCTCGGTTCCGTGGGCGAACCCATCAATCCTGAAGCCTGGATTTGGTATCATCGCGTCATTGGCAAGGGGCGTTGTCCCATCGTGGACACGTGGTGGCAGACGGAGACCGGCGGCATCCTCATCAATCCGTTGCCCGGCGCGCACACGCTCAAACCCGGCAGCGCCAACCGTCCGTTCTTTGGCGTCGAACCGGTCATCCTGCGCGACGACGGCAAGGAAGTCGGGCTGAACGAAGGTGGCAAGCTCTGCATCAAGAAACCCTGGCCCGGCATGATGCGCACCACGTGGGGCGACCACCAGCGGTTCGTTGAAACCTACTTCACGCTGTATCCGAACATCTATTTCACCGGCGACGGCTGCCGCATTGATGAGGACGGCGACTACTGGTTGATGGGCCGCATTGACGACGTGGTGAACGTCTCCGGCCATCGCATCGGCACGGCAGAAGTTGAGAGCGCGCTGGTCAGCCATCCGAAAGTGGCCGAGGCCGCCGTGGCACCCATGCCGCACGACATCAAAGGGCAGGGGCTTTACGCCTTTGTGACGCTCAAGGACGGCGTCGAGGAAAGCGACGAACTTAAGAAGGAACTGGCCAACCACGTCCGCAAGGAAATCGGGCCGATTGCCGTGCCGGACAAGATTCAATTCGCGCCCGGCCTGCCCAAGACGCGCTCGGGCAAAATCATGCGCCGCATCCTGCGGAAGATTGCCGAGAACGCCATGGATCAGATCGGCGACACGTCCACCCTGGCCGATCCGCACGTGGTGGAAGCGCTGGTCAAGGGCAAGCAATGAGAGTTGAAGGCGGTGGGAAAACACGAACATTCAACATCCAACGTCGAACATCGAATTTCGGAGAAAGAATTCAGAATTCAGAATTCAGAATCCAGGAGATGGGGATTGCAATGAATTATTTTTGGAAACGGCGGAGCGCGCCCTTGGCACCCGCGCCCAACTGGCGGCTGGAAGCCGCCGTCACTGGCACGCTGGGAAGCGTGCCGCTACACC
>DAIRTX010000041.1:0-31405 GCA_036803685.1 Verrucomicrobiota bacterium | reverse complement strand
CCGGGCGACCGGGCAGGCTGTCCGCAATTCATAATTCATTGTTTGTGTGCGCCGGAAACACCTTTTCCCGGAATCCCGTCTATGGCAACGGCGGGCCGACCTTGATGCGATAGAACCGTGCCGGCAACGTTGCCGCGTTGGTGTCCGTCCACTGGAACGGCATCGGCGGTGAGTTGGTGATGAACAAGGTGCTCCAGTCAACCAGATTGCTCGACACCTGCACGGCATAATCCGGTCCGGCCTGGCCGCTGACTTGGAATCCAAACTGACCGTTGCTCAACGCGAGCGAGACGGCGGATGGCAGGGTGAGCGGATTCACCGTTACTACGAAACTCTGCGTCGTACTCAGGCTGGGCGTGCCGTTGTCGGCGACTTTCAAGGTAAACGAGTTGGTCGTGTTCGCTTGCGTCACCTGCGGCCGCCACGAGAACGCGCCGCTGTTGGTGTTTAACGTCGCATTGCCCGATCCGCTCAACAGGCTGAAGGTGAGGGTTTGCGGCGGCGCATCGGTGTCCGTGGCGCCGGCGGTGAAGGCCACCGTCTGGCCCGCGTTCACCGTCCAGTTGCTGATGGCCGCCAGCACCGGCGCGGTGTTGGAAATGATATCGCCGTAAATGATGCCGCGACCTTCCGTTCCAAAGTAAACCCGGCCAAAGATGCGCGGATCGGCACAAAAAACATGAAGGCTTGCCAGGCCGAATTGGTGTTGGTTGTCATTGATGCGCACCCAGGAGGCACCCTGGTCGTCCGAGCGGAAAATGCCATCCACGTTGGTCACCCGGCCACTAATAAAAATGGCCGGATAACTTTGTCCGGGTGCGGCCATGCCGAATGAGACAAACGAAGCGCGCTGCACGCTGGACACAGTCGTGAAATTCGTGCCCGAATTTGTTGAACGCGACATGCCGCTGTTGCCGCGCGGAACCCAGATGTGACCCTCGCGGCCAAAAACAGTGCGCGGTCTGACGCCGGATGAAACGGCTCCGCCCGAGGTGAAGATAACGCCGCCATCGGTGCTCACGTACATCGTACCGCCGGAATAGATGTAAAACTTGTTGCTGTTCACGCGGTCGGCGATTGGCTCCAAAGTTCCGGTCGGGCTTCCCGTTGAAGCCGTCCAGTTTGCTCCGTTGTTGGTCGAGTAATAGGCCGAAGAGCTTTGCGGTATCCAGACGATGCGATTGCCGTCGGCGGAAATGGCGATATTGCCGCGGTTATCGCCGGTCACACCGGGCGGGACGCTGGCAAAATCCTGCCAGGTGGTGCCGCCATTGGCCGAATACGCGCCACTGGGAGCTTCCGAAAACAACCGCACGATGCGATTCGGATTGCTCTCGGCGAAATCAATCCCGAGCGACGTGACGCGATGGGTCGAAAAATAATCCGCCAGCGGCGGCGACACATCCACGTTGAAATGCCGGAAACCGCCCTGGTCACCAACCTGGCTCAACAGATGCGGCCCCGTGGGCGGACTGGCCAGACCCAAAGGCACCGTTTCCTCCAAGCCGTCGCTCGTGAAGGTCCAGTTCACCGTTCCGCCCGAATCGGCGGCGGTCAGATTGGTGCAACTGAAGACGCCATAGCCGGTAACGTACCAGGCGCGGTTGGAATTGAACGGATCGATTTGAACGTTCTCACACCAATGCGGAGTCCGCGCGACGGTCCACGGCGCGCCATTCGTCCCCGGCAGGGAAAGAGCGGTCGTTTTCCAGGAAGTGCCGCCGTTGGTGCTGCGATAAATCTGATCATAAGGCGAAGGCCACCAGCGGTCCAATGTGGAGACAACGAGATTGGTGGGATGCTGCGGGTCCACGGAAACCCCGCCCCAGCCGCCCTGCTCCCCCGGCTGTATGATCGGAGACACGTTGGCCGACGCCAGGGTGGACAGGTTGATTTTGCAGACGGCGCCGGTGGTGACATTGTCGTTCGGACCGCAGGTGTCATTGAAAGTGATGTACATGTTTCCCAACCCATCCTGCGCGGCATGATGCGGCATTTGCGTTGCCGGCCCGGCGTTGGAAACCAGCGACCAGTTGGTTCCGCCGTCGGGGCTTCGATAGAGGTTGTTGTTGGTCTGGGAGAGACCGGCGAAAATCACCGGTGTCGCGCTGCCGGGCGACCCGCTGCTCTTGACGAACTGCATAAACACGATCCCAACGCCGTTGGCCGTGGTGGTGACCGGGAAGCTGCTCACCAGCGACCAGGTGGCGCCGGAATTGACGCTCTTGTAGAGACCCTGGCTCTTCGTGCCGTAGAACAAGATGCTGTTCAGGTTCGGGTCCACCGCCATCCGCTCGCCGCCACCCCGGCCGCGGGCATTCCCGTCCAGCGAAAACGGAGGCGTAAACGACGAAAAAGTCGCGCCCTGATTTGTGGATACCAAGATAAACTTTAACGTTGACGAGCCGCGGCTGGCGGCGATGTAAAGGCGATTGCTGGCCGAGGGATCAATCGCCACGCTCTCAATCCCGTAGGTGTTGGCATCCGCGCCGAAGTCCAACAGGGGAATCCAGGAATTGCCGGCGGCGTTCCAGCGATACGCGCCACCAATATCCGTGCGCGCATACACGACGCCCGGCGCATTCGGGTGTGTGATCAGGCCCGAGACGAACCCGCCGCCTTTGATCACCACGTTCTTCCAGTTGTAGGTTTGTCCGAAGGACGTCACGGCTGACAGGAACAAGACCAAAATCAAGTCCAGCCCGCGTATTTGGAGCGACCTAAAAGAGGATGCTACAGAAGACAAGACCGGTTTTGATGCTTTTGAAAAAAACAGCATTGAAACAATTAAATACATTTTAAATCAAATGGCAAACACGCACTGGCGGCGGATTCAAAGGACAACAATCTTGCCCTTCTCACCTCTTTGAGCGTCAAATCCATTCATTGGTTCGAATACGCCATGCCGGGCCATTTCTCGGCCGCGAACACTGCGTAACTGTGGGGCAGAAGATGAACATTGAAGGACACGCGCCGGTCACCGCTGTCGAACCGGCCGGAACCCTGCGTCTCTGTCTGGCCGGTGGTCACCGCATCCGTCACCAGATTACGCAGTTTGGCAAACTCACCCGCAACGGAAATTTTCACATCCGTTTCGTCCGGCCGGAATGACTCCACGATGAACGTGTTGTTGTCGTAGGCAAACAGACCCACTTGGGCCGGGCCTTCGACGCGAACGAAAATATCCCGTGTCAGGGTGCGCTTGATCTGGGTCAGCACTTCGGGGGGCAGATTGTAAATATCACCAAAATTTTCCGGGAGGGTGAGAACATAAAGGTAGCCTTTGGCGTAACCGGCCCGGAGCAACAGTGGATAAGGGATGCCGCCGGCGGAACCGGAGACCAGCGCCCACGCGTCGTTGGTAATGTAGTCCAGTTCGGGAATGGTGATTTCCGATTTCCCTTCAATGACGTTCCCAAAGCCGCGCAGGTATTCCTTGAGCGCAATCTTTCTGTCCGTGTAACGAATCTCGGCGATGCCTTCAATGCCCCGGTTCTGCAAGGCGCGGAGCAAGCCGGACGTGATGATGACGTTCCCGCCGTTCATCAATTGCTTTTTGATCCGGTCCACGATTTTGGGATCTTCCGCTGCCGATTCGGCCAGAAAAACCGTGTGGGCGTCGGTTGGGAATTTCGGGGTCAACTCAAAAGGAATGCCGGCCATGCCCAGGTAATTGTGGATGTAGTCCTCGCCAGCCGAATTGACGGGCTTGTAACTTTTCAAACCGACCGGCTGGCCGAGCTGGCCGAGGAAAGCATCCACCTGGTCGAAGGTGAATCCCGCCGCGCGGGAAATCGTGGCGGGCGCCGCCGAAGTGCCGGCGTCCGGTCGGGCGGAGGCCATCATTTGATCGAAATCGAAACTCGGATGCAAATCCTGCCAGGCGCCGCGGTCGGAAGGCTGCATCAGCCGCTGAACCTGGCGCAGGTCGAAGAGCGTGATCTCCGGCGCTTTCGCGAAGAGTGTCAACCAGAGTTGTTCGGCATAGCGATCCGCGTAACGCATCCCGCCGGTGTCCACCCAACCGCCGCCGTTGCGGCCCGGGTCGGCGTTTTCAAGATAACGAAAGATCAAATAGCCCTGGTATTGCTGGAGATGCTGGGCGTTATTGAACGGCTCGCGCGTTTCCGTGCCGGTGTAGATTCCGTCAAAATACTTCACCCCGGCTTCCAGGTTGTAGCCCAGCCCTTGATAATGCTCGTACCAGTTCGGGAATTTTAGGACAACTTTTACCTTCGGATTGACCGCCCTGGCCGGCTTCACCACCAGATCACGGGCCACTTCGTCCATCTGCTCCAGCCGGAACTGCGTCCAGCTTTTGTTGCCCTTCGCCTTGACGCACTGATCGCACTTGCAGTTCGTGAAGAAGAAATCATCGAGGATGATTTCATCGAACTGGCCGGCGGTGTATTCGACGACTTTCTTGAGCTTCTGGCGGTCGGCGGGCGTGCTGTAACAGAACGATTGGTAGAGGTTGCGTTCGTTGGCCACCGTCGCGATGCCGGCGGCGACGCGAATACCTCGGCTTTCAAAAAACTGTCTGGCTTTGGCAATCGTCTCCCGGTCCGGGATGACGCCGTCACGGTGGGTTTCAAGATAAATTTTGTCCACCTTCAACTGGCTGCCGACGGTGTTCCAGACGTTGGAGAGCCAGACGAAATTGGTCATTTGCCGGACTTCGTAAGCGCGGGCGTAAACGGAGACGATAAAGTTGCTGTAATTGCCCGCCGGGCAAACGCACGGGAGCGAGACGGCACCGAGAATGATTCCGAAGAAGCCGCGAACGCTGAATCGTTTCATAGGCTATTTCTTGTTTGGAGCAGGATCGCCGCAGATGACGCCCCGGCCGCCGGTGGTCAGGTAAACCCGGCCATAAATGCGCGGATCGCCGATGATGAGCGGGCGGTCGGGAGCGCCGAACCGGTGCTGGTCGTCGTTGATGCGCACCCACGTCTGGCCGGCGTCGTCGGAACGGTAGTAGGCCTGAAGTTGATTGATGCTTCCCAGCAGGTAGAGCGCGGGGAAAGTTTTCCCGGGCGCGGCCTTTCCGAAACCGAGCGCGTCCGCGCCGCCGACGTTGTTCAGCCTGGTGAAAGAGGCTCCGCCGTCAGTGGAGTGGTAAAGGCCGATGTTGCGGGAGCCGACCCACAGGTCGCCTTTCATCCCCGGAGTGGCCGCCAGCATGCCCCCGCGGCCGGCACCCTCCGAGACGGGAAGCGATGCCGCCGTCGCCTCAAAAGTCGCCGCTGAATTTGTGCTGGTCATCAGCTTGCCAGCCTGGGCGTCGAACGCATAGAAGCGCGAAGCGCTGACCGGATCGGCGACGACACTGGCCCCGGAGGAAAGTCCCTCGCAGTTGGTCCAGGTCATTCCACGGTTCGTGGTGACGAAGGCGGAACCGCGTTGCAGCGCCCAAACAATGGTTCTGCCGTCGGCGCTCAAGGCAATCCTGCCTTGTCCACCACTTCCGCCCGGGGGATCGCTCGCAAGGGCTTCCCAGGTTTTGCCGCCGTCTTTGGAGATAATGGCGTGCGCCGACATGCTTCCGCCGCCGTTGCCGATGCGGACGATCAGTTCGGGTTTGTTGGCGGCAAACGCCAGGTCTCGCGTGCTCGACAATCGCGGCCCGGCGAAAGTCCCTTCCGCCGGCGAAACATCCACGTTGTCATGGCGGAAGCCGTCAATGTCGCCCACGCCGCTGATCAAATGGGCGCCGGCGGGCGGGCTGATCAAAGCCAGCGGCACCGTTTCTTCGAGTCCCGGGTCGAGGAAGACCCAGTGCGTCGGCTTGCCGGAATCGGCTTTCGTGACATTGGTGCAGCACCAGATGCCAAAGCCGGTGGTGAACAAAACCTGATCCGAATCAAAGGGGTTGATCACGATGGTGCCCATCCAATGAGGCGTGCGGGTCCGGGTGTACGGCGCGCTGGAATGATCCCACACGGCGGTGTTGGTCTGCCAGAGTTGCGTCCAGGTCGCGCCGCCATTGGTGCTGCGGAAAATTTCATCGTGCGGATTCCAGTGGGCGAACGTGGTGGCCATGAGGATGGACGGATGCTGCGCGTCCACCGCGACGCAGCCGTAGCCGAACGGCTGGTCGGAATCCTTTGGCTTGACCGGCGTGATGTCCGTCCAGACGCCGTCTTTCGGGTTGAATTTCCAGACCGCGCCAGCGCTCATCGCGTTGGGTCCCGGCTCCCGTCCGTAACTCAGATAGAACGTTCCGTCCGGCGACGGCACGAGGTGGTTGGGACGCAATCCCACCGGCTGATTGGCTACCGCCTCCCAAGTGACGCCACCATTGGTGCTGCAATAAAGATTGGTTTCCGTCGTGGACACCGCCGCGTAAAGCTTCGGCGTCGGACTGCCGGGTTTGCCGCTGGCGGGATCAAAAACGACGCTGATGATGCCGATGGGTTGATTGCCGCCGAAGCCCCCGCCGCGGCGCTGGCCCGCGGCGTTGGTGGTTGTGACGGAGGCGGCGGGCGGCGGTTGGTTGGAACCGATGTTTGGAAAACTTTCAACTTTCTGCCACGTCGCTCCACGATCAGCGCTTTTCCACAACCCGTCCCGCCGCGAGCCGAAGAAAAGGATGCCGCCCTGATTGGGATCCACGGCGAGCCGCTCCCCGTTGAAACGGCCCTGCTCGTTGCCGCCCATCTTGAACGGCACGTCGGTTCGCTTGAACGTTCGGCCCTGATCTTCCGAGCGAAGGATCGCCGCATTACCCCGGCTGTAAGTGCCGGCGGCCAGATAAACGCACTGGGGATTGTTCGGGTCCACGGCCATGCTCTCGATGCCCGTGAGATTGACGTCTTCCGCGCTGATCCAGTCCGTGAGGGGGATCCATCGCCGCGCCGAATCATCCCAGCGGTAAGCGCCGCCGACGTCGGTGCGCGCATACATCAGGCCCTTTTGGCGGAGATGCGGAATGATGCCGGTGACAAAGCCGCCGCCGCCGATGACGACATTGTTCCAGGCATAGGGCTCAGAAGGCAGCGTCTGCGCTTGCATCATCCCGTGCAGACCGAGCAGGACGAGCACGACGACGCCGGCTGTAATTCGTTTACCAATATACATCCGAATACCTTCCTCCGGTCACTCAACCTTCGCCGCCTGGCGAAGGTTCCAGGTTGCCTTGCCGGCCAGCGGATCGTTTGCCAGTTTGAATGCACTACCGTCCTTGTTCAGCACCAGCTCATGCAACAGATTGTCCGAGGGCAGACAAACCAGTCCTTTCGCCGTCGGAGAGTTTTTGGCGAAAACCACCAGGTCAAGCTTTGACCAGTCCATCTGCAAGGTGGATTGCGCGAGCTTGATTTGCGGCAGCACGGTGCCGTCGCGCACGAGCATCACGACCGGAAGCGGTCCCGCCTCGATGTGCCGCCAGCCGCCGTCCCAGGCCTTGCCGGTCTGATAATCAATCCAGGTGCCCGGCGGCAGATAAACGTCGCGGTTGGTGGCATTTTCGTGCAACAGCGGCGCGACCAGGATGCTGGAGCCGAAGAGATATTCGTCGTCCACGAGCCACGAGCCGGGGTCGTCGGGAAATTCCACGAACAGCGCGCGGACCATTGGCAGGCCGTGCTCCGAGCAATCCTTCGCCTGGGCATAAACGTAGGGCATGAGCCGGTATTTGAGTTCGTCGATGTGCCGGAATTCATCCAGGAACGCGTCGCCGTAGTTCCAGGGTTCCTTGGGCGCGATGCCGTGGCAGCGGCTGTGGGAACTCAACATCCCGAAGGCCAGCCAGCGCGCGAAAAGATTTTTGTCCATGCTCGCGACTGAATTCGCCGTGAAGCCGCCCACGTCGTGGCTCCAAAATGAAAAGCCGGAAAGGCCGAAGGACAATCCGCCGCGCAGTTCGGCGGCCATGCCCTGGTCGGTGCTTTCGGCATCGCCGCCCCAGTGAATCGGATAACGCTGGCTGCCCGCCCACGCGCTGCGCGCCCAGATGATGTTCTCGCCGGTGGTTTTTTTGGTGATGTCGGCCACCGCTTTATTGTAACGCAACGGGTAAAGATTGTGTTCGTAAAATCCCGTGCGTCCCGATGCATAAATTCCGTTCTCCGGCGCGGCTTCGCCGAAGTCCACCTTGATCGCCCCCACGCCCATCCTCAACAGACTGGCGAGCTTGGCTTGATACCATTCGACCGTTTTCGGATTGGAAAAATCGAGCACGGCGTCTTCGTAGGGCAGATTGCCTTTGTTGTCCCGGACGACGAGATTGTTTTCCACCAGCTCGTTGAACAGCGTGTTCTTGGGCACGAAATACGGCAACTGCCAGAGCGAGATGTGAAAGCCATCGTTCTTCAAATCGGCGATCATCTTTTGCGGGTCGGTGAAACGTGAAGTGGAAAATTGATAGTCGCACCGCCAGTCGGTTTCGAACCAGCCGGTGTCGAGATGAATCACGTCGCACGGAATTTTGTTTTCACGCAACCTGGCGGCGACCTCGCGGACTTGTTTTTCCGAAGAGTAGGTGCAGCGGCTCATCCACAGGCCAAACGACCAGAGCGGCGGCAACGGCGATTTGCCGGTGAGCTTGGTGTATTCATCGAGGATTTCCTTCGGTGAGCCGAGGAAAACGAACAGGTCAAGTTCGTCGTCGCCGAGCATCAGGGAATTGACGCCGCTGAAATAATTTCCGAAGTCGCAGGTGATGGGCGAGGAGGTGTGCAGGAACATGCCATACCCGCGGCTGCTCATGAAAAACGGGATGGGCTTGTACATCCCCTGGTTCTGGATGCCGTTGGCGTCGTCCGTCCACAACACGACTTTTTGTCCGCGCTTGTCGAGGCTGGTGAAGGATTCGCCGCAGCCGAAAATCTTTTCGCCGGGCGAAAGCGTGAACACCGCGTCCATGCTGCGCGAATAATCGGCCGCGCGCCGCACGAAGGAAAAGGGCAGGATGGGCGTGAACGTGGTGGTGTTGTCCGAATCGTGGTCGGTTTTGGTCAGCAGCCGTCCCTGCGCATCCCGGAATTCGATGTGCCAGGGATTTTCCAGGATGGTGACCGAGCCAAACCCGCCGGTGTAGCGGTGGCCGCCCTCGATTTTGGTGTATTTCCAGGAATGGTCCTGCGGCACTTCGCCGGCCAGCATCAACTCCTCGGAATTTTTATGATATTGCGGGCCGCTCGTCAGACGAATCCGCACCGTTCGCGGCGAGACGAATTCGATGGAAAACGGGAGTGTGGGATTGGCGGCGTATTCGTTTTCCGGAAATTCATTCGGGGTGATCGGTTTGATGACGGCCAGCATGTTGTTGAAGGCCTGCCGGGTGAAATACTCGGAGCGTTGCCAGGTGATTTTTCCCGTGCCGGTGGCCGGATCGAAATCGGCGAGTTTGTCCGCCAGATAATAAAGATCGGAGAAATCCCGGAAATCGCCGCTGACATCAATCGGATCATTGAGCAGCAGCGGGATGGGATTGGCCGCCGCCAGCCGGCCGGCGGCGCCCGTTAAAATGCCCGCCACCAAGCAGGCAATCATTGGCATGGTATTTCGTCGGTTATTCATGACACAAATTGCGTCCATTCAGTCAATAATGGCCCGGTTCCGGAGTCAATGTCTTGTCATCAAAATCAACGACTCAACGGATTAGCCGTTTTTTGATAATCTCCCGTGTGGAGAACCTCGGCGCCTACACCGCCCGCTTTTACCGCATCCACCTCGGACCATGACTCTTTGTAAAAATCGTCCGCCGCCGACAGCAGAGAATCATCCATGCGAAACATAATTTCATCCATTCCCCAAAATCACGGATCGTATAACTTGTCCGGCTATATGTGATGTGACAAATAATGGGCAATTCGTGGGGAACCCCGATTGGATTCGCCGCCCAAAATCATTGAAAGCTTCAACTCCGGGAAGCGGGTCTTTCAATTGCCAGTACCGGGCTTGACCGGATAGCATTCGTTCAAATGAATCAGGACCAATTGTATCATGGAAACTGTTTTTAAAAATATCTCGAAAATCAAATACGAAGGGCCGAAATCCAAAAACCCGCTGGCCTTTAAACATTATAACCCGGCTGAAATCGTCGAGGACAAAACCCTGCGCGAACATCTGCGCTTCTCCGTCGTCTATTGGCACACGTTTCGCGGCGTGGGCTCCGACCCCTTCGGCGTCGGCACCGCCATCCGTCCGTGGGACGACGGTTCAAACTCGGTGGCCAACGCAGAGAACCGCGCGCGGGTGGCGTTCGAATTCATCGAGAAACTCGGGGCGCCCTTCTATGCCTTTCACGACCGCGACGTCGCGCCGGAAGGCAAAACGTTGAGCGAGACCAACAAAAATCTCGATGCCGTCGTAAAGGTGCTCAAAGAGGAACAGAAGCGCACCGGCATCAAACTGCTCTGGGGCACGGCCAATCTTTTCACCCATCCGCGGTTCGTTCATGGCGCGGCCACGAGTTGCAATGCCGACGTGTTCGCCTTCGCCGCCGCGCAGGTGAAGAAGGCTCTCGAGGTTACGCACGAACTCGGCGGCACGGGCTACACCTTCTGGGGCGGACGCGAAGGTTATTCCACCCTGCTGAACACGAATATGAAGCGCGAGCTGGACCATCTCGCGAAGTTTTTGCACCTGGCCGTGGATTACAAAAAGCAAATCGGTTTCAGGGGCCAGTTTTACATCGAGCCGAAGCCGAAGGAACCGACCAAACATCAATATGATTCCGACGCCGCCGCCTGCCTGAATTTTCTGCGCGAGTACGACCTGCTGGACGATTTCAAACTCAACATCGAAACCAACCATGCCACCCTGGCCGGTCATACCATGCAGCATGAATTGGAGGTGGCCGGTGCGGCCGGCGCGCTGGGTTCGATTGATGCCAATACCGGTGACGAATTGCTCGGCTGGGACACCGACCAATTCCCCACCAGCGTTTATCTGACCACGCAAACAATGCTGGCCATCCTCAAATATGGCGGCTTTATCACCGGCGGCGTGAACTTCGATGCCAAGGTTCGCCGCGAGAGTTTCGAGCCGGTGGATTTGTTCCACGCGCACATCGGCGGGATGGACGCCTTTGCGCGCGGATTGAAAATCGCGGCCGCCATCCGCAAGGACGGCCGGCTCGCGAAATTCGTGGAACAACGCTACGCCTCGTGGGATTCCGGTATCGGTGCGAAAATCGAGGCCGGCCAGGCGGGTTTGGTGGAACTCGAGAGCTACCTGCTCAAGCAAGGCGAAGCGGCGCCGAATGTCAGCGGCCGCCAGGAATTCCTGGAGAACCTCATCAATGAATTCATTTAAACCGGCGGGCCGGTTGGCCCAATGGACCCTCGCGGTATTGTTCGCCCCGGTGGGACTCCTGCCGGCGGGTCTTTCGGCCGGACCCGCCAAAACCTTTCAAAATCCCATCCTGTCCGGTTTTTATCCTGATCCAAGCATTTGCCGGGTCGGTGACGATTATTACCTGGTCAACAGCTCGTTTGAATTTTTCCCCGGCGTTCCGATTTTTCACAGCCGGGACCTGGTGCATTGGCGGCAGCTCGGATACTGCCTGACCCGGAAAAGCCAGTTGAACCTTGACCACGCCCGGGCTTCCGGCGGCATTTATGCCCCGACCCTGCGTTATCACAACGGCACGTTTTACCTGATCACGACGCTCGTGGATACCGGCGGCAATTTTTTTGTGACGGCCACCAATCCCGCCGGTCCCTGGTCCGAACCGGTCTGGGTGGACCACAGCGGCATTGACCCTTCCCTGTTTTTTGATGAGGACGGGACCGTTTATTACGACCGGCATGAAGGCCTGGGCGACGGTTTTATCGGCCAGGCCAAAATCAATGTCCAAACCGGCCAGTTGGACGGGAATCTGAAGGAAGTGTGGCGGGGCACCGGCGGCGTCTGGCCCGAGGGACCGCACCTGTACAAAATCAACGGGAAGTATTTCATCCTGATCGCCGAGGGCGGCACCAGTTACGGCCACATGGTTACCATCGCCCGCAGCGATTCCCCGTGGGGCCCGTTTGTTCCCAACCCTAAAAATCCCATTCTCACTCATCGTGACCGTCCAGATAGTCCCCTCCAGGCCCTGGGTCATGCCGACCTGGTGGAAACGCCCGACGGTTGGTGGCTGGTCTGTCTGGGTATCCGCCCCCAGGGCGGCAAGTTCCATCATCTGGGCCGGGAAACGTATCTGGCCCCGGTCACCTGGTCGGAAGATGGCTGGCCCGTGGTCAATGGCAACGGCACGCTGGCAACCAACATGACCGCACCGCGCCTGCCGCAACATCCATGGAAAAAGGAGCCCGACCGGGATGAATTCAACCAGCCGGATTTGGGGCTCCAATGGAATTTTCTCCGGAACCCGTATGCAGGCGATTTTTCGCTCACCGAACGTCCGGGCTGGCTGCGTCTCAACGGTTCGGCGGTGACACTGAACGACCAGGATTCACCGGCTTTTGCCGGCCGCCGCCAGACGGACCTGGCGTGCCGCGCTTCCACCCGGCTCTCCTTCAACCCGCAGCAGGAAAGCGAGGAGGCGGGACTCGTCCTGCGCGGCAACGAGAAAAATCATTACGAGATCGGTATCACCCTCAAAGGCGGCAAACGGCAGGTCTTCTTCCGAAAAACCCTGAACGGCAAGATCGTCGAACCGGTGCAATATGAAGAAATCGGCGCCGGAGATGTTGTCCTGTCCGTGATCGCCTCGCCGCTGGCTTATGATTTTTTTTACCAGCCGGCCAAGGGTCCGGCGAAAAAGCTGGGCCCGGCCTTGACCCGCGATTTGTCCTCGGAAAAAGTCGGCGGATTCACCGGTGTGTTCGTGGGCCTGTATGCCACCGGCAACGGACAAAAGAGCGCCCGCCCGGCGGATTTCGACTGGTTTGAATATCGCCCCGTGAAAAAATAATCGAAGCGCTGATCTCCTGGGTGGCATGATTCGATTTTACCAGTGCCTTTGAGCAAGGGGGCGCATCCGATACCCGCACCCCGGCAAATGGATCAAGCGGCTGGAAGCCGCGCTGACTGGCAGGCAAAGATGCCTGCCGCCACGGTGTAGCGGCACGCTTCCCAGCGTGCCAGTAATGGCGGCTTCCAGCCGCCAGTTGGGTGCGGGGGCCAGGTTGCGCCCTGAACAAGGTGTCAGCCGCGTTCGTTCCTGATGGTTTTTAATCCGGCGCGCAGGTACCCCAGCGCGTAAGCCATGCCCGCGTGCCACGGCGCGGCGCAACTCATCTGCGGCGCATGGTCGGGAATCAGCACTCCGTTGAAGTTGTTCCATTTCAAAATCCGCATCACGCGCAGAACGTCCACGTCGCCGTCGTCAATGAAGGTTTCCTTGTAGGACGGCACCTTGCCGCGGACGTTGCGCAGGTGAACGTAAGCCAGCTTGCCTTGCCGGCTGTAAGTGTCCACCACGTCGTAAATGTCCCCTTCGCTCATCTCGGCCAGCGTGCCGACACAAAATTCCAGCGCGTTGCGCGGACTCGGCTTGAGGTCAATGAGCTTCTGGAAAAGTTGGGGTTGATAAACCAGTCGCGGCTGGGCCCGGACCGTCGGCAGCGGCGGATCGTCCGGATGCGCGGCCAGGGTGACCCCGGCTGCTTCGGCCACCGGGACCAGCGCGTCGAGAAAAACCTTGAGCCGTTGCCACAATTGTTCGGGCGTTGCGGATGGCACAACGCCCGGCGCGGCGTTCCGGTCATAGACCATGTTCCACACCATGCCGTTGGGCAGCGGCTTGTCCAGCGGGCCGTCCATGCCCACCGCCTCGGCCCCTCCGCGGGCAAAGCGGCCCTTGATGCGGCCCGCGACGCCGGCAATCGAAAAGTTGTAGCCGAATACCGGAATGCCCGCCTGGCCGACGTTGCGGATGATGGTTTTGAGGTTTTCCAGTTGCTGCAATTTTTTTGGCCCGTCCAGCAACACGTCGTGCCAGTGGGCCGGGTCGAAGTTTTCAATGGCTTCCAGTTCGAGCCCGGCGGCGTTGATTTCCTTTTTGATTGCGGCCAGTTCCTCGTACGTCCAGAGCTGGTTTGGATCGCCGGCCAGTCCCCAGCCGGTGTCGTCGCCGACCGGCTGGTCGCCGGGCTGATTGCTGCGCGAGGAACGAAAGTAATCCACCAGGTGGATGACGAGGTGCGTGCAACCGCATTGCTTCGCAAAGCGGTAATGTTCCGCGTTGAGCTGATGGCGATAAAGTCCAAGGCCGAGTTTCACGGGGAAAGCATAGGAAAGTCCGGCGGTTTTGGCTACCTAAGGAATTGGGCCGGTGGCGGTTTGGAAGGGGGTGGTAGCACAAACTTGCGACACGACCGGCTTCCCGGGCCGGTTGCTTTTGCCGGTTCCGCCCGATATGTTCGGCGCATGAAACAACGTTGCTTCAATTTCGCATTTATCCTTTCCCTGTTCCTGTCGGTCGCAGCTTTTGCCGAAAACACCGCCGTCATTCCCGCGCCCCGCACCTTTCCCACCAATTGGATGTCGAGCCACGAAGCCTTTGTGAAGCAGGCGAAGCCGGGCGGCATTGACCTGTTGTTTCTCGGCGATTCCATCACCGCCGGCTGGCTTTGGGGGAATGGCGGGCTGAATGTCTGGAACAAATATTACGCGCCGCGCCACGCCGCCGAGTTCGGCATCGGTTACGACCGCACCCAGAACGTGCTCTGGCGCATCGAACACGGCGAACTCGAGGGCATCAAACCCAAAGTCGTTGTGCTGCTCATCGGGACGAACAATGCGGGCAATGAAGACAACGGCAAACCGCGCAACACCACGCCTGAAATCGTCGAAGGCGTGGCGGCCATCGTCCGGGAAATCCGCACCCGGCTGCCGGAAAGCAAAATCCTGTTGTTCGGCATTTTCCCGCGCGGAGAAACAAACGACCCGGTTCGCGAGCAGGTCAAAGAGATCAATGTCCAACTCGCGTTTCTTGATGACGGGAAGACGGTGAAGTTTATGGATATCGGTTCCAAATTTCTTGGACCGGACGGCACACTTTCCCGGGACATCATGCCGGACTTGCTGCATCCGAACGAGAAGGGCTATCAAATCTGGGCCGACGCCATGGAAAGCCTGCTCGACCAGATGATGAAGTAAGAGGGCGGTGGGCCGATTCCGGGGCCGCACCGCTTGGGTCCGGCCCGGCGAGGCTTGTCCCCAAAATAGATGACTCAAATCCCCCTCGAAAACCAGGGGGCTGCTTGGCAGTATCGTGTCGTGCAACCGACCCTGAGCCCAAACCGTATTTTCCTGTCCGAAACTTCGCGCACAACCGGGTGCCAGCCGGGAACATTTTAACTGGAATCCTTCAGTGAAGACCCGCTTCCTGTTTTCGGCCGCCCTGCTGGTGTTGCTGGCATTCGCCCCGGCCCGCGCCGAATCCGTGCTGCGCGATTTTGTCACGGTGCGCGGCGACCAGTTGTTTGAAGGGGAAAAGCCGTATCGGTTCATTTCCTGGAATGTGCCGAACCTGCACCTGATCGAGGACCAGCTTGGTTTTGCCGCCACGAATGCGTGGCGCCTGCCGGACCGGTTCGAAATCGTCGATGCGTTGAGCACCGTGCGTCAAATGGGCGGTGCGGTCGCACGCACTTATTCGATTTCGGTGGTGCGCGGGAACGATCCGCCGGCTCAGGCCAGCCATGTGCTGGGGCCGGGCAAATTCAACGAGGAAGCGTTCCGTTCGCTGGACATGATCCTGCAGGTGGCGAACGAGCAAGGCGTCCGGCTTATCATTCCGTTGGTCAACAACTGGATTTGGATGGGCGGCCGCGGCGAATACGCGGGTTTTCGCGGCAAGACCAAGGATGACTTTTGGACCGACCCGCAGCTCATCGCAGATTTCAAGAAGACCATACGGTTTGTCCTGACGCGCACCAACGCCCTGACCGGCGTGCGTTACTGCGATGACAAGGCCATCCTGTGCTGGGAAACCGGCAACGAGCTGGCATCTCCCGTGCCTTGGACACGCGAAATTGCCGCTTACATCAAGAGCTTGGACCATAACCACCTCGTGATGGATGGGTTCGACCGCGCGTTGCGACCCGAAGTGCTCGCGATGCCCGAGGTGGACATCGTCACGACCCATCATTATCCCGGGCCTGGACCGGCCCGAAAGTCCTTTGCTGAACTAATCCGCGAAAACGCGGCCTTGGCCAAAGGCAAAAAAACCTACGTCGTCGGTGAGTTCGGTTTCGTGAGCACCTCGCAGATGGAGGCAGCCATGAAGGCGATCGCGGACAGCAGTGCGGCGGGCGGTTTGTTGTGGAGCCTGCGCTTCCGCGACCGGGACGGCGGATTCTACTGGCACAGTGAACCGTCGGGTGGCAACCAATACAAGGCGTTCCACTGGCCGGGCTCGGCCATCGGCGCGGCGTATGACGAAACCAATCTCATGAAAGCGGTTCGTCGAAACGCTTTTGGCATCCGCGGCCTGACGCCGCCACCGATTCCGGTTCCCGCGCCGCCGACTTTGCTGCCGATCGCGGATGCGGCGGCGATTTCGTGGCAGGGTTCCGTGGGCGCCGCCAGTTACACCGTCGAACGCGCGCCGGGGCCTGGCGGACCCTGGAAGGTCGTCGGCAAGGGAGTTGACGAAAGTTTCGTCCAATATCGCCCGCTATTTGCCGACGAGGCCGCACCGGCGGGTGAGTGGTATTATCGTGTCCGTGCGAACAACGAGGCCGGGGTCTCGGAACCTTCCAACGTGGTGGGGCCGGTCAAAGTCACGCACGCGACGCTGGTGGATGAACTCGCTGACTTTTCAAAAGTCCAGGCGCAGCAAGGCAGGCTGGAAATTAAAACGCGCGATTGCCGCAAGGCGAAAGAAGACGCGCACCGCGCTGCCGGCAATGCCGGTGACACGTTGATCTATCGGCTTCCGACTTCGATTGAAGGTTTCCGCGTGTTCGTCTTTTTCCCCGGGAACGTTGCGGACCTGAAATTCGCAGTCTCGGCTGACGGCAAGACTTACCGCGACGTCACCGCCGGCCGGGAAATTTATTTCAATGGCACCGGCGACTATAATTACTGGAAGCCTGTCCTGTACCACGCCGCAGACCTCGGCGGCAGCGGGAGATTCCTGAAAATCGAACTGACCGGCGAAACCCAGATTGGCCGGGTGGAAATCATCCATGCCTTGGAGGCGAAATAGGCGGCGACCCGGAATTTTACATGAGTTCAAATGAGTTGAAGGGTTTTTCGCAGCGCGCCAGCGACCAATTGTTCGGCCAGATCATGCCGTTCTGGTGTGGACCGGCGTTGGACCACGAACAGGGCGGCTGGATGGGCTGGCTGTCCAACGATCTCAAGCCCGACCGCACGCAACCCAAGGGACTTATCGTCAACAGCCGCATCCTGTGGGCGTTCTCCGCGGTTCATCAGGCGCGGCCCGACGCGTTGTTCAAGCAAATGGCCGGGCGGGCGTTCGATTTCGTCATGAACCGGTTTTGGGACGCGCAGCTTGGCGGTGCGTTCTGGCGGCTGGATGATACCGGGCGTGTGCTGGACGATTCCAAAAAAATCTATGGCCAGGCATTTGCCATCTACGCACTGGTGGAATATCACCGGGCTTTCGGTGTGCCGGTGGCCCTGGCGCGGGCCATTGATCTGTTCGAGTTGATCGAGCGGCATGCGTATGATCCCGGGCACGGCGGGTACCTCGAAGTGCGCCAACGCAATTGGTCGGAGGCTGACGCTGACGCGCGGCTCAGCGACAAGGACATGAACGAGAAGAAGTCCATGAACAATCATCTTCATCTCCTTGAGGCTTACACCAATCTGTACCGGGTCTGGAAGGATCAGCGTGTCGAGCAACGGCTTCGCGAATTGATCGCCCTCTTCGAACAACGCATCCTCGACCCCCGCACCCTTCATCTCCATCACTTTTTCAACGAGCAATGGCAGGTGCGCTCGGACACCTATACTTTCGGCCACGACATCGAGGGAACCTGGCTCCTGTGCGAAGCCGCGGAAGTACTGGGTGACATATCACTGCTCAAGCGCGTGCAGGCGGTCGCCGTGCGCATGGCGGAGGGGGTGCTTCGGGAAGGCATTGACGCGGATGGCGCGCTCCGTTACGAGGGGAAAAACGGAAAAATCATTGATGCGGGCAAGGAATGCTGGCCGCAGGCCGAGGCGGTCATCGGTTTCCTCAATGCCTTCCAACTTTCCGGCGATGAGAAATACCTCAATGCCTCGCTCCGTGCCTGGGATTTTATCGAAAACCACCTGGTGGACCGCGTTCACGGTGAATGGTTCTGGCGCATCACGCCTGAGGGCCGCGTGGATCCGACCCTGCCAAAAGTCAGCGAATGGAAAGGCCCGTATCACGGGTCACGCGCGTGTTTGGAAACGCTCCACCGATTGCGCGCAATTTCCGCGAGCAAGGAGCAACACTGAACGGAGTATTATGAACAATGTCATGAATAAAACTGTTTTCTGCTGGCTGTGCACCGTGGTGTTTTCCACGGGAGCTTTCGCGCAATCCAGCCGGGTCAGCGTCAAAGGCAATCATTTCGTCACCGCCGATGGCCAAACCATTGTCTTCCGGGGACTGGACACCAGCGATCCCGACAAGCTGGAGCGGAACGGACAGTGGAACAAACATTACTTTGAAGTGGCAAAGTCATGGGGCGCCAACGTCGTGAGAATTCCCGTGCATCCGGCGGCCTGGCACATTCACGGGAAAAAGAATTATCTTAAATTGCTCGACCAAGGCGTTGCCTGGGCAAAAGAAGAGGGACTGTATGTCATCATTGACTGGCACAGCATCGGCAATTTGTACGAAGAAAAGTTTTTCCCCGGGTCGTCGGAGCTTTATCCCCCAACGGCGTATGACACCACCAAGGCGGAGACTTTTGATTTCTGGCGCACGATGGCCAGACATTATCGCGGAAACAACACCGTCGCCTTTTTTGAACTGTTCAACGAACCGGCCGTTAATGCCGACCTGAAACTCGGAACCTGCACCTGGACTGAATGGAAAGGACTCCTGGAAGAAATTATCAAGACCATTCGCGCGAACGGCGGCACGGCGGTGCCCCTCGTCGCCGGTTTTAATTTTGGTTACGACCTGACTCCGGTTACCAACGCACCGCTCAACGCTGAAGGCATCGGCTATGTCGCCCATCCGTATCCCATGAAGGCCAAACAACCCTGGGAAACGAACTGGACGCACGATTGGGGCTTTGTGTCCGAAAAATATCCCATGATTTTGACCGAAATCGGATTTTTGGAGCCGGGAGCGCCCGGCGGATACAATCCGATTACCGGCGATGAAAGTTATGGCGATGCGATCACGTCCTATTGCGCCCAGCGCGGAATCTCCTACACCGTCTGGTGTTTTGATCCGCATTGGGGGCCCTGCCTGATCAAGGACTGGAATTTCACGCCGACCCGCGCTGGCGCTTATTTCAAAAAAGCCATGCAATCGAAACAACCTTAGTGTAAACCACCCCCTGCCATGAAACGCATCCTGTTCATCATCATCGGTCTGGCCTGCGCCGGCGCGTACGCTCAGAAGTTCGACCAACTGGCCTTGACCCCGCAGATGGGCTGGAACAGTTGGAATAAATTTGCCGACAAGGTGAACGAGCAACTGATCCGCGAAACCGCCGATGCGATGGTTGCCTCGGGCATGAAAGATGCGGGATACCAATACGTCAACATTGACGATTGCTGGCAGGGACAACGGGATGCCCAGGGGTTCATCCAGCCGGATGCGAAGAAGTTTCCGTCAGGAATGAAAGCGCTGGCCGATTACGTCCACTCCAAGGGATTGAAGCTCGGCATCTATTCGGATGTCGGCTACAAAACCTGCGGCGGCCGGCCGGCCAGTCGCGGTCACGAATTTCAGGACGCGCTGACTTACGCCCGGTGGGGAATTGATTACCTGAAGTATGACTGGTGCAACGCCGAGGGCCTGAAGGCTGAGGGAGCCTATACGACCATGCGCGACGCCCTGTATGCGGCCGGCCGGCCGATCGTCTTCAGCCTGTGCGAATGGGGCGACAACCAACCGTGGCTCTGGGCCACCAATGTCGGCCATTCGTGGCGCACCACCGGCGACATCTGCAATTGCTTCGACTGCAAAATAGATCACAAAACCTGGTATCAATGGGGTGTCCTGCAAATCCTCGACAAACAGGAAGGACTGCGGAAATATGCCGGTCCCGGGCACTGGAACGATCCCGATATGTTGGAAGTCGGAAACGGCATGGCGGTGAATGAAGACCGCGCACACTTTTCGATGTGGTGCATGCTGGCTGCGCCGCTGATTTCTGGAAACGATTTGCGGAGCATGTCCAAGGAAACCCTGAGAATTCTTACCAACAAGGAAGTCATTGCCGTGAATCAGGACGCGCTGGGCGTTGAAGGGTTCAAGTATTCCGCCAAAGATGGTGTGGAAGTCTGGTTCAAGCCGCTCAGCAACGATGCCTGGGCCATGTGCGTTCTCAATCGCGGCACCAATTCGCAACCCGTCACCTTCAACTGGAAAAACGAAACCGTGACGGATGATCTCTCAAAAAGAGAAGCCAGGTTTGACACGACAACCTATGGCGTCCGCAACTTGTGGACGAAAAAGGACATCGGAACCACAAAAGACGCTTTGACGGCTGAAGTGCCGGGACACGACGTGCTGATGCTTCGCCTCCATAAAATGTAGGATGGGCGGCAGCTTTTGGACTGCGCTGGCAGAGCGCAGCGGCGACAGCGCTTTCGGAGCGCGTAACGCGTTCGATTGTCCAATCCCTTCCCCAAAGCGGTGTCGCGCTCCGCTTGCCACCGCAGTCCAAAATCGTCACTCTACGTTTCATGCCTGCCGACAAGATTCCATGCCACATGCGCCGGAACATCGTCTCAGCATTCGCGGAACTTACTTTGTCACGGCGAGCACCTATTTGCGTCAGCACCACTTCCGGGGCAAAGCACGTTTGGCGGTACTGCACCGAGGGCTACTCAAAGTCGCCACGGATCTCGGTTGGCAGTTGGAGGCTTGGGCGGTCTTCTCGAACCATTACCACTTCGTCGGCCACTCTCCGGCAGACCAGGACACGGCTGAAAACCTGTCCCGAATGCTCGGCCTGTTACACGAAAAGACTGCCAAGTGGGTTAAAAAACTCGACGACGTCCCGACACGCAAAGTCTGGCACAATTACCGGGAAACGCGGCTGACTTACGAGAAGTCATATCTGGCGCGACTCAACTACGTGCATCAAAACCCGACGAAGCACGGTCTTGTGCCGGTGGCGAACCAATATCCGTGGTGCTCAGCCCGCTGGTTTGAACGGACCGCCACACCCGCTCAAATCAAAACGATCTACCGTTTCAAAACCGACCAGTTAAAAGTTCCGGATGATTTTGAAGTATCGCCGGAGTGGTGAACGCTTTTGGACTGCGCCGGCAGAGCATAGCGGCGACGGCGCTTTCGGATGGCGTGGCGCGTTCGATTGTCCAACCCGCTCCCCAAAGCGGTGTCGCGCTCCACTTGCCACCGCAGTCCAAATCTTTCCGGTTCGGCATCAAATCACCCGGTGGTTGCGACCGGAGACGACAGCGACGTTGAAATCCTTGGCGGACCGGCTAAAGATGGCTGGAGTGGTAATCGTTCTTGGACTGCGCCGGCAGAGCGCAGCGGCGACGGCGCTTTCGATGGCGTGACGCGTTCGATTGTCCAGACCGTTCTCCAAAGAGCGGCGGCGCGCTTCGCTTGCCACCGCAGTCCAAATCTTTCCGGTTCGGCATCACCTGTCCCGGCGATTGCGGCTGGAGACGACAATGGCGTTGAAATCTTTGGCGGACTGGCTAAAGATGGGGACATGGACCCACGTAACCGCCAGGTTTTAACACCTGAAATAGAAAGCTTGTGTCAATACTCAGGACTGGTTCGCTCTTAAGTCAATATGAACGTCAGCAACATCCAGAACATTCTAATTCGGAAAACCGGTAGAAAACCGAAAGCTAGTACCGATGCTGCACTTGCTTCATTGGCTGGGTTTTTGGAACAACACGAAATCGCCGACTACCTACGATATTGCCTACCCGAAGAAGTAATTGAGGCGTCCGGTGCGCGAGTTTTGCCGCTTAGTGCTATTCAAGAGGAAATGGCTGAAGGTGCGGCGCCGGGATCTTTTGTTCGCCCGTTTGGTTATTTAGTCGTGGCAACTTCAATTGGTGGCAACGCCGTCTGCTTTCATTCGCCTTCAGGTAAAGTCTTTTGGGTAGATCACGTAAGCTTCAACACCAAGTGCATCAGTTTTAAGGATAGAGCAACTGGGCAATGGAAGTATCTTTACGAATACACTCCCGGGAACGTCCAAAAAGCTCTTGTTCCACTTTCTGACAACATCGAAAATTTTCTCGGTGACTTGTTGGCGGATCGACTCACGAAACAACTTGAAGCGCTGGATTGACGACGTGGCCCTGCCTCGATTTGCAGTTATGGACTGCGGCGGCAAGCGGAGCGCGACGCCGCTTTGGATTCGTCCCGCCGTCCTTATTGTCCACCTAAAAGCGCTGTCGCCGCTGCGCTCTGCCAGCGCAGTCCAAAAGCTGCCACCAGTTTCATGCGGCTGCTTCTTTGGGCATTTGATTTTGAAAACACGCCCTTGGAACATCGTGTCACCCGCCACTCGTCACTTGCCTGCCGTGCCGCAGCTTCTGAGCGAAGGCTGGTCACCCCGTGATCGCCGCGAGTTTTTTGTTGGCTTGGGCAACGACGGCCAACGTGCTCGTGTCCGTGTCGAAGATGGAGTTCAGCCCCTGCGGTTCGCAGAACGGATCGCCAGTCAGGGCGGCGGCTGAATCCGGTTTGCCCGTGCCCGCACGACCTTCGCCGCCCCACGTCCAGAAGTTTGCGCCTTGCAGCGCCCGACCCGCCTGGCATGACTCCGCCACCTGGTTGAACATGCGCCCGAAATAATCATCGCGGGCCGTCGTGGGAGTTTCAGGTCCATACTGCTCGTGGTCGCGGGGCAGGCCAAATTCTTCCAGGACAAGGGGCTTGTGCAGCGTGTCGGTGGCCAGGACGTTGTGTTGTTCGACATGTTCCCTCGCCCGGGCCGCCGCCGTCTCATAATCGGGTCCGAGCTGTGGGTCCTTCAACCAGCCCCAATTCTTGAGCCACATGTGGACGGTCACATAATCAATCGCCGGAGTTTCGTGCGCTTTCACAAAAACATCGGGCTGGTCCAAACAACCATGAATGCCTTCGGAGCCGGTGCAAACGAGATGATTCGGATCCTGCGCATGAATGAATCGCGCCGTCGCGTCCACCCATCGGCAGAACTCCGGCACTCCGCTAACCGCAGCATCCGTGCCGGGGCGCGGTTCGTTGGCGAGCTCCCAGGTCATGATCGCCGGGTCGTCACGATAGACACGACCGTTCGCCGTGTTGCGGCGCTGGAGGAGTCGCGCGATGTAATCCAGATAAAGCTGGTTCGCGGCAGGCGTGACGTAAAGCCGCGCCGAAAATTTCATGAAAGCACTCCAATTGCCCTTCGCTATAGCCGGCTTGTCCGGGTCAGGAATCGTGTCGCCGGTAATCCAGCGAACGTATTGGGCAAAGCCGCCGGACCACTGCCAATAGTTCGACACGAAAAGTATCGCGCGCATGTTGCGCCTGGCCATTTCGGCGAGACAAAAATCCAATCCGGAGAGCAAATCCTCATCCCAGTCACGGGGCGCGCGCGTGATGCCGCGTGAAATGGCACCGGCCAATGGCGAAGTTTCCGAACCCGCGAGCAGGCGGATGTTGGCGACGCCGATGCTCTGCAGGCGGTCAAGCTCGCGGACCAGGCGTTGGCGGCCTCCGGGCAGCGCCGGGTCGCAGAGATAGCAACCATACCAAAGATTGGTTCCGATGTAAAAATAGGGGCGGCTCTGCAGCTCGAAGCGTCCGTTGCGGACGGCGACAAAATCGCCCGTGGTTTTCCGGGTGCCGGAGGGTCTGGCTGGCAGCCGGCTGCAGCCGGCCGCAATCAGCGGGAGCGCCAGGGCGGTGGTTTTGATGAATTCCCTGCGGGAAGTATGTCGGTGGCTCATGACGGTTTGATACACACGCTCACTTCCGTCAAATCCGCGAAATGGATAATCAGGAATTTCGAGCTTGTGCGTTCGGAAAACATGGACGTTCCCGGGCAAGCTTGAAAAGTTTTTTGATGTCGCATGTTTAGATGACATTTTTGGTTTTTCATCGCTTTATTCCGTCCAAGGTTATAGTTACAATGAGCAGCGAACGTCAATGAGCATGATTCGGGCAACAATCAACGGGATGCGGGAAAGCGGGTGCTTCATTCTCAAAAAAAAGATGGTGAACCGGGCCGGCCATTGGGTTATCCGGGCCATGCTGGTGTTGATGGTTGCGCGAACGGCCGTGGCCTTCGTCGCGGACACACCGGTCACGCCGAACGCCTCGCCGGAAGCGCAGGCCCTGCTGACCTATTTCTCGGACATTTACGGAAAAAAAATCATTTCCGGCCAGCAGGAAGGCCGGCGCGGGACAAATGGTTTGTCTTTTGAGCTTAACTACCTCACAAACACCACGGGCAAACTGCCGGCGCTGCTGGCAATGGATTTGTCGGGTTACACCGGATCGTCGCGCGGGCATGACACCAACCACACCCTGGCGAAACACGCGATTGACTGGTATCAAAACCGGCACGGGATCGTCGAATTCTGCTGGCACTGGCGCGCGCCGATGAACGAGCCAGCGTTTTACACGAAAGACACGACTTTCGATTTATCACGCGGTGTGACGGAAGGCATCCCCGAAAATGAAGCGCTGTTGCGCGATTTGGACAAAATCGCGGGCGAATTGGAAGTGCTTCGCGACGCGCATGTGCCGGTGCTGTGGCGGCCATTGCACGAGGCGAACGGCCGCTGGTTCTGGTGGGGCGCGCGGGGGCCGGAACCCCTCAGAAAACTCTGGCGGCTGATGTTTGAAAACTTCACCGTCCAGCATCACCTGACCAACCTCATCTGGGTCTTTTCGCCCGGTGCGGAAACCGACCTCGCCGACTGGTATCCGGGCGACGCCTACGTGGATATCATTGGTCAGGATCATTATCCCATGGACGGCAATCACGGGACGGCGAAGGATGTATTTGATGAACTGACCGCCTTTGACCGCGGGCAAAAGCTCATTGCCCTCGGTGAGAATGGCCCGATTCCCGATGTGAACCAGCTCGTCCGTGAAAAAGCCGGCTGGTTGTTCTTCACGACGTGGTCGGGGTCCGTGCTGACGGAAAAGAATTCGCCGGAACAACTGCGCGAATTTTTCAACCATCCCTACGTGCTCAACCTGGGCGACCTGCCGGACCTGGGTCATTATCCGTTCCGGCCCACCGGCAAGGCGGTGCGACTGGGTTTCGCGACCGCGCCGGGCGACGTCGCCGTTGGTGGTGTCCGCCGTTTGCCGGTAACGGTGGCCGTGCAGGATAAATCCGGCCGTACTGTCCGTGATGGAATTTACACCGTCACCCTGGCGCTGAAAAATCCGTCCGCCGGCAAACTCGACGGCACATTGACGGCAACCACGGTCAACGGCATCGCCACATTTCCGGACCTGAAGATTGACAAGGCGGGCGACCATTTCACGCTCGTCGCAAAGGCCGATGGTTTGCGCAGCGCCGCCAGCCCGGCTTTTCGGGTCGGACCCGGCGCGGGCATTGCGCGCGCCTGGTGGACGGATCTCAAGGACATAAACCTGACGGAGCTGGGCGATCTCGCCGAGCCGCCCACCGGCCGGGAAATCCTGGGCAAGGCGTTTGAAGCGCCCGTGAATGTGGCCACCAATTTTGAGGCGCGTTATCAGGGTTTTCTGATTCCTCCGATGACCGGCTCGTACAAATTCTGGATCGCCAACGAGAGCGTTTCGGAGCTCTGGCTCAGCACCGATGCAACCCCGGCGAAGAAGACAAAAATCGCGGAGGTGACCCGCAACACACCTTACAGCAAGTGGCCGCACACCCACGAGGCGGAATCGGTTTCGGTCAACCTCGAAGCGGGCAAGCGCTACTATCTGGAAGTATTGCAGCAGCAGCAATCCGGCTCCACGCAACTCGCCGTCCGCTGGCAGTTGCCCAACGGGACCGAGGAACGTCCCATTCCTGGCTGGCGGATGGTTCCGCTGGACGGGAAATGGTTCAAACCGCCATCCAATTCAACCACGACCTCCCAAGCCCAATGACCAAAACCGCCTTTCAGAACAAATTGAAACTACTCCAGCGACAGCACGAACAACTGGTCCAACGCCGCAACCGCCCGCAAAAGAACGGCAACGGCATTTTCGACCGGTACGAATTCCCGGTCCTGACCGCCGAACATACGCCCTGGTTCTGGCGTTATGATCTCAATCCGGCCACCAACCCGCATCTGATGACGCGGCTCGGCATCAACTGCGTTTTCAATGTCGGCGCGATGGAGTGGAACGGGAACATCGTCCTGATGGCGCGCACGGAGGGTTGGGACCGCAAATCGTTTTTCGCCGTCGCGGAAAGCAAAACCGGCGTGGACGGCTTCCGGTTCTGGGATTACCCGGTGCGGATGCCAGAGCTTGAAGACAAGGAAACGAACCTGTACGACATGCGCCTCGTGCGCCACGAAGACGGCTGGATTTACGGATTATTTTGCGCCGAGCGGCATGACGACTCGAATCCGGGAGATCTTTCGGCGGCCATCGCCCGTTGCGGGATTGCGCGCACGAAAGACCTGGTGAAATGGGAACGGCTGCCCGACCTCAAGACGAATTCATTGCACCAGCGCAACTGCGTCCTGCATCCCGAATTTGTGAAGGGCAAGTACGCGTTCTACACCCGGCCCATGGCCGATTTTGCGGCCACCGGCAGCGGCGACGGCATCGGCTGGGGTTTGTGCGACGACATTGAGAACGCGGTCATCGGCAAGGAACAAATCATTGACCCGCGTTTCTACCACACGATCAAGGAAGGCAAGAACGGCCTTGGGCCGGCGCCGATCAAAACGAAGAAGGGCTGGTTGCATCTCGCCCATGGGGTGCGCAACACCGCCGCCGGCATGCGTTATGTGCTCTACCTGTTCCTGTGCGAACTGAACAATCCCACCAAGGTCATCAAGGCCCCCGGCGGCTATTTCCTGGCGCCCGAAGGCGAAGAACGTGTGGGCGACGTGTCGAACGTTGTTTTTGCCAACGGCTGGGTGGCGCGCGCCAACGGCGACGTGTTTATCTACTACGGTTCCTCGGACACGCGCACGCAGGTGGCGACGACAACGGTTGAGAAATTGTTGGATTACGCGGCCAACACACCCGAAGACGGCAGGCGTTCGAAAGTTTGTGTCGAACAGCGCTGTCGTTTGATCGAAAACAATCTTCGCCGGGGGGCCGCGCGGCGAACCCAAGCGCTGAAAAACTGCAACCCATAAATAAATGACCGTTCGTTTTCTTGTTGGAATGTTGATGCTGGCCGCGTTCACCACGCGCGCCGATGACCTGCCCGGTCATCACGAACCACTGACCGCAGCATCACCCCCAGGCATTTATAATGTGCTGGACTACGGCGCGAAGGCCGATGGCGTGGCGGATGACACGGCGGCCCTTCAAAAGGCGGTGGATGCCTGTGTCGCGCAGGGTGGCGGACAAGTGGTGTTGCCGGGTGGAAAAAAGTTTCTTTCCGGAGCGGTCACGTTGGGAAGTGGCGTGGATTTCCATCTGGCGCGCGGTGCGGTGTTGAAGGGGAGCGCGCGCTGGCAGGATTACGGCCCGGCGGGGGCGCTGTTGTTCGCGAAGGATGCGACGGGCATTTCCATTTCCGGCGACGGCGTTCTGGATGGCAATGACAAGGCGGTGTGGCAGGAACTCGCTGGCGAACAGGCGGGCGGCGACGTGAACAAACCGGGACGGTGGCCGCAATCCTTCTGCGGGGTCTGGTGGCCGTTTGGTCGGAGCGCCACCGACAAGACCTTGGCCGCCGGCCGGCCCATGGTGATTATCTTGATCGGGTGCCAGCAGGTGCGCATCCGGGACATCACCATCCGCAACGCGCCAAGCTGGACGGTTCATCCGGTTGGGTGCGAGGACCTGGTGATTGATTCCATCAGCATCCTCAACGATTGGAACGTGGCAAACAATGACGGCATTGATCTCGATCATTGTCGCAATGTGCGCGTTGCCAACTGCCACATTGACACGGCGGATGACGGCATTGTGCTCAAGAACACGCCAAACTTCGCGAGCTACGGCCGCAGCGAAAACATCACCGTCACCGGCTGCACGATTGCTTCGCGCAGTTGCGCGCTGAAGCTCGACGAAGCTTATGCGCCGCCGGGAATTCGCAACGTGGTCTTCGACGCCTGCGTCATCCACCGCAGCAATCGCGGACTTTGCATTCAAAGCCGCGACGAGGGCGACATTGAAAACATTCTCTTCTCAAACATCACGATTGAAACCCGGCTGCAACCGGGCAAGTGGTGGGGCGCGGGTGAGCCAATTCATATCAGCAACCTTCCGCGCAACCAGGACACGAAGCTGGGGCACGTCCGCCAGATCCGCTTTAGCAATATTCTCTGCAAAGGCGAGAATGGCGTTTACTTCCGCGGCGATGCGACCCAATCACTCGAGGACATCGTGTTGGATAACGTGCGCGTGGAAGTCGCCAAGACCAGCGACCAGCCCGGAGGTTTTTACGATGACCGGCCCAATGGCCTTTTGCCCGGCGGGGTATTCAAGGGTATTTATACAAATTCCATCGCCGGCATCCACTGCGAGTTTGTGCGCGGACTGACGCTTCGCAACACGCAGGTGATCTGGAGCGGACCGTTGGAAGATTATTATGGTGCGGCGCTGGAATTGCGCCACGTCGAAGGTTTGCAGTTGGAGCAATTCAGCGGCAAAGCCGCCCGGCCCGGGAAATCGCCGGATCAGATCATGGAATAGCAGAGGCGGGTGTGAATCGCCGGGTTGTTTCGCTTGCCAGCCTGGCAGCCTCGGGCGCAGTTCCTTCGCCCGGTTGGACGATCAAAAGGTCTGTGTGGAACAACAATGTCGGTTGATCGAAAAGAACCTGCGGCCAGCCCGTTGAAAAGTGGAAAGCCGCAGGCAATAAAGCTCTTTTTAACGAAGGGAATAATCAATCATGAAAAATAAACAAACCATTCTCATGCTGTTGCTCGGCTTGTTGGGCGCCGGGTGCAGTTCCGTCAGGCCGGTGACGCCCCATGCCTCGCCGGAAGCGGTGGCGTTATTGAAATACATTCACGGTATTTCCGGCAAACACACGCTCACCGGCCAGCACAATTATCCGGCTACGAAAGATACCTCGACCCTTGAGGCCGCTGAGGTCTGGGGCAAGACGCCGGCCGTTTTCGGCCAGGACTTCGGCTTTGCCAAGCCCGGCGACAAGGATGCTGTGGCCGCCCGGCCCGACATCATCGCGGAGGTGAAGCGGCAATATGCCAGCGGCGCCATCATCACCCTGTGCTGGCACGCCGTGCGGCCCACGGAGGATGAGCCGGTCACTTTCCGCGGCAGCGTTCAGGGAAAATTGACGGACAAGGAATGGAACGAGCTGATCACGCCCGGAACCAGATTAAACCAGCGCTGGTGCGACCAGGTGGATGTCATTGCGGGATACCTGAAGCAACTGCGCGACGCGCATGTCCCCGTGCTCTGGCGGCCTTACCATGAAATGAACGGTGATTGGTTCTGGTGGGGTGGGCGGCGGGGAGAACACGGCACCACCGTGCTTTATCGCCAGTTGTTCGATCGGCTGGCGAATCATCACCAGCTCAACAATCTGGTGTGGATCTGGAGCGTGGACCGGCCGAGCACACCGGAACGGCAGTTCGTCGATTTTTTCCCCGGCCGGAACTATTTCGACATCGCGGCGCTGGATGTTTATCACAGCGATTTTTCGCAATCTTATTACCGCGACCTGTTGAAACTGGCGGGGGGAAAACCGGTTGCCCTGGCTGAAGTCGGGCCGCCGCCAACGTTGGACGTGCTGGAAAAGCAGCCGCAGTGGACCTGGTGGATGCTCTGGGCCGGCATGGTCGGAAAAGAACCGGGCGCAAACCATGTCATGCAAACCCTGGTCAACGCCCCCCGCTCGTTGAGTCTGGACGACCCGGAATACGTCAAGGGCATCGCCCCCATTCGCGCCGCGTCCGGTCTGGCGCCGTTGCCCCCGACAACCCGACCTGCGCCATGACTCTTTACCGACGGAAGTTCAGAGAGCAAACGGGCTTGATCAAGGAGGTTTGACCTTGAAGGTTTTATTTATCGGCGGCACGGGTTTTATCAGCACATCAGTCAGCCGGCTGGCGCTGGCCAAAGGGCTCGACCTGTATCTGCTCAATCGTGGGTTGCAGAAACCAGACTTGTCCGGGGCCCAGAGCTTGACCGCTGACATTCACCAGCCGGAGCAGGTGCGCGCCGCGCTGCGAGATTTAAAGTTTGACGTGGTGGTGGATTGGATCGCCTATACGCCGGAGGACATCGAGCGCGACCTGGCGATCTTCCGGGGCCGCACCCGGCAGTTTATTTTTATCAGCTCCGCCTCGGCTTACCAAAAACCTCCCGGCCACCATGTCATCCGGGAGTCAACGCCGTTGCACAATCCCTATTGGGAATACTCGCGCAACAAGATCGCTTGCGAAACGCGCCTGACGCGGGCCGGTCGCGAAGAAGGCTTTCCGGTCACGATTGTCCGCCCTTCGTTGACGTATGGTGACGCGAACTTCCCCATCGCGCTGGGTGGCTGGGGTTGCTACACCCTGGCTGATCGTCTAAAAAAGGGGCGGCCAATCATTGTCCACGGCGACGGTTCCTCCTTATGGGTCGTGACCCATGCCGAAGATTTTGCGCGGGGGTTTCTCGGTTTGGTTGGGAATACGCAGGCCATGGGCGAGGCTTTCCACATCACCTCGGACGAAGTGCTGACCTGGAACCAGATTTATGAAACCATCGCCGATGCCCTGGGGGTGAAAGCCAACATCGTCCACCTGGCCTCCGATTTTATCGCCCGCATTTCACCTCCGCTGACCGGCCCCTTGCTGGGTGACAAAACCTGGAGCGCGGTTTTCGATAACAGCAAAATCAAAGCGTACGTACCGGGGTTCCAGGCGGTCATTCCTTTCCGTGAAGGCATCCGTCGAACGCTGGCATGGTTCGACGCCGACAAAAACCGTCAGCGCGTGGACGAGGTTGTGAACGCCGAGCTGGACCGTATTCTTGCAGCTTACGCCGCAAAGGTAGCGTAGGCGTTGCCGCCGGCAAATGATGTCTCAACACCCTTCACTGGGGTCAGCGGGTGGTATGATGCCAATTCCCAAAGACAATCGGTGCAATGGGCAGGACGGCGCTGCCGGCTCGCGATCTATCGGAGCTGCGCCGCCGGGTATGATGGCCGCGCAGCCGAGACTGTCTCAAAAGTTTTTATTGGATGGGGGCGAAGGCAAAGGGGAAACCGGT
>DAIRTX010000040.1:0-32858 GCA_036803685.1 Verrucomicrobiota bacterium | reverse complement strand
GGATAGAGCGTCAGCCTCCGAAGCTGAAGGTTGTGGGTTCGACCCCCGCCACGCGTACCAGCCTTCGTTGGCCGGCAACGGCCAGCTACGGCTCGGCCAGCCAGTGAGACTGCCGCACCGGTTCCCCGTGCCGAAGCCATGCGAAGACAGGAGCGCACAGCGAAGGCGGACCATGATTGGCGATAAAGGAAACCGCTGCGAGCTACGGCCCGGCAAGCCAGCCGGGCTGCCATGCCGGTTCGCGGAGTGAAATTGCAACAAATTTTTATACGATTTCGTGTTTGACGGCAGTGCGCGGAAGGGCGAAAAGAAGCTGGTCCATGAAACTTAAAAACTGGGTTCTGTGGTTGTGTGTGGTGGTGCTTTTGGCCGGCGAATTTTTTCTGTTTTCGGCCAACCGGCAAAAGGACGCGGCGCTCGTCCAGTTGCGCGAGGCCAAACAGGAGGCCGGGCAGTTGCGCGCCCAATTGGATCAGCTCAAAAATTCGAGCGTCGCCACGTTGGGCGCGGAAAACGCCCGGCTGCGTGCTGAAAATCAGAATTTATCCCAAAAATTTTCCCAACTGCAAAATGAAAACAACCGGTTGCGCGGGGTGAATCAGCAACTAACGCAGCAATTACAGACCTCGCGCGATGCCGCGCAGCAGGAGCAGTTGCAGCAAATACAAACCGAAAATCAGCAAGCCAACACCGCGCCTGAACCATCAGCGGAACAACTATTGTCAGCGGTCACCCAGCTCAACACGTGCATCAACCATCTCCGGCAAATTGACGCGGCCAAACAGCAATGGGCTTTGGAAAATGACAAAATTGCCGATGCCATTCCGCCCGCCCTTGAGCTTTTGCCTTATCTCAAAGACGGCATATTTCCGGTATGTCCTTCCGGCGGTGCTTACACGATCAACGCCGTTGTTGTGCTGCCGACTTGTTCGATTTCCGGTCATGTCCTGCCGTAGTGATCCGCCTTTTTTTAATTTTCATTCTTGGCTTTTGCCTTCGCTCGTCTAATCTTTCCGTTCCATGATTGATACGGACATTGAATTATTGAAGGGCATCGCAAACCAGTTGCGGATTCACTCGATCACCTCAACGACTGCGGCGGGCAGCGGACACCCGACTTCGTGCTGCTCGGCGGCCGACGTGATGGCCACGCTGTTCTTCGGCCACATGCGTTACGACGCGAAGAATCCGCACTATTACAACAACGATCGTTTCATTCTTTCCAAGGGGCATGCCGCGCCGCTGCTTTACGCCGCGTGGGCGGAAACCGGTTTGTTCCCAACCAGCGAATTGTTGAAGCTCCGCCAGTTCGGCTGCGACCTCGAAGGTCATCCGACACCGCGGTTGCCGTTCGTGGATGTGGCGACCGGATCGCTCGGTCAAGGCTTGAGCGTCGGCGCCGGCATGGCGCTGGCCGCGCGGCTCGACCATCTCGACTACCGCACTTACGTGCTGCTCGGCGACGGCGAAATCGCCGAAGGCGCGGTTTGGGAAGCGGCGTCGCTCGCGGGCGTTTACAAGCTCAACAATTTGATCGCCATCGTGGACGACAACCGCCTCGGCCAGAGTCAGGCAACGGCGTTTGGCCACGACATCGGTGTTTATCGCAAACGTTTTGAAGCCTTCGGCTGGCGCGTCGAGGACATTGACGGCCACGACATCGAGGAGATCCTGGAAGTGCTCGGCGGTGTCGGCCTGAACGATCAACCACTCTGCATCATCGCCAAAACCTACAAGGGCGCGGGGGTTTCTTTTTTGCAGGACAAGGACGGCTGGCACGGCAAACCGCTGAACCAGGAAGAAGCCGCCAAGGCCATCGCCGAACTTCAGCCCAGTGCGAAATCCGGTATCGGCGTTCCGATTCCCGCGCCGGCCCAACTCCCCGCGCCGAACAACACCGCGCCCGCAGGTTATCCGCCCATCAATTACAAACCGGGTGATTCGGTCGCGACGCGCGAAGCCTACGGCAATGCGCTCGCCCGCATCGGGGAAGTGGATCCGCGCATCGTGGCGGTGGACGGCGACACGAAGAATTCCACGTATGCGGAAAAGTTTTTCAATAAATTCCCGAACCGTTCCACGGAATGTTTCATCGCCGAGCAGAACATGGTGGGTGTGGCCACCGGTTTCGGCGCGCGCGGCAAGGTGCCGTTTGCGTCCACGTTCGCGTGTTTCTTCACCCGCGCCTTCGACCAGATTCGTGTGGCGGGCATTTCGCAGGCGAACCTCAAGATCGTTGGTTCGCATGTCGGTGTGAGCATCGGCGAGGACGGCCCGTCGCAAATGGCGTTGGAAGACATCGCCATGATGCGCGCGATTGCGGGCAGCGTGGTGCTGTATCCGAGCGATGCGGTGAGCACGGAAAAGTTGCTCGAACAAATGGCACAGCAGAAGGGAATTTGCTTCCTGCGCACCTCGCGGCCCAAGACGCCGGTGATTTACAACAATGACGAACAATTCCCCATTGGGAGTGCGAAAGTGGTGCGCCAGAACGCGGGCGACAAAGCCACCGTTGTCGCCGCGGGCGTGACGCTTCACGAAGCGCTCAAGGCCGCCGACGCACTGAAGGCCGAAGGCATCGGCATCACGGTCATTGACGCCTACAGCATCAAGCCGTTGGGCAAGGACGTCATCAAGGCTGCCGCGCAAAAGACCGGCAACACCGTCATCACCGTCGAGGATCATTACATCGAAGGTGGTTTGGGCGACGCGGTCGCAGGCGAACTCAGCGTGGATGGAATCAGGGTTCACAAGCTGGCCGTAAATGCGCTGCCGCGTTCCGGCAAGGCCGTTGAATTGCTGGCGCACTTCGGCATTGACGCCGCTGGCATTGTGAAAAAGGTTAAATCCCTGGGCTGATTTGGCGCGGGAGGTGCTGGTGGGTTGCAGTGGGCGACGAAGTCTGTGCTTTCGGTTGCTCACGGTTTTTCAGCAAAAGATCAAACCATGCAACACTACGGGAGATATCTTTGGATTATCTTGCTGATGGCCGGTTTTTGTTTTGGCCCGTCGCTGTCGGCGCGGGGAGATACTTGTGCCATTTGCGGCCGGCCAATTTACGGTACGATTTACCTTGTCACTGACAAGGTCACTGCTGAACAAAAGCTGGCCTGTTCCGACTGCATAAAGTTGCCCCGGTGTTACATCTGCGGTTTGCCGGCCAAGGAGAACCACGTTGAATTGCCGGATGGGCGTTACCTTTGCGCCCGCGATGCCAGGACGGTGGTGCTGAAGGCTGACGATGCCAGACGAATTTGTGATCAGGTCAAGGATGGCCTGGACAGGTTGTTTTCCCGTTTCACCGTGTTCCCAACGAATGTGGATGTGACGGTCATGGATCGCGTGGATGTGGATTCCATGTATAACTCGGTCGGCAACGATTTTGAAAGCCCCAACCTGCTGGGTTGCATTCGCCCCGATGCTGTCAACCACGAAACCAGGTACAAAATGTGCCTGATGACCGGTTTGCCACTGGCCGAGCTGAAGGCAACGTGCGCCCATGAATATTCGCATGCCTGGGTGGGCGAGAATGTGCCCCAAGAGCGAAGAGCGGGGTTGGGGCATGATGCCCAGGAAGGTTTTTGTGAACTGGTGGCTTATCTGCTGATGGATTCGCAACGGGAAGAGGGGCAGAAAAAATTCATTCTGCAAAACCGTTACACGCGCGGCCAGATTGACCTGTTCATTGAAGCGGAGAAGCGTTACGGGTTCGATCAAGTTCTGGATTGGATGAAATATGGCGTGACCGCACAATTGGAAGCAGGCCACGTGAATGAACTCAGGGACGTTCAGATGCCGCCAGCAAAGTCCGTCGCCACTGATCCCGCCGTTTACCATGACTCCAACCCGCCCGCGCCTGCCCCGGCCACCATCAAACTCCAGGGGGTTTTGTGGGGAAACCACCCCGTGGCCATCATCAATGGCCGTTCCTTTTTTGCCAATGAACTGAACCGGGTGAAAATCGGGGGAACCACCAATGTGACCATTCGTTGTCTGGAGATCCAGAAACAGTCGGTTCGGATTCAGAACATTGATTCTGGAAAGGAACAGGAACTTCTCCTGCCGCCCAATTGAAATTCCGGGCGCCAGGGTTGCCAGGACATGGGCTTCCTTCGCACTTCGGCATTGATGCCGCGGCCATTGCGAAGCAGAGGGAGTGTTTGGTTGCGGCTTCGCCGCGCTGTGTCTTGGCGGTTCAAATTTCCACCCATTGCCAGCAACGTATTTCTGGGGCACATTGGCAGTGAACATGAGTGAAACCGGAAAATTCCTCAAAGGCAAATTGCTGCTGGACGGCGGCGTTTTGCGCGGCTCCTTTTTCCATCACACGGTGGTGCTTGTTTGCGAGCACAACGCCGAGGGGGCTTTTGGCCTCGTGCTCAACCGCGCCGCCAGCAACAAGGTGGGTGAAGTGCTCGTGGCCGACCTGCCCGACAGGCTTCGGGAATCGCCGCTTTTTCTCGGCGGGCCGGTGCAGCCGACCGCGCTGAGCTTTTTGCATGCGGACAGCTTCATCCCCGACGCGAATGTATTTCCGAATTTGAGCCTCGGCCATTCACTGGATGATCTGTTGGAAATCGGCGAATCGTTTTCACCGGAGAAAAAAGTCAAGATGTTCGCGGGTTACGCCGGCTGGTCGCCCGGCCAGCTTGAAACTGAAATAAAACGCAAGGCGTGGCTCACGTTCCCCGCGTCGCTCGAACTCGTCTTTGAAACGCCGCCCGAACAACTCTGGCAGAAAATTTTGAAAAGCAAGGGCGGCTGGCGGAACAAACTCCTCTCCCAAATGCCCGAGGATTTGTCGTTGAATTGACTGCCGGCGTATGAAAAATAAATTTGTGGCCGATGGTTATCGCCGGTTTGTGCGGGACAAAAAGGCCGTATTGTCGGAATCCATTGAAAAGAAATACGCGGCGGAACTTGCAAATGCGGATCCGGGTCAAAGGCTTAAAATTCACGAGCGGATGGTGGAGGAATATCTGCGGCGTGAAAAAAACCAGGGCCACAAGCCTTCTGCCGCCACTTTGTGGTAAAATCAATTATATCCAACTGACGAAGCTTTAAATTGGTCGGGATTGGCAAACCACAAAGATTTCGCCCTGCTGGACTGACTGTGCTTGCGGATTGATTGAACGTGCTGCGGGTCACAGACCTGCGCCCCTTCCGGTTGGTCGGGAAGAAATGAACTTTTCCACCCGTCCGTGTAACTTATCCTATGAACAGCGATGCCTGCGACCCCGGAGACCCTGTATGAACAGACGCTTGTGATTCGAAGCCAGTTGGGCGACGAAGTGGCGTTTGAGGAGTTGCTGGAATTGCACGGGCCGCGGCTGCTGCTGTTCGCGCAACGTATGATGCAGAGTTCGCCCGAATCAGTCGCCGACGTGACACAGGAAATCTGGATCGCGATTCACCGCGCACTGCCGCGGCTGCTGGATGTCTCCAAGTTCCGATCATGGGCGTTCCGCATTGCGCGCGACCGCATCTATCGGGAGTATCGCCGGCGCAAATTGCCGGTGCAGCCGGCGGACGACACGCAGCTTGCCGACGTGCCAGAATCGGCGGAACTGGATTTGCCGATTGATCTCGACGAACTGCACCGATGCCTGGACTTGATCTCGCCGGAACACCGTGAAGCGCTGGTGTTGCGGTTCTTCGAGGAGATGAATTACGAAGACATCGCGCGCGCCACGGACAGCAGCGTGGGTACCGTGCGCTCGCGCATTCATTACGGCAAAGAAGCCTTCAAAAAAGCATGGAAAGGAAAAACTACATGAACTATCAGCCCAACCCTCCAACGCCAGATGCTGGCGCAATCAACGAACTGGTCAAGACGGCCGTGCATTCGCACCGGATCAAACTGCGGGTGCTGACCGCGGCGGCATTTGTGTTCGGATTTATCGCGATTACCGCGAGCATCCTAATCGCATCGCTTTGGCTGCATCAACTGTCCTGGCAAACCGAGATACTTAAAGACCTCCCATACCCAAAAACCGTGGAGCAGGCCAAGCCTAACACCGAATCCGCCGAGGACCGCTTGAATCGCATAGAGCGTATCATCCACCAGGAAGCGTTCATGACCCGCATGGCCAGCACAGAGGCAACGGGCGTGGCATTGGCCGTGGCTGTGCTGGGACTGGGGACGCTCATACTGCTGACAGTGGTGATCCTGAACCGCCGGATCGCGCTCAACCAGATCAATGCCAGCCTGTTGCAAATATCGAATCAACTGCGGGAGTTGCAGGCTGGGCGTGGTGGTCCTTGAAGACGCTGCGGACTTGCGTGGTCGCAGTTCAGTATCAATTTGCCTCGACGCGCAACAGTGCCGCTTCTGATTTTGCCAGGATTTCCGTCTGCTCCAGGCTGGCTGGAATCAAACTGAATTGTCCTGCGGACAAAGTCACTGACGTTGAGCCGCTTTTGATTTCAACTTCACCCCGGGTGGCCGCGACAATCTGCAATTTCTTCGGCTTCAGCAGGTCACGGGCGCCGGAATTGAGCTTCCAGGTTTCGACCTTGAACAACGGGTGGTCCACGAGCGAGCGGCGTTGGATTGAAGCGTTGCCGCTGAATTTGCTTTGAACGAGCGCCGGCTCGAAGTCATTGAAATCAATGCTGGCGAGTGATTGTGCAACGTGCAATTCGCGCGGTTTGCCGTCAAGCCCGACGCGGTTCCAATCGAATACCCGGTAAGTGGTGTCCGAGTTCTGCTGGATTTCAAAAATCACCAGGCCGGCACTGATGGCGTGGACGCGGCCGCTGGGCAGAAACATCGCGTCGCCCGCGCGTACGGGAACGCAGTGGAAACATTCCGCCACTTCGCCGGTCTCAACTTTTTTCTCAAACTCCGCGCGCGTGACACCGCGCTTCAAACCGACGAACAATTCAGCGCCGGGTGCGGCATCGGCGATGAACCACATCTCGGTCTTTGGTTCGCCGCCAAGTTCAGCAGCCTTGTTCGCAGGCGGATGGACTTGCAGTGAAAGTTTTTCCCGCGCATCGAGAATTTTGCAGAGCAACGGAAAGCGGTTTTCGTTTGCCGGTTTCGCATCGCCGAGCAATTCGGCCCGATGATTTTCCATCAACCAGCGCAGATTTTTCCCGGCCAGCGGGCCATTGGCAATGACGCTGACGTCGCCAGGCCGGTCGCTGATTTCCCACGATTCGCCAATCGGCTTGCCCGCCGGCAGTTTCTTTTTGTAGAGCCGTTCCATTTCGCGTCCGCCCCAAACGCGCTCTTTAGAAATCGGATGAAAGGTGAGCGGATAAAGCACTGGGAATTATGCGGCCGATGCCTGGGGAACAACACCGTTCACGGCCGGTTCGGTGTTTTCGATGAAATGCCCGTGCGCGCGGAATTTCTCGTAGCGTTTTTTTAGTCGCCCGGCGACCGGCATCGCGGCGAGTTCGCCCAAGTGTTTGAGCAGATGGGTCTTCAAATTTGCGGCGGCTCCAGCGGTGTCGTTATGCGCGCCGCCAAGCGGTTCGGGAACGATTTCGTCCACGAGGCCGAGTTCGAGCAGGTCTTTGGCGGTGATTTTGAGGGCCTCGGCGGCTTTCGGCGCGGCGGCGCGGTCTTCCCAAAGAATGGCCGCGCAGCCTTCGGGGCTGATGACCGAGTAATAGGCATTCTCCAAAATCAACACGCGGTCGGCGACGCCGATGCCGAGCGCGCCGCCCGAACCGCCTTCGCCGATGACCGCGGCGATGATGGGCACTTCAAACAGGATCATTTCGCGGAGATTGACGGCGATGGCCTCGGCGATGTGGCGTTCCTCCGCGCCGATGCCGGGATACGCGCCGGCGGTGTCAATGAGCGTGATGATGGGCAGGCCGAATTTGTTGGCGAGCCGCATCAAGCGCAGTGCCTTGCGGTAGCCTTCAGGATGGGCACAGCCGAAATTGCGCAAAATGTTTTCCTTCGTGTCCCGGCCTTTTTGCGTGCCGATGACGACGACGCGGTATTCGCCCAGTTTCGCAAAGCCACCCACCATCGCGCGGTCCTCGGCAAACAGCCGGTCACCGTGCAGTTCATGAAAGTCGGTGAACGTCTTTTCCAGGTAATTCAGTGTGTAGGGACGTTTGGGATGCCGCGCCAGTTGGACGCGCTGCCACGCGTTGAGGTTGAAAAAAATCTGCCGGCGGGTTTCCTCCAGTTTTTTTTCGATGAGCTGGATTTCTTCCTCAAAGCTGATGTCCAGCGAATGCTTTTCCGGGTGTTCGCGAAGGGCGTCCAGCTTGTTTTGCAGTTCGATGATCGGCTTCTCGAAATCGAGCTGGTGTTTCATGCGTCGGGAAGGCTAAATGTTTTTCGCCCTGCAATCAATGCGAATTCCATAAATGCAAAAAAAAGGCCGGACTTTCGTCCGGCCCCCGCGGTGACGAGGTTTAAACGCCTTCACCGATGCGCTCAGAAGGGTGGCGCGACCAACTTGGGGTCGCTGTTCGAGCCGCGCCACGAGCAAAACCTCTATGCCAACCCTAAACGAACAGCGAAATCCTTCATTTACTACAATTGCATAGACCGAGTAAGAATGCAAATGGTTCAAAAATTTGTCAAATAATTTTGCGCGTTTAAATTAGTGGAAAATCGCTGAAAATTTTCGTGCGTGTCCTGAATTGAGCCACTCGCGCCAACGGCGTGTGGCCTTTGGAGCAAAGCGATTCGTGTAACGCTGTTTTCTTGCCAGTGCCCGACACCAGCACCCAAACCTGCCTTGCCACCGCAATGGCCGCATAACCAAGCGTGATACGATTTTGTGGCGGTTTGGGCGAATTTTTTACCGCGCGATAAATTGCCTTGTCTGAAATTGAGACATCCGGTTCGCCCGGAAAAAGCGACGCCACGTGGCCATCCTTGCCCATGCCGAGAAAAATCAAATCCAGAATTGGCTGGAAATCAACTCCCTCGCCCCGCCCAAGCGGGGAGAGGGTTGGGGTGAGGGGATTTGAATTTGAAACAATCGGCCTCCTCACCCCGGCCCTCTCCTCCTTTTGGGGAGGAGAGGAAGAAGACAGTATAACGCGACGGATTTCCGCCGTTGCCAGTTCCGCCGCCTTGTCCGGCGGCAGTTCGCCTTGGATGCGATGGATTTGGTTTTCGGAAATTTTCAGCGGCAAAAATAAAAGCTCATTCGCCAGTTTGAAATTGCTTTCCACATCGTCTGGCGGCACGCAACGCTCGTCCGCCCAGAAAAAATGCGTGAGCTCAAACGAAACTGCACGCACCCTTGCCTGCTCAACCGTGGCAGTAAAAAATTTCTGCGCGATGCGTCCGCCGGACAGCGCGACGCAATGCGTTTTGCCCGCGCGATTGGCCGATTCGATTTCATCCAGCCACGCGCTCGCGACGGCTTGCGCCAGTTTGCCGACGTTGGCGAAGGAAATCAGTTCAAGATTTTTCATTAAATTTGGGAAGGACGGCGTGTCGCCGTCCCCAATTTCTACCACGGCAAAACATGCAATCGTCCCTGAAACGGCCAATCCATAACCCAAAAAGCGTAATGCAGTCTGACTATGCAATCACCTGCGGTTCATGCCAGGCGTGGCCGCTTTGCGCGAGCAAATCCTCGGCGGCGACCGGTCCCCACGTGCCGACGGCGTAAAATTCGCGATTCGTCAGCGGTTTGTTTTCCCAGCCTTTCCGGATCGAGTCCACAATTCGCCACGCGGTTTCGACTTCGTCGCGCCGGATGAACAGCGTCGCGTCGCCGGCGATGGCTTCGAGCAGCAGCCGTTCGTAGGCTTCGGGCGTGTAGGCGCCAAACTCGGCGTCGTAGCTGAAGTGCATTCGCACGGGCCGCACGCCAAGGCTCATACCGGGCACCTTGCCGTTGAAGCGCAATGAAATTCCCTCGTCCGGCTGAAGCCGCAGCGCGATGGCATTGGGGTCGAGCTGCTGGCCGCATTGCGCGGCGAACAGCACGTGCGGCGTGGGACGAAATTGAATCCGCACTTCGCTGGCGCTTTGCGGCAGGCATTTGCCGGTGCGCAAATAAAACGGCACGCCCGACCAGCGCCAGTTGTCAATGAACAGCTTCAACGCAACGTAGGTTTCGACGTTGGAATCAGGCTTCACTTTCGGTTCCTGCCGGTAGCCCGGCGCCGGTTGCCCGTTCACCGTGCCGGCGAAGTATTGGCCGCGCACGACCTGCCGCGCGACGTCGTCGGGGGCCAGCGCACGGATGGATTTGAGCAATTTCACCTTTTCGTCGCGAATGGCCTCAGATTCGAGCGACACGGGCGGTTCCATCGCCACGAGCGAAAGGATCTGGAGCATGTGATTTTGCACCATGTCACGCAGCGCGCCGGCTTCCTCGTAATAACCGCCGCGCTGGCCCACGCCGGGTTTTTCGCTGACGGTGATTTGCACATGGTCAATCAAGTTGCGATTCCAGAGCCGCTCGAAGATGGAATTGGAAAAGCGGAACATCAAAATGTTCTGCACCGTTTCCTTGCCGAGATAATGGTCAATGCGGCAGACCTGCTGCTCGTGGGCGAAGCGGGTCAGTTCCCGGTTCAGCGCGTGGGCGGAGGCGAGGTCGTGGCCAAACGGTTTCTCGACGACGATGCGTTGCCAGGCTGAACCGTCCTTGTTTAACAGGCCGGCGCGATAGATTTGCTCCACGACTTCGCCGAATTGGCTGGGCAAGGTTGCCAGATAAAACAAGAGCTTCTCCCGCAGCGGCGCGCTGCCGAACGAGGTCAGCAATTCTTCGAGCTTTTTGTAAGCCGCCGCGTCGGTGATGTCGCCCTGACAATAAAACAAGTTGGCCGCGAACTCACGCCACACGTTTTCATCCACCGGCTGGGTGCGGGAAAACTGGTCGAGCGCCGCGCGCAATTCCGCGCGCCACGATTCGTCCGTTTTTTCCCGCCGCGCGAATCCAATGATGCGAAACGCGGACGGCATCTGCTTTTCCTTGCACAGGTGGTAAAACGCCGGAATGAGCTTGCGCGCGGTCAAATCGCCACTGGCGCCAAAGATGACGATGGAGCAGGGTTCGAGTGCCTTGCGTTCGGAACCCATGTGGCAAGGCGGCGAATCGTCCAGTGAAATCGAATTATTCACGAAGCCAACCATGGCTCAACCGGCCGCCAAATTCAACGCTTCTTGTGGCGTGCGTTTCGTCGGAAGAATGCCTCGAGAGCGAACCCCGCGACAGTGACAAGTAAACCGCGCAAGGCACTCGACTGGGCGGCAGACAAGTTTGACAAGCTCATGTGCGAATTTGAGGCCGAACGGCAGGCTGAAGTGCTGTGTGAATTTCCCAAATCATGCAAAACATGACTTCCGCTGCCGTCTGCGATTCTACAAAACTTTTTCCTCGTCCACCTGCCGCGCAATTTCTTCGCCGATGGTCAACGCTGCTGTCGCCGCCGGACTGGGCGCGTTGAGCACATGCAGCGCCCGGCGCCCGTGTACGAGGCTGAAATCCTGCACCAGCGCGCCATCGGGCGACATTGCCTGCGCCCGCACACCCGCGCCGCCGGTTTCCAAATCCTCCATTCGCACTTCCGGCACGAGGCGTTGGAGCGACGCGCAGAAGAGTTTTTTGATGAACGACCGCTTCAATTCCTCCCAGCACATCCGCTTGTGCCTGCCCAAAAATTTCCACAGGCCGCCGAATGAAAGCGCGTCGAACAGGTCAACCGGATTAAAATCCGTTTTTTTGTAGCCCTCGCGCGCGAAGGCCAGCACGGCATTCGGCCCGGCCTCGATGCCGCCACGAATGAGCCGTGTGAAGTGGACGCCGAGGAACGGAAACTGCGGGTCGGGCACGGGATAAATCAAATGTCTCACCAGGTGCTGCCGTTCGGGCTTGAGTTTGTAGTATTCGCCGCGGAACGGAACAATGCGCACCTCGCGCTTCTCGCCCGCCAATTCGCTCACGCGATCGCAGTGCAGTCCGGCGCAGTTCACCAGAAAGTCCGCCTCGAACTCACCCGCGGTCGTCCCGGCAACCCAGCCGTTGCTTGTCGGGCGCAGTTTTGTGACCTTCGCATTCATCACGGTCTTGCCGCCTTGCGCGGAAATTTTCTTCAGCAAGGCCTCGCAGACCTTCGGATAATCCACGATGCCTTCCTGCGGCACGCGCAAGCCCGCCACGCCCGCCACCTGCGGCTCGATTTCGCGCATTTCCCCGCGGCTCAACCATTTCAAACCCTGCAAACCGTTTTGCCGGCCGCGCTCGTGGAGATTTTTGAGCCGCTCGATTTCCGTGTCATCCACCGCCACGACGAGTTTGCCGCAAATTTCATGCGGCACGCCATGGTCACGGCAGAACGCCACCATTTCCTGAATCCCCTGCACCGCCATGCGCGCCTTGACCGAACCGGGCCGGTAGTAAAGCCCGCAATGCAACACGCCGCTGTTGTTGCCGGTCTGGTGCTGACCGACCTGTGATTCCTTCTCCAAAACCGTGACGCGTGCCGATGGGAATTTCCTTCCGAGCTTGAAAGCGGACGCCAATCCCACGATGCCACCGCCGATGACAATGATGCGTTGTGCGCTCACGATTTCGCATTGTGTCCGCGTGACGGCACGTTGACAAGTTCACCGCCGGACAAAAAATTTCTCGCCTGCAACTCCTTCTTCCCGCAAGATTCCCCCGCCAGCCCCGGGACTCCCGGGACGGGAAGATGAAAGCGAAAATCATCGTTACACCAAAGAAGGCCGTGGTTGATCCCCAAGGCAAAACCGTCCAGAACGCGCTCGAACATCTGGGCTACAAGGGCGTCACCGGTGTCCATGTCGGCAAATACATCGAGATTGACCTCGCGCCCGGCACGGACCGGGCCGCCGCGGAGCGCGTGCTCAACGACGCCGCTCACAAGTTCCTGAGCAACCCCATCATCGAGGACTACAAGCTGGAAATTGAATGAATTGCCAAGTGACAAGTGACGTGTGGCAAGTGACGAGAAGTTTGCGCTGCGCCGTCCGATTTCATTTGTCCCTTTTGTCACCTGTCACCTGTCACCTGTCACCTTAATGAATTTTGCCATTTTACAATTTCCCGCCAGCAACTGCGACCAGGATGCCATCCATGCCGTCCGGTTGCTCGGCCACCCGGCGCGTTACGTCTGGCACAAGGAAAATTCCCTTGGCGACGCCGACGCGGTGATTGTGCCGGGCGGTTTCAGCTATGGCGATTATCTGCGCTGCGGTGCCATCGCGCGGTTCAGCCCCGTGATGCAGGCGGTGAAGCAATTCGCCGACAATGGCGGGCTGGTGCTGGGCGTTTGCAACGGCTTTCAAGTGCTGACCGAAGCCGGTTTGCTGCCCGGCGCGCTCGTCCGCAACCGCGACCTGCAATTCCACTGCGAGCACATCTACCTCAAGACCGCCACGACCGATTCGCCGTTCACCAACAAGATTCCCGCCGGAAAAATCCTCCGCATTCCCATCGCCCACGGCGAAGGCTGTTACTTTGCCGACGAGGAAACGCTCGCAAGGCTCAAAGTCAACAACCAGATTCTCTGGCAATACTGCGACGCAAACGGAAACCTGACCGACACGGCGAATCCGAACGGCGCGCTGCTGAACATTGCGGGCATCTGCAACGAACGCCGCAACGTGGCCGGCCTGATGCCGCATCCTGAACGCGCGAGTGAGGAAATTCTTGGTAGCGCCGATGGACGGATGATTTTCGAGAGCATGATTGCCGCGCTGCAAAACAAACCTGTCGCAAAGGCTGCGTAGAGATTTTTCCCCGATGACCGAACCCGCCATCACCCCCGAACTCGTCGCGAAGCACAACCTCACGCCGGACGAATACGCCCACGTCAAACAAATCCTCGGGCGCGAGCCGAGTTACACCGAGCTGGGCATTTTCTCGGTGATGTGGAGCGAGCATTGCAGCTACAAAAACACCCGCCCATTGCTGAAAACGTTTCCGACCAAGTCAAAAAAAATCCTCGTCGGCGCGGGCGAGGAAAACGCCGGCATCATTGACATCGGCGATGGACTGGCCATCGCGTTCAAGATCGAATCGCACAACCATCCGAGCGCGGTCGAGCCGTTTCAGGGCGCGGCCACGGGCGTGGGCGGCATTGTGCGCGACATCTTCACCATGGGCGCGCGGCCCATCTGCTCGGTGAACTCGCTGCGCTTCGGGCCAATCGTCAATGACGTAGCAGTCCCGCAGAGCGGGATGAGTCCGCTCACTTCAAATTCGAGAAATGATCAGAGCCGACTCACGTCGGCTGCTACGAATTCAGAAAAAGACGCCGCCCTAAAGAACAACCGCCGTCTCTTCGCGGGCGTCGTCAGCGGCATCGCGCATTACGGCAATTGCTTTGGCATCCCGACCATTGCGGGCGAGGTTTATTTCGACAAGAGCTACGAGGGCAATCCGCTCGTGAACGCCTTCTGCCTCGGCGTGCTGCGGCATGAACAAATTGCGCGCGGCGCGGCCAAAGGCATCGGCAATCCGGTGTTTTACGTCGGCCCGGCGACGGGTCGCGACGGCCTGGCGGGCGCAGCGTTCGCGTCGCAGGATTTGACCGAGGAATCCGCCGAGCAACAACGCGGCGCGGTGCAGGTGGGCGATCCGTTCATGGAAAAACTCGTCTGCGAAGCCTGCCTCGAACTGCTGGCCACCGGCGCGGTTGCGGGCATCCAGGACATGGGCGCGGCGGGCCTGACCTGCTCGACTTGCGAGACCGCGGCACGCGCGGGCACGGGCATTGAGATTGAATTGGACAAGATCCCGCAACGCGCACCTAACATGTCGAGTTACGAGATCATGCTCTCCGAATCGCAGGAGCGCATGCTCATCATCGTTCACAAAGGCCGTGAGGAGGAAGTAAAACGCATTTTCGACAAATGGGATTTGCCGTGGTCGGAAATCGGTTTCGTCACCGACACCGGCCGCATGGTGGTGAAACAGCACGGCAAAGTCGTGGCGGACATTCCGGCGAAAAAGATTGCCGACGAATCGCCGGTGTATCACCGCGAGTCGAAAGAGCCGGAGTATTTGAAGAAAGTTCGCGCGTTCCGGCTGGATCAAATTCCCCAGACCCAGGACGCCAAAACCGATCTCCTGAAACTTTTGGCGTGGCCGACGATTGCCTCAAAAAATTGGGTTTATCGCCAATATGATCACATGGTGCGCGATGGCTCGGTCGTTTGTCCCGGCAGTGATGCGGCGGTGCTGCGGATCAAGGCGGACAGCCTTCCTGAATTGGGGAGCGCAGGCGGCCCGCCTGCCGAACCCGGCGGCGCGCCGGGTTCTCGTCCAACCAATTCAAATGGTGTTTTGGAGGCGTCCGGCGGGCAGCCGGACGCAGCACGCGGGCCGCGTGCGCTCCCCGAAAAACTCATCGCCCTGACCGTGGATTGCAACGGCGCTTATGTTTATCTGGACCCCTACGAAGGGGCGAAGGTGGCGATGGCCGAGGCATGCCGCAACCTGGCCTGCTCCGGCGCGGTGCCGCTGGGCGCGACCGACAACCTCAATTATGGCAACCCGCACAAACCCGAACTTTTCTGGCAGCTTGAGGAAAGCGTGCGCGGTCTGGCTGATGCCTGCCGGGCATTCAACGCGCCGATTACCGGCGGCAATTGCTCGCTCTACAACCAAAGCCCGGCCGGTCCGATTGATCCCACGCCAACCGTCGCCGTCGTCGGTATCATCGAAAAACCGGAGCACGTCACGACGCAATGGTTCAAGGACGAAGGCGACGCGATCATCTTGCTGGGCGACGCGGTGGACCAGGACGATCCATTACTCGGTCTTGGCGGCTCGGCGTATTTGCAGGTGGTTCACGGTCAAAAAAACGGCACGCCGCCGCGCTGCGATCTCGAAACCGCCCGGACGTTGCACACGACCCTGCTCGGTCTGATTCAATCCGGCCTGGTGCGGAGCGCCCACGATTGCAGCGAAGGCGGTCTGGCGGTCTGCCTGGCCGAAAGCTGCATCAGCCAGCTTGTGGCGCGAGAGACGCCGGGGTTGATCGGGGCGCAGATTGATCTTACTGCTGTAGCCGCGTCTCGTCAGAGCGCGGGTAACCAAGACAAGTCAGCCGCGCTCTCACGAGACGCGGCTACATGCAGGTTGGACGCCCTGCTTTTTGGCGAGACGCAAAGCCGCGTGGTCATCACGTGCAAACCGCTTGACGCGGTGAAGGTGGTCGAGCGCGCGAAGTTGATGGGGGTGCCCGCCGCGCAGATTGGCAGGGTGGGCGGCGACCAGTTGACGATTAAAACCGCCGCCGGGGAATTCAGCGCGCCGTTGGCCGAACTTCATGACGTTTGGTGGAATTCCATCGCTCGTGCGATGGCCTGATTTTTATTTTGAACAAAATCGTCCGCCGGATGCTCCATTTCCCTGAAAACTCAGATATGACCTGTATTTTAGGCGGATTAACCGTTGGCAATCAGCCGCCGGGGAATTAACCTTTCGGCCGATATTCGACATGCGACAATTTTTTACCATCGCCACCAATGCCTTCATGGAATTGATCCGGCAGCCGGTTTTTCTGTTGTTGATGACGGCGTCGGTGCTCTTCGAAATTTTTCTGGCCGTGCCGTATTACTTTGCGTTTGGCGACGAACCGAAGCTGGTCTCCACCAGCGCGCTGGCGGTGATGCTGCTGTCGGGGCTGCTCGGCGCGGTGTTGAGCGCGTCGGCATCGCTGGCGCACGAAATCCGCACGGGCACGGCGCTGGCGGTGCTGTCGAAACCGGTCGGCCGCGCGCAATTTTTCCTGGCCAAATACACCGGACTCGCCGCCGCACTGACGCTGTTGTCCTATGTCAACCTCATCGGCGTGCTGCTCGCCAACTGGATGTCGTTCGACGCCTACGGCAAGACCAATCTGCCCGCGCTCGGCATTTTTGCGGCGGGGGTGACGGTGGCTTACGCGCTGGCGGGCTTCAGTAATTTTTTCCTGCGGCGGCCGTTTGTGAGCGACGCGGTCCTGGCGCTGGTGGTGACGGCGACGCTGGCGGCGTTTTTGGTTTTTCAATTCACCCGGCAGATGCAGACCTTTGGCGCGCAGACCCACGTGGACTGGCGGCTGGTGCCGGCGGGGATCCTGATTCTGTTCGCGCTGTGGATTCTGGCGGCACTGGCGCTCGCGTGCTCGACCCGGCTGGACACGATTCCCACGCTGGCGATTTGCTCGGCGTTCTTTTTGGCCGGTCTGATGTCGGATTATTTTTTTGGCACCCGCGCGGAGGCGGGCAAATGGTGGGCTTCGACGCTTTACACCATCGTTCCAAACTGGCAGCTTTTCTGGCTTGCGGACGCCCTGGACATGGGCAAAAGCACGTTCCACTGGGGTTATGTCGGCAAGGCCTTTGCCTATGCGGTCGCTTATGCCGGCGCGGCGCTGGCCGTGGGCACGGCCCTGTTTGAGGAACGGGAATTGAGTTAAGCATGGAACGCAACGTTCAAAAAAACGGTCTGGTGAACCTGGTCGCGGCGGTAATGATCTTCATCGCCGCATTTGTCGTGACCAGTTACGTAAACTCGCTGGCGGGTCAGGCGTGCGCGATTTTCCTCGGCCTCGGCGTGCTCGTGGCGTTCGCCGGCTGGTTCCAGATGCGGCTCGAGGAAAACGAACGGCTGGAAAAACTGGAGTTCGAGGAACTGGCCCGCGCCCGGGGCGAAACGACACTGTTTGCAGCGAAGGACGCGGAGATTTTTCCGGCGCAACGCGCGCGCGCGCAATTCGAAAAGTTTTTTGTGCCGGGCTTCGGCGTGCTGCTGTTTTTGCTCGAAGCGGGCGGCGCGTGGCTGCTCTGGCGCTGGATTTCCAAAACCACCAACGGCGTTGTGCCCGACCGGGCGATGGCGTCGTTGTCGCTGTTCGGAATTTTCGCGCTGTTGTTGTTTTTGCTCGGACGGTTTTCCGTGACCATTGCGCAGCTGGAAAATCACCGCTTGCTCCGGCCCGGCGCGAGTTTCCTTCTGGCGGGCGCTTACATTTGCGCGTTCACCGCGCTCGGCATCGCGGGCGTCGAGGCGAAATTTCCGAAGGCGGATTTCTGGGTTGCGCGCGGCCTGTGCGTGTTGCTCGGTTTGATGGCCGTGGAAAATCTCCTGACGCTGCTGCTGGAAATTTATCGTCCGCGCGTGAAGGGAAAAATCGCCCGGCCGCTCTACGAAAGCCGCGTTGTCGGCATTCTGGCGCAGCCGGAAAGCCTGTTCACCACGGCGGCGCAGACGCTGGATTACCAGTTCGGCTTCAAGGTTTCGGAAACGTGGTTTTTTCAGGCGCTCCAAAAAAATCTCGCGGCGCTGCTGCTCGTGCAGTTCGCCGCTTTGATTTTGTCCACGACCGTCGTGTTCATTGACGCGGGCGAACAGGCGGTGCTGGAACATTTCGGCAAGCCGTTGGCGACGCTCGGCCCCGGAGCGCATTTGAAACTGCCGTGGCCTGCCGACAAGATTTACCGTTTCCGCACCGAGCAGATTCAGTCTTTCGCCGTCGGCTATACGCCCGACGCACAGAGCGAATCGGTGAACACGATTCTCTGGACGGTGAGTCATGCGAAAGAAGAAAATTTCCTCGTGGGCAACCGCGCCATCGTCACGTCGGCAACCGCCAGCACCGGCACGAATGACGCGAACAAAGCGCAAGCGGTCGGCTTCATCACCGTCAGCATTCCGATCCAATTTCAAATCACGAACGTCACCGACTGGGTTTATAAAAATAGCGAGCCGGAGACGTTGTTGAAAGATTTGGCGACGCGCGAAGTCATTCATTATCTCGCCGGTGTGGACTTGAACGAAGTGCTGTCGCAAGGCCGTTTGCAGGCGGCGGAAGTATTGCGCGAGAAGATCCAAAACTCGGCCAATGCCCGTTCGCTCGGCGCGAAAATCATTTTTGTCGGTCTGCAGGACATTCATCCGCCGACGGCTGGTGAAGTCGCTGCCACCTACGAAAAAGTCGTCGGCGCGCAGCAGACCAAGCTCGCGAAAATCCTCGATGCCGAAGCCGCCGCCATCCGTTTGAGCGCGGTTTCCGACGCGCAGGCGTTCACGGTCACCAATGTCGCCGACGCAAAGCGCGTCCAGCTCGTGACCTCAAAACTGGCACAGGCGGCGCTGTTCACGAACCAGATCCCCGCTTTTGAGGCCGCGCCGTCGGTTTATCGCCAGCGGCTTTATTTGCAGAGTTTCGCCGCGGCCACCAAGGGCGCGCGGAAATATGTTTTGCTCGTCACAAACACGCAGGACGTGGTGATTTTCAATCTTGAAGACAGAATCCGCGACGACCTTTTGAACCTTTCCGTCACCAATTCGCCATGAAAAAAAATCTGATTACCGTCATCATCGCCGCCGTGCTGGTGGTGATTTTTGCGCTGCTGCTGTTCACCTTCCAGGTGCGCCAGTCGGAAGTCGCCGTGCTGACGACGTTCGGCAAGCCCGCCGCGAACAACATTGACCAGCCGAGCCTTTATTTCAAATGGCCGTGGCCCATCCAGCAGGTCTATCGCTTCGACCAGCGCGTGCAGAATTTCGAGGACAAGTTCAGCGAAAATCTCACGGCAGACAGCACTTTGCTCCAAGTGAGCGTCTATGTCGGCTGGCGGATTTCCGACGCGAAGGAATTTTTTCCGAAGTTCGCCGGCGGTTCCGTGGCTGCCGCGCAACGCCAGCTTGAAACCATGCTGCGCAGCGCCAAGTCGGCAGTCATCGGCAAACACAATTTGTCCGACTTCGTGAATTCCGATCCGTCGCAACTCAAGTTCGAGGCGATTGAAAACGAGATCAAGGCGTCCGTGCAAAATGAACTGGCCGCGCAAAATTACGGCATCAGCATAGAGTTTCTGGGCATCAAAAAACTCGGTCTGCCGGAAAACGTGACGCAGACGGTGTTCGACCGCATGAAATCCGAGCGGCAGAAACTCATCAACGAAGCGCTGTTCAAGGGCGAGGCCGAAGCGACGAAGATCAAGTCCGCCGCCGAACGTCAGGCCGCCGATGTCATCGCCAACGCGCAGGCCGCCGCCACGCGCATCGAGGGCGAAGGCGTGGCCGAGGCCGCGAAGACTTTGAGCGTGTTCCAGCAAAACCCGGAACTGGCGATTTTCCAGTTGCAGCTTGAGGCATTGAAATCATCGTTGAACCAGAAGGCGACCTTGATTTTCGACGAGCGCTCGCCGCCGTTTGATTTGTTCCGCAACCTGCCAGCAAATCCGCAAACGAAGTGATTGAGCCATGAGTGACCACGACCATCACGATCATTCGCATCCGCCGGAAATGCAGGACGCCGGTTCACAGGCGCTGGCCGAGGCGTTGCGCAGCAGCTTCGTCATCGTCAAGTTCGCGATGGTGGCACTCGTTTTCGTCATCCTTGGCGCGGGATTTTTTACCGTCGGGCCGCAGGAAAAAGCTGTCATTCTCCGCTTCGGCAAGCCGCAAGGCGAAGGCCAGAAAATGCTGTTGAGTTCAGGGAAATTATACTGGTCGTTTCCGTATCCGGTTGACGAAGTCGTCCGCATTCCCATCACAGAAATCCAGAAGGTCACCTCCACCATCGGCTGGTTTCTAACCACGCCGGAAATGGAACTCGCCGGCACCGAACCGCCCGCCGGCCCGTCGCTCAATCCGCAGATTGACGGCTACGTCGTCACCGCCGACCGCAACATCATCCACACCCGCGCCACCGTTTCCTATCACATTGACGACCCGCGCACGGCCATCTTCAATTTCACCAGCGGCACCAATCACAATTTCAATCTCGCCGGCATTTCCAACGCCGTGCAGAACGCAGTGAACAACGCCCTCATCCTCACCGCCGCGCGCTTCAATGTGGACGACATTCTCACCCGCGACATCGCCGGTTTTCAGGACGCCGTCAGCCGGCGCGTCAGCGAACTCGCCGAACGCGAGCATCTCGGCGTGGCCATTGACCAGTGTCAGGTGCAAAGCGTCGCGCCGCGCCAGTTGAAGGATGTGTTTGCGATGGTCACCACCGCGCGCCAGAACCGCGACAAGCTTATCAACGACGCCTTGAGCGAGGAAAACCGCATCTTGAGCCAGGCCGGCGCGCAGGCCGCGTCCATCACCAACGCCGCCGAATCCGCGCGCACCCGCTTCGTCACCGCCGTCGTGTCGGACGCCGGGGCGTTCATCAAGCTGCTGCCGCGCTACGAGAGCAACCCCAACCTCTTCGCGCAACTGGAACTTTCCAAGGCCATGGCGCAGGTGTTGACGAACGTGCAGGACAAAATCTTTCTGCCGCAGCGCGCCGATGGCAAACCGCGCGAACTTCGGCTGATGTTGAATCGTGAGCCGCCGCAGCAGAAAACGGCAACCCCCAATCCGTGAAAAACAAACTAAAAATCGAAATCCGAAGCCTGAAGGTCGAAGAAAATCCGAAGCCCGAAAATTCCGGCGAACGGCTTTTGGGAATTCGATTTTCGGATTTCGGCCTTCGGAGTTTTTGATTTTATGCAAGTCACTTCACTTTTGAGCCACCACGAACACGAGCACGGGCCGGAGTGCGGCTGCGGTCACGACCATGAACACTCCGTGGTGCGCCTGTGGCAGGCCGTGCTGGGCGTCGTCTTCGTCCTCAACGCCTTCATCGTGGACTGGCTGTTTGCATCCGGCAGCACGCTCGCCAGCGCCAGCGCCATGATCGGCTCGCTCATCCTCGGCTATCCCATCGTCGTCACGGCAATCAAGGACCTGCGCGTCGGCCGATTGAGCATCAACGAACTCGTCGCCATCGCCGTGCTCGCGGCGTTCGCCTCCGGCGATTACAAGACCGCCGGCGTGGTCGCGTTTTTCATGCTTACCGGCGAAATCATCGAAACCCGCACCGCCGAGGGCGCGCGCGCGTCCATCGAATCGCTCATCAAACTCACGCCCACGAAAGCACGCCGCATCAAACGTGCTGCCGGCATCCTGCCGGCAGATCAATCTTCTTCTGCCAGCGGGACGCTGGCAGCACATTCCGAGATCGAAGAAGAAGTGGCCGCCAGCGAACTCGCCATCGGCGACGTGATTCGCATCCGTCCCGGCGACAACGTCGCGGCGGACGGCATCATTGTCAGCGGGCAAGGTTCGTTCAACCAGGCCACCATCACCGGTGAATCGTTGCCGGTGGACAAAAAGTCCGGCGACGAGGTTTTTGCCGGCACGCAAAACCTGACTGGGGTCCTGGAAATCAAGGTCAGCCGCGCCGGCGAAGACACGACGCTGGGCCGCGTGCGCGGACTGATTCTGGCCGCCGAGAAAACCAAACTCCCGATCATGAAGATCGTGGACCAATACATGGGTTTTTACACGCCGCTCGTGCTGGTCATTGGCGCACTCGTCTGGGCATTCACGCACGACCTGAACCGCGTCATCGCCGTGTTCGTCGTTTCCTGCCCGTGCGCGTTCATTTTGGCGACACCCACCGCGATGGTCGCCGCGCTTTCCGCCGCCGCGCGTCTCGGCATTTTGATCAAGAATGTCGCCGATATCGAAACCGCGGCTAAAATCAACGCCTTCGTCTTCGACAAAACCGGCACGCTGACCACCGGCCAGCTCGCCGTCAGCCGGCTCATGCCGCTGGGCGAAACCAAGCCGGCGGAATTGTTGCGATGCGCGGCGTCGGCGGAAAAATACAGCAACCATCCGACAGCCAGGGCGCTCGCGCAAATTGCGGGTGAAGCCGGCGTGCCGCTGGCCGAGCCGCAGAATTTTGCGGAGACCGCCGGACGCGGCGTGAAGGCCGAGGTGGGCGGGGCAAAAATCCTCGTGGGCCGGGCGCAGTGGCTCAAGGACAACGGCGTGACCGAAGATTTTGTGAAATCCGTTGACCTCAACGAGGCCGAGGGCTGGAGTTTGATTTTTGTCGCGCGCGACGGCAGGTGCATCGGTTGGGTTGGTTTGCAGGACCAGACCCGCGCCGAGGCGAAGGAATCGCTCGCCGAACTCAAGGAAGCGGGAGTTCGTCGTATCGCGATGGTTTCCGGCGACCGGCAGGCGGTGGCGACCCGCGTGGCCGCTGAGATTGGTTGCGAAGAGGCCCAGGGCGAATGTCTGCCCCAGAACAAGGTCGAATTTGTGCGTGGCATAAAAGCGAAAGGTTATCGCGTGGCGGTGGTCGGTGACGGCGTGAACGATGCGCCAGCACTGGCGGCGGGCGACATTGGCATTGCGATGGGCGCCGCGGGCAGCGAAGTGGCCATCCACAGCGCGACGATTGCGCTGATGAACAACGACCTGCGCCGGCTGCCGTTCCTCGTGAAGCTCTCCCGCAGCACCCGCGCGGTCATCAACCAGAATTTCATGTTTGGCGTCGTTTTTATCATCGTCGGCCTGACGGCGGCGGCGTTTGGCTACCTGACTCCGATTGTCGCGGCCATCCTGCACAACGTCGGTTCGTTGATTGTGATTTTCAACAGCGCCCGCCTCGTGCGCAAAGGCGAGGAACTGGAACATTTCCATCCCGAAACGGTTGAACCGCCACGCCCAGTTTCCGGCCAACTCACGCCGAAACTGGCGTGAGCGTTTATTGATGAAATGTTTTTACCATCCTGTGATTGAAGCAATTTCGGTTTGCACTAAATGTGGTAAATGGCTCTGTGCCGACTGTATAATTAATACAGGAGGTGGAATGGTCTGCAAAAATGGTTGCACACCTGGCGGTGAGAAAAGCTGGCAAAATCTTTCAAAGCAAAAAAAAAAATACAATCGTGGGTGGCTATGCTGTGTGTGTAATCATTGGTTTGGTTTTCCTTACTGTCGGGATCTTATACTGGGAAGTTGATCGTGGGATTGTTGTTTTGGGTATATTGCCTTTGCTTCTGGCACTTTATATGGCGTTATTCTCACCAGTTTTTAGAAAACGAAACTGAATTTATGTCCGTCGCCGAATTAAATCCGCAATCGAACGGCGAAGTCGTCGTTTTGTACGCGGGCTTGCTGGCGCGGCGAATTGAGGTTAATTTGATGCCATGAGTGCCAGTGAAATCATGCAACAAATCGAAGAACTGCCCGTGAAGGAGCAGCAGGAGCTTTTTGTTTTGCTGACCAGGAAAGTGGTCGGGGGCCAGGGCACGAACGCCAAACCGTGGCTCGGGAAAAAGCTTTCGTTTGACGAAGCCTGTGATGTGGTCTTCCGCGAAAACCGGGAACTTTTGAGCACACTGGCCAAGTGAGCGAGCCAATTTTTCTGACGCTCGATGAAGTTTTTCGCATCCATGCTCGAAGCTTGGCCGAGCATGGCGGCAGTGAAGGTCTGCGCGATCCGGGACTGGTTGAATCGGCTCTGGCCTCGGCGAAAAACATTTTTTACTACGCTCATGGAGACGTGTTTGATATCGCCGCCGGCTATGCGTTTCATCTGGCGGAATCACAGGCATTCATTGACGGAAACAAACGGACAGCGGTTGTCGCCGCGCTGGTTTTCCTCGCGCGGAATGGTGTTTACGTCCAGCCCGCGACTTGGGAGCTTTATTCAGCCATGATTGACGTAGCTGAAAAGAAGAAAAACAAAGCTGATTTGGCAGAACTATTTCGCAAACGCGCCAACGAATAAAATTTAAAGACATGACCGCTCTTGAACCAAATCCGTCATCGCAAACCGGAAATCGGAAATCCGAAGAGGTCGTCGTCTCCGTGCGCGGGCTGACGAAGGTGTTCAAGGATTTCTGGAACCGGCCCAAGGCGCGCGCGGTGGACAATGTGGATTTCGACGTGCGGCGCGGCGAAGTGTTCGGCCTGCTCGGCCCGAACGGCTCCGGCAAATCCACCACGGTCAAGCTGTTGCTCGGTTTGCTCAACCCGACGCGCGGGCAAATCGAGGTTTTCGGCCATTCACCGCGGCATGTGCAGACCAAATCGCGCATCGGTTATCTGCCCGAGGAATCGTATCTTTACCGCTACCTCAATTCGCGCGAAACGCTCAATTTTTTCGGAAACCTTTTTCATCTCGGCAAGGGCGAGCGCGCCAGCCGGATCGAACAATTGCTCGAAATGGTCGGTTTGAGCCAGGTCCACATGCGTTCCGTCGGCGAATTTTCCAAGGGCATGCAACGCCGCATCGGCCTGGCGCAGGCGCTCATCAACGACCCCGACCTCGTCATTCTCGACGAACCGACCTCGGGGCTTGACCCGATTGGCTGCCGCGAAGTCAAGGACCTCATCCTGGCGCTGACCCGGCGCGGCAAGACGGTGATTTTGAGCAGTCATTTGCTGTCGGACGTGGAGGACGTTTGTGACCGGGTGGTGATTTATTACGGCGGCAAAATCCAGGCGATGGGCGCGCTCAAGGATTTGCTCGCCACGCCGGACGCGATCCGCATCACCACGCCCGCGTTGTCGCGGGAAACCATGGAGCGCGTGCTGGAAATCATCCGCCGGGACGTGGCGGCGGACAAGGTCAGGATTGATACGCCCACGCAGAACCTGGAGAGCTACTTTCTCGACGTGGTGCAAAAGGCGCGCCGGGCCGCGGCGGAAACTTCCGGCGCCACTTCCGGCGCGCGCGTGGCGGCTTACCTGCGCGGCGGCGCAGAGGAAAGACCGCCCGCCGAGAAAATTCTGGAACGACTGACTTCGCCGCAGGCTGCCCAGCCAAAACCGGCGGCGCCGGTTGCCACCGGGCCGAAGGTGGACGACAAAAAACTGGAAGCGCTGACCAAAGCCGCCGAATCAACGCCGTCGGCCGGCAAACCGAAGCCCGCAACGGAAGAAAAACCGGTGGATTTTTCAAAGGCGGACGAAAAACTTTCGTCGCTGCTGGGGAAGAAACCCTAGTTCGAGGACGAGGACGAGAACGAGGACGATTTACTGATGCAAAGACTGCTTGCCATCACTTGGTTGACCTGGAAAGCCGCCTTTCGGTTCCGGCTGTTTCTGGTGATTGCGGTGTTGTTGCTGGCGGCGGTGGTGGGCCTGCCGATTTTGATCAAGGACGATGGCACGGCGCGCGGGTTCACCCAGATTCTGCTGACGTACACGTTGAGTGTCATCACCGCCTTGCTCGGCCTTTCCACCCTCTGGCTGGCCTGCGGCACGCTGGCGCGCGACATCGAGGAGTGCCAGATCCAGATCGTGGCGACGAAGCCCATCGCGCGCTGGCAAATCTGGCTGGGCAAATGGCTGGGCATCATGTCGCTGAACGCCGCGCTGCTGGCATTGTCGGGCGCCGGCGTTTACGGATTGCTGCAATGGCGCGCGGCGAAATTGCCGGCGGCGGAACAAATCGTTTTGCGCGAACAGGTGCTGGTGGCGCGCGGTTCGGCGAAGGAATCCAGCCATGAAGCAGCCATTGAAGCGGAAACCGAACGGATTTTGGAGGCGCGTTTGAAGAACAGTCCCGTGGACAAGGTGGACATGCCGGAAGTGCGCAAGCAAATCCGCGAACTGGTCAGAGCGGATTTCCAGCTCGTGCCGCCGGGATATTCGCGCGAATGGCGGATTGATCTGGGATTCGCCAAAAATTTCCTGCACGACAAACCATTGCAACTGCGCGTGAAATTTAACTCCGCGCAAAAAAGCCCGTCCGGCACGTTCGTCGCCTTGTGGCAGGTCGGCGTGCCGGGGAAAACACCGTACCAGCGGTTGGAGCCGATGAGCCTTGCGCCGGACACGTTCCACGAGTTTCAAATTCCGGCGAACCTTTTTGACGAGCAGGGCGTGTTGACGGTTGATTTCGTGAATCCGAACGATACGTCGCTGTTGTTCCCGCTCGCCGATGGGATGGAAGTGCTGTATCCCGAAGGGGGCTTCGCCCTGAATTTTGCGCGCGGTCTGGGAATCATTTTCTGCTGGATGGCGCTGCTGGCGGCGTTGGGATTGATGGCGGCGAGCTTTTTGACGTTTCCCGTCGCGGCGTTTTTTTCCCTGACGGTGGTGGTGATGGTGCTTTCCAGCGGCACGCTGGCCGAGGCGGTGGATGCGGGCACGGTCGTGGGCGGCAACGGGGAGACCGGCGTCATGGGGCATTCGCCGGTGGATATGGTGTTGATCCCGCTGTTCAAGGCTTTTTTGACGGTCATCAATCTCGTGAAAGTTTTTTCGCCGGTGGATGCGTTGAGCAGCGGGCGCAGCATTTCGTGGACGGAACTGGGCACGGCCTTCGGGCAGATCGTTTTGCTGCTCGGCGGCATCATCGGCGGCATCGGCATCTTGTTGTTCAACCGGCGTGAACTGGCGACGGCGCAGGGAAACCAATGAGCGCGCGTGCCAGGAAAATTCTTTTGCTGCTGCTGGCGGCGGCGTTGCTGGCCGGTTCCGGCCGGGTGCAGCAGTCGTTGAACCGCGACCGCGACCGGCTGGGATTGACGCGCGCGTCGGCGTTGACGGGGGCGCCGCCGTTGCTGGCGTTCACGACGGTCGCGCTGGGCGGTTTCCGCGGGTTGATTTCCAACTATCTCTGGATTCGCGCCAACGATTTGCAACTGGACGACAAGTATTTCGAGGCGGCACAACTGGCGGACTGGATCACGGCCCTGGAACCGCATTTCACGCAGGTCTGGCTGTTTCAAGCGTGGAACATGGCCTACAACATTTCGGTGAAGTTCAAGGAGAACAGTCCGGGAGTCTATGCCGATCGCTGGCGCTGGGTGGAGCGGGGCATTGAACTGCTGCGCGATGACGGCCTGCGTTACAATCCCAACGATGTCCTGATGTACCGCGAACTGGCCTGGTTCTTTCAGCACAAAATGGGTCAAAACCTCGATGACGCGAATTTGTATTACAAGCAGCAGTGGGCCAGGGAAATGATGCCGTTCTTTGGCGCCAACGGGACGAACTTTTCTGAATTGCTCCAGCCGCAAAACACCAACGCCGCATTGCTTCGCTCAAAATACAAAATGGACCCGGCCTTTGCGGAAAAAATGAACGCGCAATACGGTCCGCTCGACTGGCGGCTGCCCGAAGCGCACGCGATTTACTGGGGCGCTTTGGGTCTGGAAAAGGCGAAGGAAAATCCTGACAAGGTGAAGGCGGACGATTGGATCACGGTGCGCCGCAACATTTATCAATCCATGCAGGCGGCGTTTTATCATGGGCGGTTCATCGCCAATCCCTTCAACAAGTCGTATGCACTGGGCCCGAACCTCGCCCTGATTCCCAAGGTCAATGACACCTATGAGACGATGATGAAGGAAGACGAAAAAAACCGCGACCACATCGCCACCGCCCATCGGAATTTTCTGCGCAGCGCGATCTATTTTCTTTATGAAGACAATCGCATTGCCGATGCGGCAAAATGGTTTCGTTATCTGGGCGAGAAATATCCCGAGAAACCCATCATTGACGGCGACCCTAATTCCTTCCCACAGAACGTCACCCTCGACCAATACGCCGTCGCGCGGGTGCAGGAGGACATCGGCGACACGTCGCAGGACCGCACGACGGCGGCGATTCAAGGCCTGCTCGCCCGTTCCTATTATGAACTGGCCATCGGGCAGGACGACCGTTATGCCGGATTCAAGCTGCTCGCGGCCAGGGTTTACGAGCACTACCAGGCGGAAATTTCCGGCATGAAAAGCAACCTGCAACGCATCGGCCTGCCCCCGTTCGCCGACCTCAATCGCGCCGTGCTCAACCAATTGCTTGATCCGCAACAAGGCGCACCCTACGCCATGCGCGCCGTCATTCGCACGCAACTGGGAATGCCGGGTGAAACCAATGTGCCCCCAATGACGGTTTCGACGAACACACCCGCCGCGGCAACTGTTTCCAGCAATGCACCCGCTGCGGGGCCGTCAGGTTCCGCCAAATAAATTATCGGGCAGCCGCGCCGAACGGCAGAAGAAAAATGATCAAGCTGCCAAAGTCTCGCCACCATCCATGCGCTCCCGCGACCGTCCGCGAAACCATGGCCCGGCGCTGTGCGACGGCGCAACCCAATGGCCACTGTCATGAAAAAACCTGAAGGCAGACAACCATCAATGGCGCAGGGGCCATGGTTGAAAGATGGGCTGTTGGCGCTGCTGCTGATGGTGACGGTGCCGGAATGAATCTGACACAAATCAACCTGGCCCCGTGGTAAAGATAGTTGCCGGTCTCGCATTCCTGCGGCAAACTTGCCGGGATGACCGGAGTCGGCGCACGATTTGATTCTTTGCGGCTCAGCAGCCCCGAAATGCGGCGGCTGGGCCTGGCGCTGGCGTTGTCGCTCGCGGTGCATTTGTTCGCGTGGGGCGGTTATGAAACGGGCAAACAACTCGGCTGGTGGCAACAATTACATTTGCCAATCTGGCTGCATCTCGTGCCAAAAATCAAAACCGGGCCGCTGGCAGTGCTTCAAAACAACGAAGAACAACTGACGTTCGTGGAGGTGGCACAACCGACGACCGAAGCGCCGCAAAACACGAAATATTATTCCAGCCAAAATTCCCGCGCCGCCGACCCGACCAAGGGAAACAAAGACGTTCCGCAATTGAAAGGCAAACAAACCGAGGTCGCCAAAACCGAGAACGTGCCGCGCCCGAATGTCAACAAACTGCAACCGTCGCCTCCCGCGTCGCAGCAAAAATCGCAACCGGCGATCCGGCCGGGCGATTTGACGTTGGGCAAGCCGAAGAATTCTCAGCCGCAGGAGCAACCGCGTCCGCGCACCATGAAGCAGGCGAGCGAGCAGCAAGCGCACCGTTTGCCCGGCGTGCAGATGAAGCAGGAGGGCGGGACACAGCGTCCGGCGCTGGTGCCGTCGTTCGACGTGAAGGCGACGCCGTTCGGCGCGTATGACGCGGCGTTCATTGAGGCGGTGACACAGCGTTGGGATGATTTGCTGGACAGCCGGCAATTCGCAATGGACCGCAGCGGCAAGGTGATGTTGCGATTTCACTTGAATTACGACGGAAGCATTGCCGATATGAAGGTTCTGGGAAACACCGTCGGCGACATCCTGGGCTACGTTTGTCAAAAGGCGGTGACGGATCCGGCGCCGTTCGCGCCGTGGCCGGGCGACATGCGGCGGATGATCGGCGAGAATTATCGCGAAATCACGTTCACGTTTTATTATTACTGATGCGGGTGGCGGTGAATGACGGAAAATTTTTATGGAAATACCGGTTTACATCATGCTGGGACTGACTTCGGTCATCGGATTGGCGTTCATCGTGGAGCGCGGACTGGCGTTGCGCTGGACAAAGGTTGTGCCGCCGGACATCACCGGCGCGCTCACCGCCTGCAAATCGCGCGACGAAGTGAAAGCGTTCCGCCGTGTGTGCAAACAAAAACCGTCGCCGCTCGGACGCCTGCTGCTCCTCGCCGCCGACCATCTCGACTGGCCGAAGGCGGATAATGTGGACGCGCTGCAAACCGCCGCGCGCCATGAAATCGTCCGGCTCGAACGCGGCCTGGTCGTGCTCGAAATCATCGTCGGCATCGCGCCGTTGCTCGGGTTGGTCGGCACCATCGCGGGCATGATGACGCTGTTCGGCGACATCGGACTGACCGGCTTGAACGACGCGGCGCGGCTGGCCAAGGGCATCGCGCTGATTTTGAACGCAACGTTGATGGGTTTGCTCATCGCCATTCCGTCGCTCATCGCCTGGAGTTATTTCAGCAAAAAAGTCGAGGTGCTCGCCGTGGAAATGGAGGCGCTCTGCGACGACTTCATCCGGCGGCAATACAGCGAATCAGGCTCTGGCGTCTCGGGTCTGGGGTCTCGCGCCTCGGATCGCGGATCGCATTCTGCCCCAGACGCCAAACACTAGACGCCAAACCCCATTTGACATGCGTTTCCTCGTTCACAAAAGGCGGAGCGCGCCGGCGGTCATCATCGTCGCGTTGGTGGACGTGCTCATCGTGCTGCTGATTTTCCTGATGGTGACGACGACGTTCAAGCAGCAATCGGCGTTAAAGCTCGCCATCCCCGAATCCTCGCAGGGGCAAAAATCCGGCGCGACTAACAATCCCCCGTTCGTCGTTAGCATTGACACCAATGGAATTTATTATCTGGAAAAGCTGTCCGTGACTTACGAGCAGCTCCGCAGCGAACTGCTGAAGCAGGCGGCGAAAAACCCGCAACTCGTGCTGGCCATCAACGCCGACGAAAAGGCGCCGTGGGGAAAAATCGTGAAAGTGCGCGACGCCGCCACCGAGGCAAAAATCAAATCCCTCGTCGCCTACACCAAGGAAGCAGCCAAGCCGTAAAATCATTCGTAGCAGCCGACGTGAGTCGGCTCTAATTTTACTGGCAGAAAATAGTGAGCGAACTCACGTCCGCTGCTACGGGGATTATTTGAGCAACTCTTCCGCAATCTGCACCGCGTTGAGCGCCGCGCTGTAGGGCAGATTTTGAAAATCATGGACGCAGCCAAGGCTACAACGGTCAAATCCGTCGGCGTTTTCACCAAGGAAACGGCACGCCGTGTGCTGAAATTGATTTGAAAAAGCTTTGTTCAGTGGTTAAGTGACGCAAGAACATCCATGAAAATCATCAAACCCATGCTGCTGGCTGTGGCTGCTTGGGGTGGATTGTTCACTATGGCTGATCCCACGTTTGCCCAAACTTGGACACAGACGAGTGCACCAGCCAATTACTGGAGTTGCGTTGCCTCGTCAGCGGATGGAACCAAACTGGTGGCGGCGATTGAAGATGGTTATCACGGTATTAACAACATCTACACCTCGACCAATTCGGGAGCCACTTGGTTGCTGACTAGCGCGCCCACTAATTACTATTGGGCCTCCGTCGCCTCGTCGGCGGATGGAAACAAGTTAGCGGTGATGGCATCTAACAGTCGTAACAATGGTGGGGGTGCGATTTTTGTCTCGACGAATTCAGGAACCACTTGGATGCTGACTAGTGCGCCCACTAATTACTTTTGGGATTCTGTCGCCTCATCGGCGGATGGAACTAAACTGGCGGCGGTATCCAATGACGGCGGAATTTATACATCAACAAATTCAGGAGTAACATGGATACAGCAAACCAACGCGCCCAAACTTTCCTGGTATTCTGTTGTCTCATCGGCAGATGGCACCACGTTGGTGGTTCAGTTGCAGAACTCCATTTATAGATCGATAAATTCAGGAGTCACTTGGATGCAAATAACATCGCCGCCGATATCGTGGCAGGGCGGGAGCTCTTTGCAAGTCATCGCCTCCTCGGCAGATGGAGCAAGACTGGTGGCGGCATTTTACGGGGATCAACATTTCAATGGATGTCCGATTTACATTTCGACGAATTCAGGGACCACTTGGGCGGCGACAAGTGCGCCAAGCAATCATTGGACTTGCGTCGCCTCATCGGCGGACGGAACAAAGCTTGTGGCAGTGGCTAGTTCACTCTCTGGACCACAGGACCTGGGGCCGATTTATACCTCGACGAATTCAGGAGCAACCTGGACATCAAACACTGTGCCCAATCAGGAATGGACTTTTGTCGCCTGTTCGGCAGATGGCAACAAAATGGTCGCAGTATCAGGACGTTATATTTTAGGCCTGATTTACACTTTATGTTCCACGCCAGCGCCTTCAATGAACATCATGCCTTCGCGCGGCGATCTCACGCTTTCGTGGCTCGTGCCTTCGACGAATTTCGTAATGCAGCAAAGTTCTGATTTGGGCAGTTGGACGGACGTGACGAACCCGCTCGTGCTGGACCTCTCCAATTTGCAAAACAAAGTGATACAGTCACCAACCAACAACAGCGGCTTCTACCGGCTCAAAACGCCGTGAAATGGTAGGGCTGCGCTGCCGCGCAGCCTCGGACGACCAGCAGGTCGTCCCTACTAAATAATCACTTCAGCAACTCTTCCGCGATCTGCACGGCGTTGAGCGCCGCGCCTTTGAGCAACTGGTCGCCGCTCACCCAAAAGCACAACCCGTTGTCCAGCGCGCAATCCAGACGGATGCGGCCGACTTCGCAGTTGTATTTTTCCGAAGTGAACAGCGGCATCGGATATTTTTTGTTCTCCGGCTCGTCCACGACGTCGA
>DAIRTX010000039.1:23723-33455 GCA_036803685.1 Verrucomicrobiota bacterium | reverse complement strand
CAGATGATGTTCACCAAATACATCGTGGTGGTGGACGCCGACGTGGACGTGCACAACACGAGCGAAGTGCTGTTCCGCCTCTGCGCCAACACCGACCCGCAGCGCGACAGCATCTTTACCAAAGGGCCAGCCGACGTGCTCGATCACGCCACCAGCGAAATGGCAATGGGCAGCAAACTCGGCATTGATGCGACGAAGAAAATTCCGGGCGAAGGCTTCAAACGACCCTGGCCGCCGCTCATCAAGATGGATGAGGCAGTGCGGAAGAAGGTCAATTCCCTGTTCGTAAATGCCGCTTGATATGGGCGGCCAGCCGTGCGAATATGGGTCGCCATATTATGAAGACAACGATTGAAATCGCCGATGACTTGTTCGCGCGCGCGCAAGGTGTAGCCCGAAAAGAAAAAACTACTTTCCGCGCCATTGCCGAGCAGGGCTTACGATTGGTGTTGAAGGAAAAGCAACAGGGCAAGGCCAGAAAACTTCCACCGCTCGTCACCTTTCGCGGCAAAGGATTGACCGATGAATTCAAGAACGCTTCGTGGGAAAAAATCCGCGACGAAATCTATCGGGGACGCGGCTCGTGATTGCGGTTGATTCCAATCTGCTGATTTATTCGCACCGCGAGGACAGCAAATTCCACGTGGCGGCCAAAGAATTGGTTGATTCGTTGCGGCACCAATCCGCGCCGTGGGCGATTCCGTGGCCGTGCGTTCATGAATTCATCGGCATTGTCACCCACACCAACATTTACCGGCCACCCACGCCGCTGAACCAGGCTTTGGCGGCGGTCGATGCGTGGCTGGCGAGCGGCAATCTGCATCTGCTCTCCGAAAGTCCGAGTTATTTCGACAAGCTGCGCGAGCTTGCGTTGGCCGCAAAATTATCCGGCCCGCGCATCCACGATGCGCGCGTTGCCGCGCTGTGCCTGCACCACGGCGTGCGCGAACTTTGGACCGCCGATCGCGACTTCTCCATGTTCCCGAAACTCAAGACCCGCAATCCGCTGGTGAAAACGTGAACTGCAAACTCGGCATTGAGGCGACGAAGAAAGGAATGGTGAACCCCGAAAGCTCCTGCTCGCGATTTATCGGAGTTCGGGGCTGGCCGCCGCTGATCAAAATGTACGAAGCGGTGAAGGCGAAGGTGGAAAACATTTTCAACCCGTAGCAGCGTATGCTTCTCAGTGAATCGTTGGGAGTCTCTACAAGCCAACTTTGGAAATACGGCGTGTTCGACTCCCACCTTGGAATTGACTCCCTCCTGCATATTGACCCAGCACGTCTCCGTTCGACGCGAATTCCAGAACTTCTGGGAGGCTACAAACGATTTCACGATTACTTCACGAGTATTCTCGACCTAATTGCTGCGGCTAAGCCCGGCGATGCTCTGGAGCGGCAAGCCATCAAGAAGTTAGTCTTCCCAGAAATACGGAGGCCGCTTTGGGATACGCTGAAGCGTCAGATGCGGGGCGAGGTGTCACGCCACATATCGCACAGCGGCTCTATTCGACCGCCAAGACAATCATTGATGCCGGAATCAAGAATCCTTCCCTCTTCGAGGTGGCCGTCCTCTTCGAAGAGGAGTTTGGCGCTGGTGTGACAAAAAAATTCCTGGAGGACAGCTTCCCATCTTCGCTGCCTCTGGATTGCCCGGGCATTCCTTTCGGCCGATGCTTCTATGAGAACCGGCTTGCGTTGAGCCGGCTTGGGTTGAAAAGTCGACAAACCCGGGTTCGGTAGTATGTTCTAAGTCTTGATGAATTTATCCCGAAGAAGCCCTTGTCCGTGGGCAGGGGCATCCGTTTTTTGCCTGTTGCTGGCCGTTGCGTGTGCATGCGCCCAAGTGGCGGTCAAGATCGGCCAGAATTTCACCGGCAGCACTTATGGCGACATTTCCCAGGCCTTGCCGCCGGATGCCAACGGCGCAATTGGCCCCAGCCATTTCGTGGAATTCATCAATGGCACCGTGGCGTTCTACAACAAAACCAACGTCGAGGATGTGGTGCGGATCACCGACGCGGACTTCTGGACAGAGGCCGGGTTGATCATTTCGTCGTCTTCGGCGGTCACCGATCCGCGCGTCATTTACGATCCCACCTCCCAGCGGTGGTTTGCCTCGCAGGTGGATTTCAACGCCACCGTCTCCGACCCCACCCGGGTGGCGAATAACTTCCTGTTCGCGGTTTCGGCCACGTCCGACCCGACCGGTCCGTGGCAAGGCTTTCGATTTCGAGCCGATCCGAGCACGGGCAGGTTTGCCGACTTTCCGACGCTGGGGGTGGATGCGAATGGCGTCTATATTTCCGGCGATTTTATTCACGCTCAAACGAATGTTGGCCCGGGGCTGGTTTCGATTCCCAAAGCGGATTTGCTCGCCGCCACCCCGACCATCGCCAATCGCACCTGGTTTGGCGTCATGTCCTACACCAATCGCGGCCAGGTCCTGCAACCGGCGATCTGCTTCGACGGCAGCAGCACCGGCAGCGTGCTGGCCATGGGCGACGTTGGAAACGACAGTGACCCGCATTCGAACGTCGTGAGTTTCGCCGTTCAGAATGCCGCCAGCCCCGGTGCCACGCTCACGGTGGCCACCAGCATCAACGTCAGCCCCTATGTCGTTCCGTTCAATTTCGATTTGGGCTACCCGCTTTTCAATCCGGTTCAGCCGGACGGAACCACCACGCTTCAAGCCAATGACGGCCGGATCAGCGCCAAAGTTTATGCCGTAGGCGGGGTGCTTTACGCCATTCACAACACGGAAGTGAATGGCCGCATCGCCATCCGCTGGTATCGGATCAACGCGGCGACTCACGCGCTGATGGAATCCGGTACCATTGCCGACCCCAACCTGGATTTGTTTTTCCCTTCGATTGGAGCGAACGCCGGCGGCACCGTCGTCATCGGCTACAACGGTTCCAGCATCAACACTTTTGTCAGTATCTACGCCAGCGTCGGCCAAACCGTGAACGGCGTGACCACGTTCGGCAGCCCGATGCTGCTCCAGGCCGGCGTCGCCAGCTATCACGACGCGAATGAAATCCTGGCCCAACTTCTGGACGACCCGGTGACGGATAGCCGCTGGGGCGATTACAGTTCCATTTCCGTTGATCCGGACGACCCCAATCGTTTCTGGACCATCCAGATGTATCCGTCCGGCGTGGATTCCTCCTTGGGCATTGACGTGGGCATCTGGTCCACGCAGATCACGGAAATTTTGACGGCCAACCCCGTGCTATCCATCGCCGTTTCCAACAACATCGCGGTCGTGTCGTGGCCGGGAACCGCCATCCCGTTTGATTTGGAATCCAGCACCAATCTTGCTGTAGCCAATGGCTGGACCGTTGTCTCAGCAAACTTTTCCACCAACAACGGCCTGGTTTACTATCAGACATCCCCGACCAACCGCGCCCGGTTCTTCCGCCTGCACAAGTCCTGACCTTTGCCCAACGCCAAATCGCGCTGAGGAAGGCTTGCTGAAGACGGGGAATAAATGATAACCAACGACATGGCCAGCCGTGATGAAATTCTCACCAAGTATCTAACGCTTTATCATGTATTTGAGGATTTCATGTGCAAGTTTGCGAGTATGACGCGAGGTTCATCTGCACTGTTGCATCCCTAAAGAAGCATCGCGTAAGTTGTCCAGCCTGTGACCAAAGCAAATAACAGCCAACACCCGTTGCGGGTGGGCTTGATTTCGCTCGGCTGCGCCAAAAATCTGGTGGACGCCGAAATCATGCTCGGCGCGCTGCTCAAAAGCGGCATGGAAATCACCAACGACGCCGCGCAAGCTGACGCCGTCATCGTCAACACCTGCTCGTTCATTGATGCCGCGCAGGAGGAGAGCGTGGACACCATCCTCGAATCCGCCGAGGTCCGCGCCGCCAAAAATCGCGGCCAGAGCCTGATTGTTTCCGGTTGCCTGCCGCAACGGTTCCGCGAGGAACTTCCACAACTGTTGCCTGAGGTGGACGCCTTCATGGGCATTGACCAGGTCGCGCAGGTCGCGGACATCGTCAGACAGGCGGTGGCAAGGCGCGCGGAGCGCCTAGTCGAAAGTCGAGGGTCGAGAGTCGAGAGCAGGAAGAGCAAGGTGATGAAGCGCCTTGCCGAACTCGACCCCGAACCTAAAAAGGAAGAATCACTTCGTGGCACGGGGAAATTCGGAAAGACGAAAACGGTTGTGGCTTTGCCCTCGACCCTCGACCCTCGACCCTCGACACCGCTGGTGGATGTAACCCAGCGCCCCATCTTCATCCCCGATTTCGGCACGCCGCGTTTCCGGCTCACGCCAAAGCATTTTGCCTATGTCAAAATCGCCGAGGGCTGCAACCATCCGTGCAGCTTCTGCATCATCCCCCGCATGCGCGGCTCGCACCGCAGCCGCCAGCAGGCCGACATCGTCGCTGAGGCGAAGGCGCTGATTGCCGACGGCGTGAAGGAGCTGAACCTGATTTCGCAGGACTCGACTTATTACGGACTCGATCTGCGCCCGAAGTCTTTGCAGACGGCCACCGGCCGCGCGATTTCATCCCCGGAAAAATTTTCTGCCGCCGTCCAATCGCTCCCCACCGATGCCACGACCATTTGCACATTGCTGCGCGAGTTGAACGCGCTCAAGGGCGATTTTTGGATTCGCCTGCTTTACACGCATCCGGCGCATTGGACGGACGAACTCATCTCGACCATCGCCGAATGTCCGAAGGTCGCGCGTTACGTGGACATTCCCCTCCAGCACATCCACGAAAACATGCTTGAACGGATGCGGCGCGAAACCTCGCGGCAATACATCATGGACCTGCTTCAGAAAATCCGCGCCGGGGTGCCGGGCATCGCGCTGCGGACGACGTTCATCGTCGGCTTTCCCGGCGAAACCGAAGCCAGCTTTCAAACGTTGCTCGGTTTCATCCGGGAAACGAAATTCGAGCGGCTCGGTGTGTTCGCTTATTCGAAGGAAGACGGCACGCGCGCCGGGGCGATGACCGGTCAAATTCCCGACAAGGTGAAACAACAGCGCCGCAAGCTCGCGATGGCGGCGCAGCACAAAATCGCCGTGCAGGTTTCCGAATCCTTCGTCGGTCGCACCCTCAAAGTGCTGGTCGAAGGCCGTGCAAACGAAGAACAACTCCGCCAAGCCAATGTGAGTTCATGGGAGCATGGGCTGGTTCGGGAACCCGAAATCCGAAATCCGAAATCCGAAATCCGAAATTTCCTCGTCGGACGAGGTCAAGCCGATGCCCCGGACATTGACGGTCGGGTTTACATTCGCGGCAAGGCACCGATTGGTGAATTTGCACAAGTCAAAATCATCGGCCATACGGACTACGATTTGATTGCCGAACCGGCCTGACTCTTCTAAAACGAGGCCGTCTACATGGCCACCATTGTTTTCGACATTGAGACTTCGGCGTTGCCGCCGGAAAATTTTGACGACGCCCAACGCGAATATCTTTTCCGCGAGGCCGAAAAGATTGCCGAGGAGCCGGCCCGCGAGACGAAGCGCGCCGAAATCCGGCAACAGTTCAATCTCTGGCCGTTCACAGCGCAGGTCGTCTGCGTGGCCATGCTTAACGCAGACACGCAGCGCGGGCAGGTGCTGTTTCTCGCCGAAGATTTTGAGGAGACCGGTGCCGAGGCCGGGCCGGTCGAATTCATGCCCTGCGCGGATGAATTTGAATTGCTCACGGCGTTTTGGGACGTGGCCAAGCATTACGATTCGGTTGTGACCTTCAACGGGCGCGGTTTCGACGTGCCGTTCATTTATCTCCGCTCCGCGCTGCTCAACGTGCCGATTTCAAAAAAGAACTGGCTGGGCTATCGTTACGCGGTTGAACCCCATTGCGACCTCGCGGAACAATTCACGTTTTACGGGGTGAGCGGGCGCGAGGGCGCGGCGCGGCGGTTCAACCTGGATTTTTACTGCAAGGCGTTCGGCATTGAATCGCCCAAAAGCCACGGCGTCACCGGCATGGACGTGAACACGCTGATGGCCGAGGGCAAATTCCGCGAAATTGCCGAGTACTGCCTGCGCGACGTCCGCGCCACAGTCGAGCTTTATCGGATCTGGAAGGAAAGGCTGGCGGGAATAAAGTGAAAATCTATGGACAGAAATTTTTTACGGGACAGATTCAATCAATGAAGCCCGGCAGAGGATTTACCCTGATTGAATTGCTTGTGGTGATTACGATCATCGCCATCCTAGTCGCTTTGTTGTTGCCCGTCTTGTCCAGTGCGAAAGCCCGAGCCAAGCGAACGACTTGTTTGAACAACCTGAAGCAGATCAATCTGGGCATTCACGTGTATGCCGGGGACAATGGCGATACGTTGCCTAACACGGGCACCGCCACTTATGTCACCTACAAAGAGGTCGTGAAAAGCTACGTCGGCCTGTACGGGCCGTCGTCATCGCAGGATAAAGTTTTCGCCTGCCCGGCAGACACATTTCACTATAATGACTCTTCCCTTGCCTATGTGCCGCATGGCCAGCACGAGCAAGTTGCTTATGATTATTCGAGTTATGCGTTTAACGGCGCGAACCTGCTCACCAACTATCCCCATTTCGCTGATAACGGAGCTTTGCCCGGCATCGGCGGCCAAAAACTCAGTGCTGTTAAAAATTCCGCCAAAACAGTTTTGGTTGTGGAAGCGTCGGCCCTCTTGCCCTATTCATGGCATCAGCCGAAACTGCCTGTGCCAGGTGGTTTGCCGATATATAACGATTCCAGAAATATGATCAGTTTTGTGGACAGCCACGCCAGCTACATCAATATTTATTGGAACAGCACGATTCGCTATCCCAATGGGGGCTACTCAGTCGCAGCTTATTACGATCCGCCCGCAGGATACGATTACCAATGGAGTGGAAATTAGGCGACAGTATTTGTTTTAAATCTTTCTCGTCATGCACTTACTCGTCTGCTTCGCGCTGAAAGAAGAAGCCATGTCATTTCGGAAAGTGGCGGCGGGCAAATCTGGAATTTCAATTCTCATCACCGGCAGCGGACGCCAGAACACCGAAAGATTCTTGACAGCATTCCGCAGGTAATGAATCTTTACTTTATGAGTGAACTGACCACCGTGACCGTCAGCCGCAAAGGCCAGGCGTTGCTGCCGTTGAAATGGCGGAAAACGTTCGGCTTGGAATCCGGCGGCCCCTGCGACGCGCGGGAACTCAACGATGGTAAGGGAAGTTTGTTGTTGATTCCGCGTCCGAAGGCACGCCGCGGCGCAAAAGGCCTGCTCGCGCACTTGCGTGAGCAAACCGTCTCGTTTCCCCGTGTCCGACGCCACCAGCTTCCGTCCAAATGAGCTATCTGCTCGACACGGACATCATTTCCGCCTTCAACAAAAAAACCATCCCGCCGAAAATGGCCGCGTGGCTTGCCAAAAACGAAAGTGACAGTTTCATCAGTCTGGTTTCCATCGCCGAAATGCGGCACGGCCTGGCCGCGGCGCCGGAATCGCATCGGGAAGAACTGACGCGCCGGATCGAAGCCACCGAGGAACGGTTCACGGAAAGTTTTGTCCCGCTGGATTTGGATGTTTTGATCCGGTGGAAACAATTGCTGTCGGAATTAAAAAGCGTGAACCGGACGCTGACCTGCGAAGATTCATTGCTGGCGGCAACCTGTCTCGCCAATGGTTTGGTGATGGCAACCAACAACGTCCGCCATTTTGAACCGGCGCGCCGGTTTGGCCTGGAAATTGAAAACCCGCTGGCTTGAAACCCGCCGCCCGCTTCGCGCGCCAAATAAATGATCACGCTCGTCTGCTTCGCGCTGAAAGAAGAAGCCGCGCCGTTTCGGAAAATCGCGGCGGGCAAATCTGGAATTTCAATTCTCATCACCGGCATCGGGCGCAAGAACGCGGAAATATCCGTGCGCGAATTTCTTGCCACCAATTCACTGGAGCTGGTGCTGACTTGTGGATTCACTGGAGGACTGAATCCGGATTTAAAACTTGGAGAAGTCGTTTTTGAACTGACAGATCGGAGGGGCGAGTTCCACGAGCCCCAAACTGAAAAGAAAATTAGGGACTCGCAGAGCTCGTCCCTCCGAGAGAAACTGTTGGCCGCCGGCGCGAACCCGGCGAAGTTTTTCTGCGCCGACCGCATCACCACGACGGTCGCCGAAAAGAAAAAATTGCGCGCGGAAACCAGTGCGGACGCTGTCGAGATGGAGTCGGAGGTGATTCATGCCGTCTGCCGCGAGCGTGGGATTCCCTGTGCGACGGTGCGGGTGATTTCGGACACCGCCGGCGAAGATTTGCCGCTGGATTTCAACCAGCTTTCCAAACCGGACATGAATCTGGATTACGGCAAGCTGGCATGGGCGATTGCAAAGTCACCGGGGAAGATCGGCGCGTTGTTGAAGTTGCAGAAACAGACCCGGTTTGCAGCGGAACGGCTGGCGGATATCCTGGGGAAAATAATTTGGTAGGGCCGTGCTGCCGCGCGGCCCAAAATTGAGCGGCGCAGCAGCGCCGCCCTACCTTTCAATCGGATTGACCGTGGTGGCTGGCGGCGGCGCGGGCTTTTCCTTTGCCTTTTCGCTATAGCTGACGAGTGAAGCGCCGATGACGATCAACAAAACGCCCGCCCAACGCAACGCCGTCACTTCTTCCTTCAAAATAAACTTTGCCGCGAGCGCGGTGATGAGGAAGCCGAGCGCGGTCAGCGGCCAGATCAAACTCACGTCGCGTTGGGAAAGCAGATAAAGCAGCGCGCCAAAAAACGCCGCTTCCAGCGCCACGCCAAGCAGCACGCTTGGATTGGTCGCGCCGTTGCCGATGATACGTCCGATTTCGCGCGCGCTGATGCTTTGCACTTCCCCGATTTGCTTCAGCCCTTTGCTCAAAAACACCACGCCGACGGCTTCCACACACAGCGCAAAAATCAAAATAACGAAAATCTTTGTCATGCTACAAATCCTGGTGGCGAATCAGTTCGATGCCGAGTTTTTTCACCAGTTCCTTTACTCGCGGACTGACGAGCGCGTCGAACTCATGCTTAAATTCATCCAGCGACGGATGCGAGTAAAGCTCCGAATCGCCCGGCGGCAATTCCGGCAGCAATTTCAAAATATATTCCTCGTCCACGCGGGCGTTTTGCAGCAGGCCGAATGAGATTTGCGCGTGGCGGATGCCGTGCTGACGCAGCGGTTTGCGGGCGCGCTGCGACAACCATTCGTAAATCAGCGCGTGCGAAGCGCGGTAGAACCAGCGTCCGCGCGCCCTGCGCGCGCTTCGCCAAAAACAATCGCGGGTGAGCCGCATCCGGCGGATGCCGAGTTTCTCCGCGTCTTCCATTAAAATGCGGAACACGGTTGGATGCAGATGCAAATGCAAGTGGCCATTGACGTGGTCGAGCGGCAAACCGGTGGCGCGGAATTTTTCAAATTGCGCGTAAATTTCGGCCCGGAGTTGTTGCTGGAGGCCGCGCTGGAAAAAATAGCGAAAACCGGTTGCGACGGGATTTTCAGAAAATTCACCGCACGGGTTGACGAGGCTGGGAATTTTTTCCGGCGACAGTGCGGCGCGCCCGCACAGCAATGACAAATGCAAGCCGACGCCGAGTTTGGGATTTTGCTTTGCGAGCGCAACCGCTTCATCAAGCCCCGGTTCGTTCACCATCAAGCTCGCGGTCGTCAAAATGCCGTCGCGGTGCGCGCGGATGACGGCTTCATTGATGGAATGCGAACGGCCAAAATCGTCCGCGTTGACGATGAGGCGC
>DAIRTX010000039.1:0-23623 GCA_036803685.1 Verrucomicrobiota bacterium | reverse complement strand
TCCAATTTTTGCAGCAACCGCCAGTAAACCGAGCCCATCAATTCGGCGGCGACCATTGAGCGGCGGTCTTCGGCGGGCAATGTTTCCCGGGCGAGGCGATAAAAATTTTTGGCGCGTCCGGCGACGCTGGCGGCGAGCTGCGCGAAGCGTTCGGAATATTCGTGCCGCAAAATTTCGTCGGGCGACACGTTGAATTTTTTCAACTCGGACAGCGGCAGATAAATCCGGCCGCGTCCGGCGTCGGTGCGGACGTCGCGCAAGATGTTCGTGAGTTGCAGCGCCTTGCCGAGATACACGGCGTAGTCGCGGCACGCGGGATTTTGGCAGCCGAAGATCTCAATGCTCAACAGGCCGACGACCGACGCGACGCGATAACAATAAAGTTCAAGTTGCTCAAAATTTTCATAGCGCTTGATGTCCAAATCCATCTCGCAGCCTTTGATCAATTCATCGAAGAGCGTGAATGGCAGATGATATTTGCGGATGGTAGGTTGGAATTCCTGGTTGATGACGAATTCCGGCGTCTGGTTTTCGCAAGCCCGCCGGACGTCGGTCCGCCAGTCAGCGAGTCGCTCACGGCGTTTTTCAACCGGAGCAGATTCTTCGTCAGCCGCGTCATCCACTTCACGGCAAAAGGCATAGAGCGCGGACATGGCATTGCGTTTGGCTCGCGGCAACACGACAAAGGCGAGCGCCAGATTTGAGGTGCTTTTGCGGGTAATCGCGCGGCTGTGATGCATTTACGGTTGAGGTGTTGGTGGCGGCCGGCGGAAGGGTTTTTCTTCATGGCGAACCGGCGGCAGCCCGCCGTTTTGGGCGAGGGTGGGATTTGACGAACGACGTTCATGGCGATGGTGGTGTTTACGCCGTCGGTGCCCCGTCTTGCGAAAGAAAAAAATCCAGATCAACGCGCCGATTGCCACCAGCGCGAAGGCGCCGGCCATGATGAAAAAATCCACCCATCCTGGTGTCATCCGGCCTACGGCTGGTAGCGCGTCATCCATGGCATCAAAATAAAATCAGTTCTCAAAAATTTGCCGGTTAAAAGTCACGAGCTTTCATCCGGTGCGCTGTCGCCGAAGTCCATGTTCAGCCGTTGCAACCGGTAACGGAGCGAATGCCGGCTTAGCTTAAGCCGTTCGGCGGTGCGCGTCAGGTTGAAATTGTTTTGTTCCAGCACGTTGGTGATCAATTCACGCTCCAGACGCGCCAGCGCGTCGTCGAGTGATTCATCGGGGGTGGCCTGGGTGGGCGCGGTTTTTTGCAAGCGCGTTTCGACCTGGAAATCCGGCAGGCTGGACGCCTGGATCTCGTGCGTCGTTTCCAAAATCAGCGCGCGTTCGATGACGTTGCGCAATTCGCGGACATTGCCGGGCCACGTATGCGAAAGCAGTTTTTGGCGCGCGGCGGGCGCGATGCCGTTCACATTGGTATTCATCGCGGCGCGGAACATTTTCATAAAATGCCCGGCCAGCAGCAAAATATCCCCGTCCCGATCGCGCAGCAGTGGAAGACGGAATTGCACCACGTTCAGGCGGTGAAACAAGTCCTCGCGGAACTGGCTTTCGGCGATGGCTTGCACGATGTCGCGGTTGGTCGCGGCGATGAGGCGGACATTGACGCGAAGTTCCTGCGTGCCGCCGACCCGCGTGAACGTGCCGTCCTCCAAAAAACGCAGCAGCTTGGCTTGGAGCGGCTTGCTCATGTCCGCGATTTCATCGAGAAAAATCGTGCCGCCATCGGCTTCCTCAACGCGGCCGGGTTTTTGTTTCAGCGCGCCGGTGAACGCGCCCTTTTCGTGGCCGAACAATTCGCTTTCGAGCAGAGTGTCGGGGATGGCGGCGCAGTTGATGCGGATGTAATTCGCCTCGTGCCGCTGGCTCAATCCGTGCAATGCGCCGGCGACCAGTTCCTTGCCCGTGCCGCTGGCGCCCAGAATGAGCACGCGCGCGTCAGTGGGCGCGACCGTTTGGATCAATTTCCGCAGCTCGCGGATTTTTTGCGATTCACCAATGATCTGGTCAAGGCTGAAAGTTTCATTGGCGCGCGAACGCAGCGCGGCATTTTCCCGCAACAGCCGGTAACGCTCGGCGCAGCGGGTGACGGCGTGAAGCAACTCCTCCGGCGCGAACGGTTTGGACACGTAGTCAATCGCACCAGCTTTGATCGCTTCCACGGCGAGTTTTGGCGTGGCGTAGGCGGTGAGCATGAGCACCGGCAGGTCGGGCCATTGATTGTGGATTTTGGCGAGGAATTCATAGCCGCTCATGCCGCCGAGCCGGGCATCGGTGATGACCATGAAAAACTCCTCGCGCGCCAGCAGGGTCAACGCTTCCTCGGCGGATTCGACTGCGCGGGCAGCATAGTCTTCGCCCTTCAGCACCGTCTGCAAGGACAGGCGCATGTTCTTCTCGTCGTCCACGACGAGCACGGGTGGCAACGGTACGTTCATTTGGCCGGGGTCATCAACGCTTTCGCCGGAAAGATTAACGTAAATTTCGCACCTTTTCCAAGCTCGGATTCAACGCGCACATTGCCACCGTAAAGTTCGACGTTATGTTTCACGATCGCGAGTCCAAGACCCGTGCCGCGTTCTTTTGTGGTGTAGTAAGCCTCGAAAATCCGTTCGATTTTGTCGGGCGCAATGCCGGGGCCGTCGTCGCGCACGGAAATTTCAATCGAATGATCGCGGTGGCAATCAGCAGCAACAAACACGTTGCCTTTTTCGACCAGCGCTTCGCGTGTATTTTTTAAAAGGTTCACCAGAATCTCAGATAAATGGCCGCGCTGCATCAGTAATGGCGGAAAACCATGACCGTATTCGCGGTGGACTTGAATGCCCGTCGGCACGACGGACGGGAACACCTGCATGATGGCGCGGTCGAGTTCCTGGATCGCGCTCAATTTTTCGACGCGGCCTTCGCTCAATTGCGCGTAGCCCATGATTTGTGTGATGACCTGATCGGCGCGCGCGACTTCCTCCTGAATGATTCCGATTTGCTGCGCGACTTCAGTCTTGGCATCGCGCAGGACGCGTTGCAGCGAAAATGCGGCATTGTTGATTATGGCCAGCGGATTTTTAATTTGATGCGCAAACTCAGCGGCAAGCCTGCCGGCGGAACGCAGTTGTCCTTCACGCGTGGCGAATTCTTCCGCTTCCTCGACTGCCAGCCGCTGGCGTTCCAACAGCGCCTGTGTGCCGTAGCAGCAAACAGTCGTGAGCAAAAGCACCGTCAACCGCAGCACAAACGGCTCGCCCCAATCCTCGCGCGATGCCATATCCAACGCGCGTTGCGTGAATTCATCCAGGTTGTGGGACACGGAAATATCCAGCGCGACCACCAGCGCGTAGCAAAGGCTGATCCCAACATTCAAAAGCAGTTGCGAAAAGCCCGGCGGGACGCTGACCGCATTGCGGATAATCAAGGCGATAAACAGCCAGAATAAAATACTGTCCATGCCGCCGGTGATCAGCGTCATTCCTGCGATAAAAAGTCCGTCCACCAAACTGCTCGTGACCACCGTCCATTGCACGACTGCCAGCGGCAGCCGCCCCATATTCAGCAGCAGTGCGGCCCATGCGGCGCTGGCGAGCACGTAAAACCAGAAAATGTATTGAACCGTTTCAACCGTCACATCCGGCGTGCTCAACGTCACTCCGAACCACGGCGTCGAAACAAAAGAATAAAAAATGATCCCCACGGCGGCGGTCCGGGCCGGCAGCATGATGTTCCGCTCCATGATTTCGATGCGGCGGAGCAGGCGTGGCGCGTCGGGCGCCGGGATTTCCAGCAGCGTGAACAACCGCTTCAACCATTGCCAAGGGCTTGGTTTCATAAGCTCGCGGCCGGCGGGAAAATTTTCAGCGCAGCAATTTCAGCGCGCGCTGGGCAATCGCCTCCACCGGCCACATCCGGCCAACGCCTTCGTAACCGCAAGAAAGCATCCCTTCATCCGGACCGATGAATTCCGCGCCGCGCGCTTTCAGTGTTTTCACATTCTGCTGCGTAGCCGGGTGCAGCCACATTTTGCCGTTCATCGCCGGCGCGATTAAAATCCTGGCCTTCGAATTCAACGCCAGCGCAATGCACGTCAGCGCGTCGTTCGCCAGACCGTGCGCCAGTTTCGCAATGACATTCGCCGTCGCCGGTGCGACAAGCAAAAGGCCGGCCTCATCTGCCATTTCAATGTGCGCCGGCTTCCAGCCTTCCTCCTCGTCGTAAAGACTGGTCACAACCGGGTGGCGCGAGAGCACCTTGAACGGCAATGAGGAAATGAATCGCTGTGCGTCGGCGGTCATCACCACACGCACGCTGCATTTCTGCCTGGTCAGCAGGCTCGCCAAATCCGCCGCCTTGTGCGCGGCAATCGAGCCGGTTACGCCGAGGACGATGTTTTTATTTCTGCTCATGTTTTGTCGTGTTGCGTGCTGCGTTTTGCGTCAAGTAATGACTTGCCGTGCCGCTTGACGCAACACGCAATACGCGGCGCGTGCTTTCAAAATTCCGGCGGGTGCGACCGCGCCACGCGCGATTTTTCCGCCTCGACAATCACCAGCATCCGCCGCAAATCCTCCTGAATCGTCGAGCTGATCAAAAGATAATCGAAATTTTTCCATTGCGCGATTTCCCGCCGCGCGACACCAAGCCGTTTTTGGATTTCTTCCGGCGCGTCCGAAGCGCGTTTTTTTAATCGTTCCTCCAGCATCGCGATGGACGGCGGAGTCAAGAATATCGTCACCAGCGCGCGTTTCAAATCCGGCTCGGCCTGCGCCCGGTCGCGAATTGTCGCCGCGCCTTGCTCGTCCACGTTCAGCAAAACATCCTTGCCCCGCCGCAATTTGTCCAGCAGTTCGGAGCGCAAAATGCCATAACTGCGGCCAAAAACCGTCGCGTGCTCGATGAACTCGCCTGCTTGCACGCGCCGCTCAAATTCCGGCGGTTCAAAAAAATAATAATCCACACCGTCTTTTTCATCGGGTCGCAGCGCGCGCGTCGTGCAGGTGATGGCGCGCGTCATGTCCGGCCGGGCGGCGAGCAACTGCCGGCACAACGTCGTTTTCCCGCCGCCGGAAGGGGCGGAGATGAGAATCAAAAGCGGAGATTTGTTTGGGTCAGTCATTATTTGGACCGAATGAAGAATGAAGAGTGAAGAATGAAGAAACAAGACAACCGCGTTTGGCGGAAACATTCTTCATTCTGCATTCTTCCTTCTTCATTCCACATTCTGCGCCTGCTCGCGAAACTTTTCCAATTCCGCCTTCAGCGTCACGACGTCGCGCGAAATCAGCGCGTCATTGGCCTTCGAGCCGATGGTGTTGATTTCGCGGTTCATTTCCTGCGCGAGAAAGTCCAGCGTCCGGCCGACCGGCTCATTCGATTTGCGGCAATCTTCAAACTGTTGGAAATGGCTTTGCAGCCGCGTCAATTCCTCCGAAATGTCCGAACGGTCGGCGAACAAAACGACTTCCTTCAACAACCGTTCGTCGTCCGGCGCGGGTGATTCCAGCCCCGCGCTTTTTATGCGCTCGATGAGCTGCTGGCGGTAACGCTCCGCCGTTTGCGGCGCGTGTTTTTGGATTTGTCCGGCACATTTTTGCAGAACGCCAACGCGCGCGGCCAGATCCTGCGCGAGATGCGCGCCCTCGCGTTCGCGCATTTTCACCAGGGCGGTCAACGCCTGCTTCAAGGCCTTTTCCACAATCGGCCAGACGGTTTCGGCCTCGACCAGTTCCTCGTCCGTCTGAAAAACTCCCGGCGCGCGGACGATTTGATCCAGCGTCACTTCGCCGGACAGTTTCAATTGTCTGGCCAGGCGGCCAAGTTCGGCTGCGTAAGCCTTGGCGAGCGGCAGATTGATGTGCATGCGCGCCGACAATTTGCCCTCGGCGGCGTGAATGGAAATCCGCGCCGTCACGCGCCCGCGCGCGATGTGGCGGTTGATCGCGTCGCGCACCGGCGCTTCGAGCATTTCCAGTTCGCGCGGCAGGTTCACGGAAATTTCCGTCTGTCGGCGGTTCACCGCGCTGAGTTCCACGGTGATTTTGAAGCCGTCCCGCGCGCACTCGCCGCGACCGTAGCCCGTCATGGATTTCATTGCGGTGAATATGCAAAAAAACCGTGCGGCAGGCGAATGAATTTTCTTTTAACAATTGTAGGAGCCGACGTGAGGAGGCTCATTTCAAAAATGAAAGGAAGGTTTGAATTTAATTAGAGACTCGTTGCCTCGTCTCCTACCGTGAATTGAAAAATCAAACTGGACGCGGCGAAAATGAAAGTTTAGCGTCTCAAAGTTATGCGAAGAAAACAGGTTGTTGTTGCATCGCTATTCTTGTCGGCAATCGTCATCAGCGGAGTGGTGTTTTTCTTTCTTCAGTCAACTCGTGAGCCGGTCTATCAGGGAAAATCATTAAGTGTTTGGTTGAAAGGTTACGATAATATCGAAGAACTTTTTAAGATGAATGGAGCGAAGTTGCACGAACTGGATAAAGTCGTGAGCCAAGTAGGAACTAATGCTATTCCAACTTTATTGCGATTATTGCGAGAAAAAAATTCCAACGGACATGAAGAAGCGTCAAATGCATTTCGAGTTTTGGGAGCCAAGGCCAAAGATGCAGTCCCGGCGTTAATTAAAATCTATGAGCAAAATCCGTCAGCTCGGGTTGATGTTCTTTACTCTTTGGGCTGTATCGGGCCAGCCGCTGAAGGGGCTGTTCCTTGGCTTCTCCAAAGATTGACCGATACAAATGGCAAGGAGCGCTCTTGGATTGTTGAAGCACTCGGCCAAATCCATGCCCAGTCCGCGTTGGTTGTGCCTGTGTTGATAAATTGCTTGGACGATTCAAACAGCAAAGTCCGAGTAGATGCCGCTTTAGCACTCGGAGAATATGGAACAGACGCCAAGCCAGCGGTTCCCGCATTGATTGATTTACTCAATGACAAAGGTAAAGGCGTAAGGAACAGCGCAGCTCTTGCTCTTAAAATGATCGACCCCGAAGCTGCGGTTAAAGCTGGGTTAAAATAAGATAGATGAAAATCCACGAACTGCCGCCTCCGCGCTGCTGCCACCACTCATTGCCCCTTCAGTTTTTCTTAAAATTTCAGTGCCTGCCGAACCAATTTTAAGGAGCGCGGACAGCTTGTCTGCGCGTCGCCACGAAAAATTAATTCCTTCAAACTACAAACTCAAAGTCCACGTCGGGAAAGGTCTTTGTCCGGCGCCGGTCATTCGTCAAGTGAGGAAGATTCAACACCGCCGCTTGCGCGCGGATGAAAAAATCCGGCAGCACTGGATCGTCGGAATCCTTGCGGCGATATTGGCGGAACGCCATGCCCGCGCGCCAGGTGGCATCTGTATCCAGCGGGATTTTTTCAAAATCACGCAAATCTTCTTCCACCGCCTCGCGCGCGCGTCCGCCTGCCGCGAGTTCGCCATAAGTTACAGAACTGACGGCGAGTTGCCCGCGTTGCGCCCAATGTTCGATGGTCTTCAGGCAGGCGCGATGATGCGGATGATTTTTGTCCAGCCAGGCAACGATTACCGAAGTGTCCACGAGAATCACGGACGGGTCCTTCGCAATAATTCTTCACCGGAAATGTCTCCGTCCCAGGTTCCGGCGCGGGCGCGGATGTGTTCCACAATGGCGTTGCGTGCCGCCGGGTCATGGCGGACATAATTTGCCGCAGCCTCGCGCAAAACCTCGGTGGGATTGGTTTTGGCGGCGCGTGTCTTGGCGCGGAAATCCCGCGCCAATGATTTTGGCAAACGAATGGTAAGCGTCTCTGTCATACATGAATTGTAACACGACGAGGCGAGGGGTCAAGCCCGCAGAAATTTCAGCGCGGCGCGGAAATCCTTCGGCAACGGCGCTTCAAAATTCATTTGCTCCTCCGTGCGCGGATGGACAAACGAAAGCTCGCGCGCATGCAGCATCACCCGCGGTGCGGCGTAATTCGTCAATTCCTTCAACCGTGCATTCTGCCGCGCACCGTAGGTTTTGTCACCGACCAGCGGATGGCCGAGGAATTGTAAATGCACGCGGACCTGGTGGGTGCGGCCCGTGTGAATTTGCGCCTCGACGAACGTCGCGGCGTTCAATCGTTCGAGCACGCGGTAACTCGTGTGCGCCGCGCGGCCGGAATCGTCATCGCGCGCCGCCATGCGCTTGCGGTGCGACGGATGCCGGGCGATGGCGGCGCGGATTTCGCCGGATTCGCGCGCGAGTTCGCCGCACACAATCGCGTTGTAGATTTTTTCGACCTGCCGTTGGGCAAACTGTGCCGAGAGCGCGAGGTGTGTTTCGTCGTTTTTGGCGACGACGAGGCAGCCGCTGGTTTCCTTGTCGAGCCGGTGCACGATGCCGGGCCGCGCGACGCCGCCGATGCCGCTGAGCGAGCCCCGGCAGTGGTGGAGCAGGGCGTTGACGAGAGTATGTTCCTCGTGTCCGGCGGCGGGATGCACGACCAGTCCGGCGGGTTTGTTCAGCACGAGCAGCGATTGGTCCTCAAAAAGAATGGTGAGCGGGATTTCCTCCGGTTGTGCTTCGGCGGGTTTTGCCTCCGGCCAATGGACTTCAATTTGTTCGCCGGCGCGCGGGCTGTGTGTGGGTTTGACCGTGTGACCATTGACGCGGATATGGCCTTGTTCAATCAGCCGTTGCAACGCGCCGCGCGAGGCGGCGGGAAATTTTTCACGCAAATAGGTGTCAAGCCGCCCGGACGGGAGCGATTTTTCGACGGTGAATTTTTCCGTGCGCACGGACATGGCGCATCAATTAGACGCGGGTTTTGGCGTGTGCTCGGTTTTCCAGGTGATGAGAAAAATCAGCCCGACGCCGGTGCAAATGGCGGTGTCGGCGACGTTGAAGGCGGGAAAATCAATGACGCGGCCGCCGCGTTGTTGCAGGTAAAAATAAAGAAAATCCACGACCGCCTGGCGGCTGGGCAGCAGACGGTCGGTGAGGTTGCCGGCGATGCCGCCGAAAATCAGGCCGAAGGCAATCTGGCCGGACAACGTGTGCGAACTGAAGTGGTGGCGCGTGAGAAACAGCGCGACGAGCGCGAACACGGCGACCAGGGCGAGCGCGGCATTGTTGCCGCTGAACTGGCTCCACGCCGCGCCTGTGTTGTTCCAGTGAACCAGTTTGAAGAAGCCGGGAATGACCGTCTTTTCGTCGCCCAGGTCGAGGGCATGACACACCAGCCATTTGGTGAATTGGTCGAGCGCGAAAACAACCAGTGCCAGCGTGGCGATACCGCGATTTGATTTTTGAAAGATGGTTTTGGCGGCGGCCATGGCAAACGTTTGCAGTAATTTAGCCGAATTGCCAAAAATTAACCACGAAAATTCCCCCGTGGCGGCGGGCCTCCCGGCCTGCCGTAGAGCCGGGGCGTCCCGCCCGGCGGACACTGCGCCTGTGACTGCAATCATCGGATAACTCGAAAGCCGTTGGTGCTACTGGACGATTTGTCCGGGTGGCAAGATGCCGCCCTCTACGTCAGGCGGGACGCCCGACGCTACGAACCGGTGGCAGCCCGGAATTTCCCTTTTCCCTTTACGCGGCGAAGGGCTACGATGCGCGCATGGCGCTCGTGCGCATTTTGGTGGACGGCTACAGCCTGCTGCACAACTGGCCGGAACTGGCTCCCGGCCAGCCGCGGTATTCGGCGCGCGCGCGCGAGGAATTGATTCATGTGCTCACGCGCTATCAGGATGTGGCGGGCACGCCGGTCACGATTTTCTTCGACGGTTCCGGCGCATCGGCGGGAACGCCACCGCGTGAATCGAATCCGGCGGTTGAGGTTTTGTTTTCGTGCGCCGGGCAGACCGCCGATGACATGATTGAGCGCGCGGCGCACCGGTTCAGGGCCTACGGTGAAGTACTGGCCGTCACGGACGATGTTGCCGAGCGCGACACGGTCACGGGCATGGGTGGCCTGGCGTCGAGTTGTGCGAATTTCATTCGCATGGTTGAAAATGCGCTGACGGAATTGCAGGATGAATTGCAAAATTACAATCGTGCGGAACGGAACCGTTTTAACCGAAGTCACAAGCGCGATTTGAAATGAAGACACAAACGTACCAAAATCAAATTGTCCACCGCCCGTTCATTTTCGCGGTGCTGCTCGCTGGAATTTTTTTGGTTCCGGCGGTGCGGGCGCAACCGGCGGTGCGGAATGTGGACAACCGTTTTCTGCTCATTTTTGACACTTCGTCGGACATGAAGCGGCGCTTGCCGGCGGTGCAAAAGGCGCTCAACGACATGCTGGCGACCAGCCTGAGCGGGCAGTTGCATCCGGGCGATACCATTGGCGTATGGACGTTCGACCAGGATTTGCACGCGGGGCAGTTTCCACTGCAACACTGGGAGCCGGACAACGCGGTAATGATTACGTCGAACATCACCGCGTTCGTCGGCAAACAGCATTACACAAAAACAACGACATTTGATGCGTTGCTGCCATTGCTGAATCAAGTCGTGGAGGGTTCCGAGCGGTTGACGGTGCTGATTTTCTGCGACGGCAAAGGAGAAATCCACGGAACACCATACGATGCCGGAATCAATCAAATTTTCCAACAACGTCAAAGCGAACGGGAGAAGGCGCGGTTGCCAATCGTCATCGGGTTGCGCTCGCAACGCGGCCAATACACCGGTTGCATGATGAGTTTTCCGCCCCAGCTTGTGAGTCTTCCGGCGTTTCCTCCCTTGCCCGAAGCCGTCCATACGCCACCAAAGGTTACGAATGCGCCCGCACCGCCAAGTCCGCCACGATCCAGCGTTCCGTCGCTTATTATTGTTGGCACAACCATCACCAATCGTGTGCCGCCGCCCGCGCCGAAACCGGCGCTGACCAATCCGCCGCCGATGGTCATAACATCAACGCCCGCACCCGTGATTACCAACGAGGTGAAACCACCGGACGAGGTGCCATTGATGCAAACCAGCGCCGTTCCCGCTCAACCCGAAATCTCCGCTATGCCACTGACAACGACGAATGCCATCGCCCCGCCGCCTGAAAGTTCCAAGACTGGCCATAAAGGTACTTTGGCTGTTGGCGCGGCATTTCTGGCGGCGACGGGTGGTCTGGCGGTTTTCATGTTCCGCCGCGCCCGCAAGACCGGCGGCGACAACCCCATCGACTGTTCGATGAAAAAGGATTGATTCCGCCCGTGACTTTTGACCGTGTGTCTGGAAAATTCCCGCCCATGAAAGCATGGATTTACATTTACGCCATCGTCTTTGCCGCTGGAATGCTGACGGCTTTGGCTGACGAAACCAAAACCAACACGCAAACCGGCGAAACCATGAGCATTCCCGCCAACACCAACGAAGTTGCCGTCCCGCCGCCGATGACCGCAACGTCGGCGCCCGCACCCGCGGTTGCCGGCGAAGTGAGCCTGCCGGATGATGTGTCATTGATTCAAACCAGCGCCGTTCCCGCTCAATCCAATATCACCGTTGCGCCACCGTCCGAAAGTTCCGGGACCGGCCGGAAAGGTGTTTTGGCCATAGGCGTGGCATTTCTGGCGGTGGTGGGCGGGCTGACGGTTTTCATGCTGCGTCGCGCGCGCAAAGCCGACCACGCCAGTCTCATCACGCGCGCGATGAACGAGGACAAAGATGAGGACAAAGACACGGGCAAGCATGGAGAAAAGCCCGAGGATAAGCCCGAGGAAAAAAAACCGGAAAAGAAAGAGGAGAAGAAATTCCCGCCGCCGATGACTTGAAATGTTCAATTCCGCGCGTGACTTTTGGCCGCGGGTCTGGAAAATTTCGCGCCTATGAAAACATTTAACCTGATTTGCGCCATCGTCTTTGCCGCTGGAATGGTGACGGCTTTGGCTGACGAAACCAAAACGAACACCCCAACCACCGCAACCATGAGCACTCCCGCAAACACCAACGAAGTCGCCGTCATCACCACCACCGAAGGCGAAATGGTCGTCGAATTCTGGCCCGAGGTCGCGCCCAAGACCGTCGAAAATTTCAAAACACTCGCCCAAAAAGGCTTTTATGACGGCACCTGTTTTCACCGCGTCATCAAAGGTTTCATGATTCAAGGCGGCGATCCGCTCACGAAAGATGCGAGCAAGGAAGATATGTGGGGCACGGGCGGGCCAGGCTACCAGATCAAGGCCGAGTTCAATGACCGCTCGCACGTTCGCGGCGTCATTTCCATGGCGCGTTCGAACAATCCCGATTCCGCTGGCAGCCAGTTTTACATCTGTCATGGCAACCCGGCGTTCCTCGACCATCAATACACCACGTTCGGCAAGCTGATCAAAGGCGACGACGTTTTGGAAAAAATCGGCACCACGCCCACGCATCCGCAAGACCGCCCCGACAAGCGCATGGGCATCATCAGCATCAAAATCGTTCCGCGCGACGCGGTGAAGTGATTTGTGGCCGGGCCGTGCTGCAGCGCGGCCATCATACCCGGCGGCGCAGCAGCGCCGCCCTACCTGTTGCACCGATTGTCTCTGGGAATGGTATGATTCGACATCCGGCAGCCGTCAGTTTTAGCTTGTGCCTCCGTCCGAAACCGCCTAAAGGCCGGGACGAAAAAATAAATTCATGACAAAGCAACTACAAACCATCGCCCGCAAACACGGCACGCCGGTGGTGGTGATTGACCATGACATCATCCGGAAGAATTATGCCGGGTTCAAAAAGCATCTGCCCAAGGTGCAGTGCTACTTCGCCGTGAAGGCGAATCCCGCGCCGGAAATCGTGCGGACGCTTTACAAAATCGGCGCGAGCTTCGACGTGGCGTCGCTGCCGGAGTTCATGCTCGTCTATGACAACATCAAGCGTCTGCCGCCAAAGCAGCAGCAGGATTTCATCTGGGACAAAATCATTTACGCGAACCCGACGAAGCCGAAGGAAACATTGCTCGCGCTCGATAAATACAAGCCGCTGGTCACCTACGACAACCTGAACGAGCTGAAGAAAATCAGGCAATTCGCGCCGCAGGCCGGCGTGGTGCTGCGCCTGCGCGTGGACAACACCGGCTCGCAATGCGAACTCTCCTCCAAGTTCGGCTGCACCACCGGCGAAGCGGTGGATTTGATCAAGGCGGCGTTTGCGATGGGATTGGTTGTGGAAGGGCTGAGTTTTCATGTCGGCAGCCAGTGCACCAATTTTCAAAACTTTGTCCAGGCGCTCAACGCCGCTGCCGCCGTGATGCGCGAATCAAAGTCGCGCGGCCATGAAATCAAGATTCTCGACATCGGCGGCGGCTTTCCCGCGCCTTACAACAAACACGTCAGACCGTTCCGCGAACTGGCGCGCGTCATCAACGCCGAGATTGACCGGCTGTTTGCCCCCAACATTCAGATTCTCGCCGAACCAGGACGATTTCTCGTGGCCACAGCGGCGACATCCGTGGCGCGCATCATCGGCAAGGCGGTGCGCGACGGCAAACCGTGTTACTACATTGACGACAGCGTTTATCACACGTTCAGCGGCATCATCTTCGACCATTGCCAGTATCACCTGAAGGCGTTCAAGAAGGGCAAAACGGAAATCTGCGCCGTGTTCGGCCAGACCTGCGACGGGCTGGACACCATCTCCCAATCCGAGGAACTGCCGGACCTGGAAATCGAAGACCTGGTTTACGCGGAAAACATCGGCGCCTACAGCAACGCCTCTGCGACGTGGTTCAACGGTTTTCCGCCGGCAAAAGTGGTTCATATCAACCAATGAAGGTAGGGCGCGTCACTTCCGCCTTCGTCCCGCATTACGCATTGGCGTCAACCTAAGCCGGGGTTGAGTTCGGCGACCAATTGAAAATAGTTTTTGCGGTCCTTGCGTTGCTCATAGAACAGATGATGAGTGAGGTCATGCTCCAACCATTGATCGGGGGTCAGTTGCAATATCGCCGTCGCAAACAGGCAGGCACATTGGCCGATAATCCGGGCCAGGCGCAGCAGGCTGACATGCCGTTGACCGTCGCCCAGCAGTTCCATGGCTTGACAAAAGCGATAGACCGCCACGCAAAACAGGAGTTTGGTCATCACCGACAGACGCAATAAGGAGGCGCTGCGCGCATTGAACTGGCGCAAGCCCAGATGACTTTTCCAAGCCTTGAAGATCATTTCAATGCGCCAGCGTAGCCGATACACCTTGGCCAGCGATTGAGCCGGCCAGACGTCGCGGCTGACATGGGTCAGGAAAATACTCCAGCCCTTCAAAAAGAGGTGCTCGCGACAGGGGTTGAGCCGCGCATCGCGGTTGGCCCGCGCCTTGCGTCGTCGCTCGTTGGCCACCGGCTCCGGCACTGGCAGCGCCACCAAGCGCGCCCGCACCCCTTCGGCGCCCAAGAGCACTTCCCGGTCAAAACGGCCGCAGGTGCGAAGTTCCCGGGCCAAATTCAACGGTTTGCCGTTGAGGTCGCAGACCCGGACACCGGATTTAAAGCGCGAGAGGAAAAAGGCTCCCTTCAACCCGAGTGCGGCCAGGATCGGCAGCACAAAATAACCCAGATCGCGAATGATCAGATCGCCCCGTTGAGCCACCGCCAGAATATCGGGCGCGGCAGCCTGATCATTGCGGGTGAACCCCGAAAGGGAGCAATGAACCACGGTGGCATGGAGGAGGTCGGCGATGAATTGGATTTTGAGGGCGGCGCGCTTTTTGTGGTGTGGATTGCCGCCGCCGGGAAACAGGTCGGCCAGATGATCGGGCAGGGCTTGAACCGTACTATCGTGGAGAAGCACCCGGCCGAAAGGCCCGAACAGGCCTTGGGCGCGCAGACCCTGGCTGAGTTGGCCGAACAAAGCGGTGGCGACTTGGGCCAGGAAGCCTTCCACCGTGGCGTTAAGCCGTTTGTGCAGGGCCTGTTTGGTGTAAGTGAGGCGGGCCGCCAAGCTGATGACGGCGGTGATCCGCTTCAAGGAAAGCGTGGCTTCCGCCGCCAAGACGACCAGGGCCAGCAGGAAATCAGTCAGGGGGATTTTGCGAGGCTGGCGTTGGAGAAAACCGGACTGGCGAGCCAGGGCCTGTGCGTCCAGTTGGGCTAATTGGGAACGGATTTGTTGGAGGTTGGCGGCCAGAGTTTGCGCGAGGGAAGGCGAATAAGGTGTTGACATCGGGTTTATGATATAGTAAATATAAATAAACTATATATCAACCTTTATGGGATATCTAATCAAAGTTCAAAAAGTCGAACGACCGACCAACCGGTCGTATTACGTCAATCTGCCGGTGGTTTTAGCCGAGGCGATCGACCTCCAGAAAGGCGAGCAATGGGAATGGTCGATGGAAGACAAAAACACCCTGGTTCTGTCTCGCGTTAAGAAAAGAGAAATACGCCGCCGCTCTCGTAAAGCTTAGGTTGACGCGGATGCGCATTACGGGACTACGGCGGGACAAGTCGTGCGCGCCGCCGCATTTATTTGTAGTTTCCCTCTTTGCGCCCTTGGCGGCTTCGCGCCTCCCGCTCGCGCGCCAGCGGAGTTGCGTTGAAACGAAACACCTTACCCCGGACCGGCTGAAGCCGGGACACCGAACAGGCTGCGCAGCAGCGCAGCCCTACCTTTCGTGTGATTCGTCCACACCATTGGCTTGAATTCCAGACCGGCCTGCGCCATGTTGTCCGAAATCTATGAAGCCCAATGATTTTTCCGATGCGCGGGTGCTCGTCACCGGCGGCGCGGGCTTTATCGGCAGTGCGCTCGTCTGGGCGCTGAACCGCCGCGGCTGCGAACGCATTGTCGTTTGCGACCGCCTCGGCACGGATGAAAAATGGCGCAACCTCACGCCGCTGCGCTTCGCCGATTACGTCGAGGCCGACGATCTGCTCCCGCGGTTGCAAAGCGGCGCATTGGGCAAATTTGACCTCGTGCTGCACATGGGGGCCTGCTCATCCACAACCGAGACCAACGCAGGTTTTCTCATCCGCAACAATTACGAATTTACCAGGGACCTCGCCACTTGGGCGCTCGGCCAAAAAACGCGCGGTCGAAAAATCCGCTTCGTTTACGCGTCCTCCGCCGCGACTTACGGTGACGGTTCGGCCGGCATGGACGACGACGATCGGCAACTCGGCAAACTACGTCCGTTGAACATGTATGGCTATTCGAAACACCTCTTTGATCTGCACGCCAAACGGGCGGGTTTTTTAAACCAAATCGCCGGCTTGAAATACTTCAACGTCTTCGGCCCGAACGAGGACCACAAGGGCGACATGCGGTCGCTCGTCCACAAATCCACGGCGCAGGTGCAGGCCGAGGGCGTCATCCGGCTGTTCAAGAGTTACCGCTCCGATTTTCGCGACGGTGAACAAAAGCGCGATTTTCTTTACGTGAAAGACGCTGTTGCCATGACGTTGCATCTGGCCGCGACGCCCAAGGCCAACGGACTTTTCAACATCGGCGGCGGCAAGGCGCGGACATGGCTGGACCTGGCCCGTGCGGTTTTTGCCGCGCTGAAACGCAAGCCGAAGATTGAATTCATGGAAATGCCGGAAGTCATCCGCGACAAATACCAGTATTTCACCAAGGCGAATCTGGCCCGGTTGCGTGCCGCCGGTTACACCGCGCCCGTCACGTCGCTGGAAGACGCCGTGAGCGACTACGTCCGCAATTATCTTGTGCCGGACCAGCGGCTCGATCCGGCTGTGGCTTAAACGGAAAGGGTCATAATACCAGGAGCAGCCGGTCTCCATCCGTGAACCGTTGGAGTTCAAGCTTTAGCTTGTCCCCCAATGCAGTCCCGCCACGCGGGACTGAACTCCAACATTTTGATCGCCATGCAACTTGCCAGCGGTCGGGCTTTATTGTCATTTTAAGCGGGAGTGAAATTGAAAATTGCCATCTACTGCCTGCTGGTTGCCACCTTCACCACGGCGAACGCCGCGGATCCATCGGACGATTTCAACGCCACCACCGACCCGGTTGGCCGCAACCCCAACGGCCTTGAGACGCCGGTCAACCAGCTCGTCACGCCTGCCGGCACTCTCATCGAACTTCCCGGCATCAGACCGCTGGCGCTGGCGCTGAGTCCCGACGGCCGGCTGCTGGTGACCGCCGGACTGACACACAAATTAGTCGTGATTGACCCGGCAACCGGGAAAATTTTGCAACACGTTTCGCTCCCATCGGACAAAACGCAGGAGCCGGCGCCGGTTTCCGTCGAAATTCTTTCGCCGGACAGCAAAGCGCAAATCAGTTTCACCGGCCTCGTTTTTTCGCCGGACGGCTCGCGGATTTACATGGCGAACGTCAACGGCGACATCAAGGTCTTCACGGTCCAGCCGGACCATAAAATCGCTCCGTTGTTTTCCATCGCGCTGCCGCCGGCCAATGCGCCGTTGCGCATGGCAGAAATTCCGGCGGGCATCGCCGTTTCACCGGACGGCAAAAAAATTTACGTTGCGCTCAATCTTTCCAACCGCCTGGCCGAACTGGACGCCGCCACCGGCCGCGTGTTGCGGATGTGGGACGTGGGCGTCGCACCCTTTGACGTCAAACTCGCCGGTCACCGGATTTACGTGAGCAACTGGGGCGGCCGGCGGCCCGACGCGAACAGCGTCACCGGTCCGGCGGGACGCGGCACGTTCGTGCGGGTTGATTCCCGCTCCATCGCCAGCGAAGGCTCGGTTTCCATTATTGAATTAAATACAAACATCGAACATCGAACATCGAACATCGAACTTCGAACTGGTTTGCACGCCGGCGCGCTCGCGTTGTCGCCGAACGGACGCTGGCTCGTTGTGGCCAACGCCGGCAGCGATACGTTGAGCGTCATTGACACGCACACCGACAAAATCGTCGAGACGATTTGCGCGCGGCAAAATCCGGGCGATTTGTTCGGCGCGCAGCCCAATGCGCTGGCGTTCGACAAATCGGGCAAAACCCTTTTTGTCTGCAACGGCACGCAAAACGCCGTCGCGGTTTTTCAGTTCAAGCCGGGTGCATCGAAGCTGCTCGGCCTGATTCCTGTCGGCTGGTTTCCCGGCGCGATTGTGCAGGACGGGAAACGTCATGCGATTTACGTGGCGAACATCAAAAATCTCGGTCCCGGGCGGCTGGGCAAGACCGGTCAAACGGAATTCAACACGAAGCAATACTACGGTTCGCTCTCACTTGTGCCCGTGCCGTCGGCGAAAGATCTGGCGGCCTTCACGCAAACCGCCCTGGCCAACTTGCGTTATCCGCTGCTGGCGCAGGCGAAATTGCCGGCGCGCACCAACCAACCCGCACGGCCCGTGCCGGAGCGCGTCGGCGAGCCCAGCGTCTTCCAGCACGTCATTTACATCATCAAGGAGAACCGTTCTTACGACCAGATTCTCGGCGACGTGCAGGAAGGCAACGGCGACGCCGGCCTCTGCACCTTCGGCGCGCGCGTCACGCCGAACCAGCACAAGCTCGTCCGCGAATTTACGCTGCTGGACAACACCTATTGCTGCGGCATCTTGAGCGCCGACGGCCACAACTGGACCGACAGCGGCATCGCGAACGATTATGTGGAGCGTTCGTTCGCCGGCTGGCCGCGCAGCTATCCCAGCGGCGGCAGCGACCTGGACACGGCGGACGCGCTGGCCTATTCGCCGGCGGGTTTCATCTGGAACGACGCGCTCGCGCACGACCGGACGGTCTGCGACTTCGGCGAGTTCACCTCCGACAAAAAACAATGGAAGGACCCTGCGCGCAAAGGCAAACCGGGCTTCCTCGATTGTTACCGCGACTTTATAAACGGCGCGGACGAAATCACGTTGACGGACGAACCGGACATCGAGGCGTTGCGGCCTTACATCGTGACGAACACGGTTGGCTGGGATCTGGATGTGCCGGACGTTTTTCGCGCCGCGCAATTCATCAAGGAACTGAAACAATTTGAGGCCGCCGGCAACTTCCCCAACTTCGTCATCGTCTGGTTGCCCAACGACCACACCAGCGCCACGAAATTTGGTTCACCCACGCCAGCCGCCCAAGTGGCGGACAATGATTTGGCGTTCGGCCAGATCGTCGAAGCCGTCAGCCACAGCCGGTTCTGGACGAACACGTGCATTTTTGCAATCGAAGATGATCCGCAAAGCGGGTGGGACCATGTGAGCGGCTACCGCACGACGGCTTATGTCGTCAGCCCTTACACGAAGCGCAGACAGGTTGTGAGCACGCAATACAACCAGACCAGCCTGCTGCGCACGATGGAACTCATGCTCGGCCTGCCGCCGATGAACCAGATGGACGCGACGGCCACCCCGATGTTTGATTGCTTTACGAGCGTGCCGGACTTCACGCCGTTCGAGGCCGTGACCAACAACGTGCCACTCGACGAAATGAACCCTTTGCCCAAGCTCATTTCCGATCCGCTTTTGCGCAAGGACGCCTACGCTTCGGCGCGATTGCCGCTCGAAAAGGAAGATCAATGCCCCGAAGATTTGTTTAACCGCATCCTCTGGCGCGCGATGAAAGGTTCGCAAACGCCGTATCCGGCGTGGGCGGTGAAAGCGGTGGAAGACAACGATTGACCGTGGTTTTGCCCCAAACAAGTGACTGGAAATTGCCCCCCATCAGGCAATTCCCGCCAATCAAAAAAACCAACTTTTCTTGTAACTTTGGCCGGGTTTTGCCTAAGTAATGGATGAAACCTGACTAACGTGGAATCTATTTCACCAACGCTTGGGCCGCCGTCCGGCACGCCGCCAACGCCCGCAACCTCGCTGGCCGGGCGGCTGTTGAATGTCTTTGCCGCACCGGGCGACGTTTTCGATGAAATCAAAACCGTTCCCCCGCGCACCACCAACTGGCTTGTGCCGGCGTTGCTTTCGGCATTCCTTGGCGTGCTCTCGGCGATTGTCATGTATTCACAACCGGCAATCATCCAGCAAATTCATGAACAACAGGCAAAGATTTTTGAGGATCAGGTTAATGCCGGCAAAATGACCCGCGAGCAGGCGGATCAGATCGAAGCGGCTTCCGAGAAATTCGGTGGACCGGCGACCATGATGATTTCGGGCTCAATCGGCGCGGTGGTCACGAGTTTTGCGCGGGTGTTCTGGTGGGCATTTGTTTTATGGCTTTTGGGGCTGGTTTTCCTGAAGACGAAATTGGATTATCTCAAGGCGCTCGAAGTGGCCGGCCTGGCCAGCATGATCGCCCTGCTGGGAGCCATCATCACCCTGCTGCTCTCCGTAAGCCTCGGCAAAATTGTTACCCCCAGCTTCGCGCTTCTGATCAGCCATTTTAATCCGAAAAATGTCCTGCACCTGGCCCTCGCGGCGATGAACTTTTTTGCTCTCTGGCTGGTGGGAGTCCTGGCCGTCGGTTTGTCCCGGCTTTCCGGCGCCCGGTTTTCGAAGGCGCTTTGGTTGACGGGTGGATTCTGGCTGACCATCCAGTTTCTCCTCATCCTGCTCGCCGTCCTGGTCAGCGCCATTTTTTCGGGGGCAAAATAGGCGTCAAATGATTGACTGAAACATCATGGCCAATTTAAAGAAACATCGGCAGGTCATCGTCTTTTCAGTCATCGGGCTGGCGCTGGTTGCACTAATGACGGCAAGATCTTTAACGATTGTCCCAATCAAATAAAACGAAATTCCACGAGGCCTGTCTTAATACATATCTATCATGGCAAACTCCAAGAAACGCAGGAAAATCATCATTTTTTCGGTCATCGGCCTGGCGCTGGTTGCGCTGACGCTGGTGGCTGTGTTCAGGAAAAAGGCGCCGGTCATCACGGTTCAAACGGAAAAGGTCACGCGGCGCAATCTCATCGAACTCGTCGTGGCCAACGGAAAGATTCAACCGGTGACGCAGGTGGTCATCAGTCCCGAAGTTGCCGGCGAAATCGTGGCGCTGCCGGTCAAGGAGGGGGACCCCGTAAAAAAAGGCGACTTGCTCGTGCAGATCAAACCGGACAATTACGAGGCGAGCCGCAATTCCGCCGAGGCCAATTACAAATCCTCCCTCGCCAGCATTGACCTGGCACAGGCCGAACTTGAAAAAGCGGAGACTGAATACAAACGAAACCAGAATCTCTTTCAAAACAAACTGGTCTCCGACTCGGTCTTCCTCGATTTCAAAACGGCTTACGAAGTGGCCAGACTGCAACACCAAAACGCCATCCACCAGGCCGATCAAGCCAAGTTCGGCCTCGACAAGGCAAAGGATGATTTGAGCAAGACCACCATTCAATCGCCCATTGACGGCATTGTCGTCCGCCTCAAATCGCAGCTCGGCGAGCGCGTGCTGGGCACCTCCTTCAACATGGGCACCGAGATCATGACCGTTGCCGATCTGAACGAGATGGAGGCCCGCATGGACATCGGTGAGATGGACGTGGTGCTCATGCAACCCGGACAGAAGGCGCGGCTGGAGGTGGATGCTTTCAAGGACCGCAAATTCAACGGCACCGTCACCCAGGTCGCCAACTCCTCCAAAAGCACCGCCCTCGGCAGCAGTTCCAGCAGCAGCCAGGAGGCCACGAAGTTTGAGGTTCGCATCCGCCTCAACGAAAAGGAGGATTTCCGCCCCGGCATGTCCGTCAACGCCGAGATCGAAACCCGCTACCGCACCAACGTCCTCACCGTGCCGATGGCCAGCGTCACCGCGCGCCCGCCCCAAAAGAAAGACAACGGCAAGAACACGGCCAAAGACGTCCAAACCAATTCTATCCCCGGCACCAATGCAGTCGCTGGAACAACACCCGGCACCAACACCGTCGCCGGAGCCGCGACCGGGACCAACGGCGTCGCGCCGGACAAGAAATCGAAGGAAGCGGCCAAGCCGGTGGAGGTGGTCTTCGTCGCCAAGGACGATCACGCCAAAATGGTGCCGGTGAAGATCGGCATCTGTGACGACAGTTACTGGGAGATCATCGAAGGTTTGACCGAGGGACAGGAAATTGTCTCCGGCGGGTTCAAGGCGATCAGCCGCGACCTGGCTGACGGCAAGAAGATCAAACGGGGCACGCCGGACAAGGGCGAGGCCAAGGAAGCAAAGTAATGCGAACGCAAATCCGAAGCCCGAATTCCGAAATCCGAAAGAAGCCCGAATTCCGAAATCCGAAACGGCAATGCACAGGTTCGGATGATATTCTGGACATTCGGACTTCGGTTTTCGGGCTTCGGTTTTCGGGTTTTACAGCATGAGCCTCATCCGTTTCCAGAATATTTCACGGCGCTACCAGATGGGCGGGGAGACCGTCCATGCCTTGCGCGACGTGTCGCTCGAAATCCAGCGCGGCGAGTATGTCGCCATCATGGGGCCGTCCGGCTCCGGCAAATCCACGATGATGAACCTCATCGGCTGTCTCGACACCGCCACGTCCGGCCGCTACGAATTGAACGGCACCAACGTCAGCGAGATGGATGACAATCAACTGGCGGAAGTCCGGAATCGCGAAATCGGTTTTGTCTTCCAAACCTTCAATCTGCTGCCCCGTTCCAACGCCTTGCACAATGTCGAGCTGCCGCTGATTTACGCCGGCATCCCCGCCGCCGAACGGCGGAAAATTGCGCTGGCAGCCATCTCACAGGTCGGCCTGGCCGATCGCATGCACCATAAACCCAATGAGCTTTCGGGCGGCCAGCGACAGCGCGTCGCCGTCGCCCGCGCGCTGGTCAACAAACCGTCCATCCTGCTGGCCGACGAGCCGACCGGCAACCTCGACTCCAAAACTGGCGCGGAAATCATGGCGTTGTTCGAAGACCTCTCACGCGCAGGCAACACCATCATTGTGGTCACGCATGAGGAGGACATTGCCAGACAATCCCGCCGCATCATCCGCCTCCGCGACGGTTTGATTGCGAGCGACGAGAAGCTGGCCGAGAGTCGAGAGTCGAGAGTCGAGGGACAGAAGGCCAAAGCGGATGAGCGCATGGCTCAGGCTCTCGACTCTTCCGCGCCATGAACGCGCTGACCGAACTCAAGGAAGGCCTGAGCATTTCCTGGGCGGCCATCCGCGCGAACAAAATGCGTTCCGTGCTTACGACGCTCGGCATCGTCATTGGCATCGTCACCGTCACGCTCATGGGCACGGCCATCGAGGGATTGAACCTCGCCTTCCTGAAAAGCATTTCGTCACTCGGCGCAGACGTGTTCTACGTCTCGCGCTTCAGTTGGGTGAACACAACCCATGAAGATTGGCACCGGCAACAGAAGCGCCGCCTGATCCGGCTGGCGGATATTGAAGCGCTGGCGAGCCAGCTGACCCAGGCCGCCGCCGTCGCGCCCACCGCGGAAGACGACGCAACCTTGAAGTACAAGAACCGCAGCTCCAGCGGGGTGACCATCCTCGGCACCACCGAGGCCTATCTGCTCACCAGCGGGGTGGGCGTTTCGCAAGGCCGATTTCTTTCCGTCCCGGATGCCGCGGGCGGCCGGCCCGTATGCGTCATCGGCAGCGAAGTGGCGACCAATTTGTTCCGCCAGGAGCCGCCGCTGGGGGCGCACATCAAAATCGGCAATCAGACCATGGAAGTCATCGGCGTGATGGAAAAGCGGGGAAGTTTTTTGGGCATGTTCAGTCTGGACAACCGCGTGATCATTCCGCTGAAACAGTTCACCACCGCCATCTGGAGCAACCCCGACATCGGCATCGAGGTCAAGGCCAGGGGGCTGGTGCAACTGGACGAAGCCCGCGAGGAATTGCGCCAGGTCATGCGCCGCGTCCGCC
>DAIRTX010000038.1:0-34385 GCA_036803685.1 Verrucomicrobiota bacterium | reverse complement strand
TATGCCACCAGTGATTCTCCAGATCAGCAGCATGCTGCTTCTGCTATTGCTTCCGCTTTCCGGAAGCGGAGCCGAACTGGGGACACGCCAGCGGACGATCACGCCGGTTGCCGTAACGAACGCGCCGGTGCCGCCGATTTACCCGTCGGCCGTCTCCAATTACGCGGTCTATGGCTACAGTTCATGGCAGTGGGGGCCGGGCGAGGATGAAGGCCAGCAGCTCACCAACATGCCGGCCGGCTACACGAGAGCAACCAATGCGGCCAGGCTTTTTACTTTTCTTAGTATCAGCGACGCCCATATCACCGACAAGGAATCTCCCTGTCAGGCGATCTATTTCAGCTACCAGGGCGGTACCAACAGTATGCCCGCGTGCTATTCACCGGTGATGCTCTACACCACGCAGGTTCTCGACGCCGCTATCAGGACCGCCAACGCTGTGAATCGTCTGCTTCCTTTCGATTTCGCCATTTCTCTGGGCGATGACGCCAATGGTCCGCAGTATAACGAACTCCGCTGGTATATTGATGTTCTGGATGGCCAGCATATCACGCCGAGTTCCGGCGCCCATGTCGGGGCCACCAACATTGATTACCAAAAACCCTTCCAAGCCGCCGGACTTGACCCGGCCATCCCCTGGTATGCGGTGCTGGGCAACCACGATCACTTCTGGATGGGGGGACTCCCGGTCCCGGCCTCCCAACAGGACTTTACCAACGAAAATGTCCTCTGTCTGGAAGGTAATTACATGGGCACCATTGACGGCAGCACGCCTTACGGTGACGTCATTGACGTGGGCTCGGTCACAAACTTCATTGTCGGCGGGGTCACCAACTTTCCGACGGTTGTGGCAGACTCCAACCGCTATTCACTCACGATCAGCAACTGGATGGGTGAATTTTTCAAAACCTCTTCAAAGCCGGTCGGTCATGGTTTCTCCGAGGCCAACATCACCAATAGCTTTGCCTGTTACAGCTTCAAGCCGCGGACCAATATGCCAGTCAAGGTCATCGTGCTCGACGATACGATGTCGGACAAAGACTTTGCTATTGGCGAGCAGGGCTGTCTCGATCCCAAACGGTTTAACTGGCTGGTGAAGGAACTGGACCACGGTCAGGCTCAAGACCAGCTCATGATCATCGCGGCGCACGTGCCGCTTGAATTGATTGACACAAACTCTACGATTGGCACAAACACTATTATACCTCTGACCAACCTGCTGGCCACGCTTCATACCTATCCGAATCTGCTCCTGTGGATGTGCGGACATACCCATCAGAACAATATCATCCCGCAACCGTCACCTTACCCGGACCGTCCGGAATACGGCTTCTGGGAGGTCGAAACCGCCTCATTGCGGGATTTTCCCCAGGAGTTCCGCGCTTGGGAGATCCTCCGCAACACCGACAATTCCATTTCAATCCGGGTGACGGACATTGATCCGGAAGAAACCAACAATTCACCTGCCGCCGTGTCGCGCGGATACGCCGTCGGCGCCGCCCGGATATTTATGACGCCCTCCACGAACCTCACCGATACTGCGTCATATGCGCATAATGTGGAACTGCTCAAGTTTTTGACCCCGCCCATGCAGGCGAAGATCGCCGGTTATGGAGGGCCGCTGGGTCATACTGTGGCCATTGATCGCGATGGGACCGGAGTGGTGGTGAACTTCCTCGGTGAATTGCAATCCGCGGACAACATCCTCGGACTGTGGAACAACATTGCGAACACCAGCCCATACTCGGCATCGGCTACGAACGTTGCGAATTTCTACCGCGCGGTCGAGTAGCCAAGGCGCGGCAGGACGGATTTGGGCGGCAACAGAACCGGGTCGTAACCCATGAACTGTTACTCTCCGGCCCAATCCACGAAAAGTAATTTAGCCTGTTCCAAAACGGTTTGGGTGGCTTTTTCTTGTTTGTCGGGCGGGTAGCCGTATTTGCGGAGGATGCGGCGGACGATGACACGGATTTGGGCCTGGGCAGACGCGGTTCAGCTTCCGACGATCTTCTTGTGCAGGTCTTTAACACCCTGATCTTTGGGATACTCGTTCATACCCTCCTTCAAGAGAGCGATGGCCTGCTCTCGATGGCCTTCGGTTATCAGGATCTCGGCACAAGCTTGATACAATGACCCCATATTGCCAATCTTGGGACCTCGGATGCCTCCCATAAGCAGTTCTACGGCCTCTCCCGGACGTCCTTCTTTGACCAAGATTTTGGCGCAAGCCTGGTAAAGAATCACAGTGCCGGTGATTCCTGGTGACGTAAGCGCTTTCTTGAGAAGCTCGATTGCCTCGGAAGATTGACCATCCTTTACAAGGAGCTTCGCACAAAGTTGATACAGGATGCATTTGTTGCCGATTGCGGGCGAACTAGCACCCGTCCGCAAAAGCTCGATCGCTTCATGTAGTTTTCCGGACTTCGCAATCAACTCAGCACAATCACGGTATAAAAACTCTAAATGATGCGGATTGGGCTCACGCGTGACCGCAGATCTCAATATGTTGATGGCTTCTTCAGTTCGGCCCATCCTAGCAGTAAAATCCGCCTTCATCTGGATGAGTAGGTTGCGTTCAGCCAGCTTTGGCTCACCCAGTCCCTGATCCAGAATAGTGATGGCCTGATCCAACTTCCTCTGGTGAAAAAGCAACTTTGAGCACACCAGATAAAGTGAAGGCTCACGCCGCAACCAGCGGTTAGCGATAGCCCCTTTCAATAGTCGGACACCTTCATCGGGCTGCCCTGTCTCCTCCAAGATCCCAGCCAGCGAATGATAAAGAGGTAGCGGGTCTTTGATTGCCTTCGACTCGATGCCTCGTTCCATCGTCTGAATGGCATCCTCAATCCGATTATTTGCCACCAGCAGTTCAGCGCATCTGCAGTAGATCGGCCCCGCGTCAAATACCCGGGTGTCCTCAATCCCTTCAAAGAGTGCATTGATTGCTTTTGTGTCACTTCCCGATTTTACCAAACCATCTGCCTTCAACAGATAGAGCGAATGAAGCTTCGTCATCCCGGGCATTTGAATAGCTCGATCCAGCAACTCAACTGCGTCATCGAATAGATTCTGCTGCAACAACACCGACGCCCAGTGACCATAGACCAGACCTATCTCCTGAACACCAGTCTTGTTCGCGATGGTCTTGAGCAGTCGTATTGCCCTCTCGTTGTCGCCGGCCCGTTGAAGAAATCTTGAGCAAAGCGAGACAAGTGACGCAACACCGGCAATTCCTGGAGTCCTTGCGGCTGATTCGAGCAAGTTGATCGCCTCTTCCAGCCGGCCATCCTTGTCGAGGAGGTTTGCGCAAGCGTGGTAAACGGCGAAAGCGTTGCTTCCGTTGCCCAAGTATTGAAGAGCCTTACCCATCGCGGCTCTCATAGCCGCTACACCGTTGGCCTTGTATTCAAGGTCAATGAGAAGCAGCCACACTGCATAGTATGAGTCGGCCCGCGCCGCCATCCTGACATGACTCAACGCATTCTTGTAATCATCGCCGGTGTTTCGCTGCTTCAAGCACAGCGCCAAATGGTATTCCAACCCCGGGGCTCGCTCTCCTTCGGGCAGGGCTGAGATCAAGGCGATATGTTCCTCAAGGCTCTCAACCGTGTCAGGTATTTTCGAGAGTTTGGGCTTGGGAATCCGGGCCAGAACAAACTTTGTCATTCGGACACTTGCATTATACAACTCGCTTGTCCGGCCTGATTCCACCAAGTGATGCCTCAGTTCAGAGAAGGAAGAGGCAACGTGTCGAGCAGGTGACGCCTTCGTAGATCTGAAAGCTTGGAGATGATAGTCAGCTGCCAAACTGTGAGCCCTCCTCCATTCCGAATTCGTCAATCGAAGCCTTGTGACACAAACCTCTCGCGCTAACGGATGCATCTGGTCACCCGATTGCGTGAACTCCAGGAGGAACCTATCGAAAAGACTCGCACGAAGCGCTTTACAATCTTTGAATACCTTCGCCAACTCAGTGTAGTAAGCCTTGGTGATCGGTCGGCGATTGACCGCTAACCACCGCATAAACGTGGCCACTTCGTCGCCGAGGTTGGGGATGGTTCTTGCGATCAACTGCCTCTCAAACTTGTCGAGCAGTTCGGACTCCAGCTTCACATCGCCAATACCTTCAAGGCTTGGTATCACTGGGAGAAGCTCATCCAGATCCTCGTAAATCAAGCTTCGAACCAAAGTTATGATCGCGCGAGGATTGCCACCAAGTCTTTTTCCGAGTTCGTCCAGTCGTTCGGGTGGCACTCTTGAAACCAGGCCCTTCTCTTCAAGCATTTGCGCGAGAAATGTAGTTGCCTCGTCATTCGAGAATCCTTTGATTTCGTGGAGTGGACATTTTTCACTCCATCGCTCAAGGCCGATATTGCGGTTGCTGATGAGTAACAGTCTTCCCTCTGCACGGGTTGAGTTGTTCAGAGACTCGATCAACTTCTGCCAACTCGGCGGTGGCAGAGCATCGGCGTCAACCAAGACGCGTTGAAATTCATCAATTATGATCAGGATGCGCTCCCGGCGCAAAACTTTCAATAGAGCGTCATAAAGTTCTTCACTCTCGCCCTTATCAATTTCCGCGTTTAATTCGCCAATACCATGATCCTGCAAAGTTGACGCTAGGTCTAACAGAAGATCGAGCGAAGGATCCGACGATCCCAACTCCACGGAGATGGGATCGAGCACAATTCTATCCTTGGATCCAAGCGTGGAGGCCAGTTGAGTTTTGCCGCACCCCGGAAACCCTTGGAGTATGGCAACACAAGGGCCGTTGCCCAGCCATGGCCCTTGGAGTTTTTCATAGACCGCCCTTCTTTGCTGTCCATGAAAAGTCGGTTGGTTCGTTGATCTCAGGCCATCCTCCAGCGTGTTTTCAGTGCTAAGACGTTGCTTCGTGCCGGAATTGCTTCTTTTCCAAGGCGTCGATCCTGGCCCGGTAATATAGAAGTCGCGATCATTGCCTTCGTTGCCGGCGAGACGCTGAAGGATTAGGGACGTAGCTTGCTCGGGGGTTTTATCGTCGAATTCAGAAAAGCCAGCGCTGGAGTAAAGCCCCCTTGGCATAATGCGCGCGAAACGGCACAACATCACCATGTCGCTCTTGCCTTTCTTCAGCAGATCGTGGATCGCGTCCCACTCCAAGCCGCACCACTCCTTGGTTTCATACTCCGGGCAGAAAACAGGCACGATGAGATCGGAATGGTTGTGATACAAATCTGGCAAGTCGAAGCCGAGGCGATGGCGGGCAAACGCAGCTTCGTGATATTTATCGTAGAGAATCGCCTCTTCACCGAAGAGTCTGGCAAGGTTTGCCGCAACCTGGGCGACGAATTCTCGCTTCTCTCCCGCGAACGAGAAAGCAACGCGAAAACGTTTTTTGGATTCGTTCACTCAACCTCTTCTTACGGTTTCCAAGGTGCGGCGTTGACCTGATTACAAAACAGGACATGCTGCATGCCCATCGGCGCGAGACGGTCAGGTATCTTGCTTCTGTTAAGCATCGCTTTTATCAGCCTTCTTCGGCTGTCTGGATTGCAGGCGGGCAATCATTCGACGCGATTTTGCACCACGTCCAAACACTATCTCAGGATCGGTTCTCAATATCTCTGTCGCTTCCGCTTCCGACACGCCGCCTTTGACAGAAAGCCTGTCGATGCTTCGCCACACGTAGTCACCTTCGCCCAACGCCTGTTTCATACGCTCAAGAGCTAGCGTTTCGCGCGAAGCTCTCGCATCCGATTGTTTCGCAACCTTTAGGAGGTATGCGTCCTCAAACTTCCTGACAGCCTCTGCGAGGTTGTTCAAGCCGGCCTTGGGCTTGGCACAATCTACCGTTGTCGCAATCCGAACGTAGAGCCGGTCAAGGCCGTCAACCTCGCTGGCTACGATCCCTTGTAACACACTGAGGGGCATCGGAAGGTCACGCGGTTTCAAGCCGGAATGGCAAACGGGAACAATTGGAATTTTACGCATCCAACCCGCGCCTGCCTCGAAGTTGATCCAGGGCCTAGTTAAGGAAGTTTTGCTGCAAAGAATGATCTCGGCTGAAGCCATCCGAAGCGCCTCACCGACGCTGTCCAACCAGTTTTCTCCGGCTTGTATGCTGGCGGTGTCTGATGAGACAAAAACTTTCACCATTTGAAGAAAATCCTCTTCAATGGCTCGCTTAAGGATTTTTGCGAGTTCGGCCTCTTCTGAAACGTGGCTGATAAATATCACTGGTTTAGGCATAGAGTGACGCAGTTCTCTGGCGCTGTATCTGATTCTGTAATTGGCGTGCATTTTTCGTCGCGGTCGCCTTCGTTCGAGGTTTGCGTGGACATTGAACCGTTCGCCAGAACGAATCCCGCCACGCCCACGGGCGAGAGGTGATGGATGAAATGTTGAATCCAGGCGTAGTTGGCGTTGTTCACCGGTGGCATCCCGAATTTCCAGCGCACGTCCTGCCGCATCCCGCCACTGCGGGACCAATCGCTCATGTTGAACGGCGGATTGGCGAGGTCCTTCCGGACGGGCACAAAATCGGTCTTGAGATCGGGATGCAAATCTGCCCAAAAACGCATCTTGTCGGCAGCCGCCCAAAGCTGGGCTTCGAAGTTGAGGGCGGAGCCGTTGGACAATTTCTGTGAGGTTCCCTTCGCCATGATGCGGATGAGTGTGCGCCGAAGATTTGTCAGCGTCAATTCCGCCGTCACGCCGTCACAGATTCAATTTTGCTCGTGCTTTCGCGGCTTTGGCGACAAGCGCCGGGATTGGCCGGAACTTGCGATCCAGTTTCTTTTTGAAGGCGCTTTGTTCCGCCGAGGTCGGTCGTAAAAATGTGTCCGGGCCGTTGACAGGATGAACAGGATGAACAGGGTTTTGAATTTAAGACGACCCAAACACCCGGCCAAACCGGCTTTTCGGGTGTCACCGGGGAATTTATCTCTGCGCTCTTTGTGCTCTTTGCGGTTGATGGAAAACAAATTTAACCACAGAGAACGCAGCGCTCATGGCTTCTTGCCCTCGATGCGTTTGATTTCCCGGTCGAAGTCCGAAATGTATTCCACATCCTGCCGCTGGCGGTAAACCTCGTATTCACCTTCCGCTTTGAGCCTCGCTTCCAGCGCGCTCACCTTGCCTTTATCCTGGAGAATCGGGTAGTTCGACAACTCCAGGAAGCGGTGCAGAAATTTGACCCAGTCCGCCATCTTCATCAGGATGCCCCGCTCGGCCCGGTTCTCCGCCAGATCGAGGTAGGCGGAAACGATGCGGTTCAATTCCTTCACATGCGCCTCGTTCAGGTAGTTTTTCGCCACCGTCACATCCGATTTCAAAACTTTCCCGCCCGGCGCGTGCTTCCACGTCGTCAGGCCCATGTAAATCTTCGTCGCATCGGCGGAGGCGTAAATCAATTCCGCCGCCGTCTGGCCGTTGATTGCCCAGTGCAGCTTGTTCTGCACCGTGGCGAAGAACTCCTTCGTCAGCGGCGCATCCGCGCTGTAATCCACCGAGAGTGCGTAAATGTCCGTGATCTTCTGATAAAACCGCCGCTCGCTGGCCCGGATTTCCCGGATGCGTTCCAGCAACTCTTCAAAGTAATCCTTGCCGAGGACCCGCTTGCCCCGCTTCAACCGCTCGTCATCCATCACGAAGCCCTTGATGATGAATTCCCGCAGCGTCTTCGTCGCCCAGATGCGGAACTGCGTGGCTTGGTAGCTGTTCACCCGGTAACCCACGGCGATGATGGCATCGAGGTTGTAAAACTCCACCTCGCGGGCAACGTCCCGGGCTCCTTCGGCGCGAACTATTTCCATTTTGGAAACAGTTGCCTCCCGGGTCAGTTCGCCCGAATCGAAGATGTTCTTCAGATGCTTGTTGATGGCCGGCACTTTGACGGCGAACAACTCCGCCAGCGCCTTCTGCGTCAGCCACACCGTCTCATCCTTGAAAAACACGTCCACCTTCACCGCCCCGTCCGGCGCGGTATAGAGAATGAAATCTCCGCCCGTGGGCGCGGGAAGTTTGGATGATGACCGGCTCATGCGGTGTAATTAACAGATTTCCCGGCGGAAGGCATGCGCAATCTGCCCGTCGGCCTCATCCGTTGTAAGATCCAACTCATCTTCGCTGATAACGCAATCGTCCCGACTGCGGGTTGCGGCGGCGTCACGCCACCAGCAAAAACACCCGGCGGGACGCCTGCGCTACGTCGCGTTCGGTTCAGCGCTCCTTTTTTATTTTTTGTCACTCACATGTCGCCGGCATCAATGCTTCGGTTCACCCGACCGCAGCCTCTCGGATGAATAGAGCGCCACCAGCCGCGCGATAAGCACCGCTACGAAGAGCGAGCCGGTGATCGCTTCCATCGCCGCCAGCATCCGCGCCACGTTGGACACCGGGATGATGTCGCCGTAACCGACGGTGCTGAGCGTGATCAGGCTGAAGTAAAAGGCATCGGCACCATGCAGCGAATGGCCGGTCGTCGTGCCGTTGTTGAGAAAAAAAGCGTCCGGAGTCAGTTGCGCCACCAGCAGATAGGCGAACGACCATGACAATCCCAGCAACAGGTAGGTCGAGATGCCGGCGCACAGCACCTCGGAATTGACCCGGGGCGCGCGCAGGATGAAACCCAGAAGGTGGGCCACGACAAAGATGACAAACAACAGCCCGGTGACGAGAAAAACCTCCGTTGGCACCAAGTCCGGACGGAAGTGATTGACCCATTTGCCAATAAAAGCGGGCAGGGCCAGGATGACCGCCACCACCAGTGTCCGCCGGCGCCGGCCCACCGCCAGCACGCCCATCACCAGCACCAGCGTTATGAGCACCGTCTCGATGAGATTGCCGCCGGGGATCAATTCCACGAACGGAGACACGACGAACAACAGTACCACCGCGATCAGGAATTCCGCCGCCGAAAAGCGGTGGAGGCCGATACGCCGGGGCGCGGCGCTCTGGGGTTCCGGTGGTTGTGGCGTGGTCATGATTCAATCATTCACCGTCCGACAAAGGTGTCAAATCATAGTATGGTTCATTTTCACCAGTCGCGGCAGTCAAAATCCCCATCGCGTCGTGGCGGGAGGAACCGGGGTGCCGGGGAGGCGATAACGACGCCTGCAGCTCGAAGCAACAGGCCATCAACCAAATCAAAATAGCGAACCACCGAAACACAAGAGGATCGTAACCACCATCGCTCAATCAAAACCAGCTTTTCATCTGACAAACACCTGAAAGAAAGCATCCTCCTGGGCAGCGACTGGCCTCCAACTTGCTAATATTATTGGGGTTTTCACCGATATAGAAACCTGACCGGCCAATGGAGTCTGTACGTGACCGTGAGGGGCTGAAAACAACTTAAATATGAAACATCTAAAACTAGAAATTATCCAAATCATCAGCCTGTCGGTTCTGGTATTGCTTCCGGTTTCCGGAAACGGATCCGATTTGTCGCTGCTGCCACTGACAACACGCCAGCAGACGATCAGGCCGGTCGCCATACTGCCGGGCACGCCGCAGATTTGCCCATCAAACGTTCCCTTATACAAGGTCTATGGCTACAGTGCGTGGCAGTTGGGTCCCGGCGAGGACCAGGGCCGGAAGTTCGACCTGATGCCAGCCGGCTACACGGGAGCAACCAATACGGCGCGGCTTCTGTCTTACTTCTCCATGAGCGACATCCATATTACCGACAAAGAATCCCCGGCCGAGGTGATCTACGACGGTTGGAGCGCGCCTTTTCATGCCGGGGGTCTTTTTTCCCAGGCCTATTCGCCAGTCTGTCTCTCGACGACTCACGTCCTTGACGCCGCCGTCAAGACCGTCAACGGCTTGCACCATCAGACCCCTTTCGATTTCGGCATTTGTCTCGGTGATGCGGCCAACAGCTCTCAGTTTAACGAACTCCGATGGTTTATTGATGTTATGGACGGAAAGTATATTACGCCCAGTTCCGGCGCTCACCTCGGCGCCGACACCATCGGCTATCAGAAACCCTATCAGGCCGCCGGGCTCGACCGCTCCATCCCCTGGTATGAGGTCATCGGCAACCACGATCAGTTCTGGATGGGCGTCGGCCACGTGACCGACAAAATCCGGAAGGCCGAGGTCGGCAGCGGAATCCTCAACATAGATCCCAACGTCTTGGCCCCGAATGCCACCGAGGGGACCGGCATGTATGTGGGCGTCGTCGATGGGACCACACCTTACGGCGAGGTGATCAAAGGGGGACCGACGAACCTCTTCGCGACGCCCCCGACCGTCGTCGCCGACAAGAACCGCTACTCCCTCACGACCACCACCTCTTCGGGCACCATTTCGTGCAAGAATTACATGAGCGAATTCTTCAATACCGCATCATCCCCGGTGGGACACGGGTTCAAGCGGACCAACATTGAGAGTCATTCGGCCTGCTATACGTTCGAGCCGATGAAGAATATGCCGGTCAAGGTGATCGTGCTCGACGATACCTGCAAGTCGAACAGCCTGTCCGCCGGACCGCAATTTTATGGCGGAGGCTGGATCGACGCGGCACGCTACGCCTGGCTCACCAACGAACTTCAGAAGGGCCAGGACGCGGGCCAGCTTATGATCGTCGCGGCCCATATCCCCATCAATCCGCAAAAGGACCTCTTCGATACGAAAAGCGACCCGCAATTCTACCCCTCTCCCGATAACCATAACGACACGAACTTGATCGCCACCCTCCACCACTATCCGAATCTCATCCTGTTGATGGCGGGGCATCGCCATTTAAACACGGTGACACCGCAACCGTCACCTGACCCGGCCCATCCGGAAAACGGCTTCTGGGAGGTTGAAACCCCCTCGCTGCGGGACTTCCCCCGGCAGTTCCGCACCTTCGATATCTGCCGCAACAGCGACAATACCATTTCCATTGTGACGACCGATGTCGATCCCCAGGTCGAGGCCGGGTCGCCTGCGGCGGAGTCGCTCGGGTATGCCATCGGCGCCTATCGGCTATTCGGCAACACCACCCTCGCCGATACGACGTCGCATGCGTACAATGCGGAACTGGTCAAGCTATTGAGCCCCGCCATGCAAACGAAGATCGCCGGTTACGGAGCGCCGCTGGGTCAGCCTGTCCATTGATCGCCACGGGACCGGAGTGGTGATCACCTTCACCGGTAATGACCCAACCGTTCTGCGACAAATTGAAGCTACAACGCATTGGAAGATGGAATGCGCCGAGGCATTTTACGGCCACGCGACGCACACCATCGCGAAGAAAAAAGCGGCGGGATAAAATCTCCTCGAATTTCTGGCAAAAGTGAAGACATACGGCCGCATGTTTGTTTTTACTCTCGCCCTCAACCTGATCCCGCTATGCGGGAAGAAAGAACAGCATTCGCACCTGACGTGATAATTTTGACAACTCACGATTCGCCAGCAGACTGATGATGATTCACACTCTCCTGGAAGAGAGGGCAGGGGTGAGGACGGTCGAACGACAGTTCCTGCCTGTCTCACTGCTGATTCGCCGCTGCGCGTCTGGCGGCTGCGTTTTTGAGCGGACCGAAATTTCCCTGCTCGCAACATGCGACAAAACCTTCCGTCACGGTTTTCAATTCCTCCCACCGCGCGCGGATTTGTTTGGACTCCGTTTGGGTGATCTGGCTGTCGGCGGCGGTGGTGGCGATGACGGCGAGGAGGTCGGCGAATTCCTGGACGATCTGGTTGGTGGCCGGGATGAGGAAATGCGGATGCGGCGTGTTCTTGGGGTTGACGATGAAAAAGCCGCCGGCGCGCTGGCAAATCCATTGGACGAGCCGGTGGTCGCCGGTGCTTTGCAGCAGCGTCTCGATGCGGTCGAGCGGGTTGCTGGTGCCGCTGCCCGCGGCGTGGTCCGGCGGTTCGGCCCATTTGTAAACCATGGAAAGCGACAGGCCGAGGTCGGCGGCGACCTGTTTGGGTGCCTTTTTGTCAAAAACCTCGCGCAACAATTCGTAGGAGTGCATGACGAAACGATGGAAAAGCAGGGTGGAGTTGGCAAGCGCGAAGCGCAATTCGGAGTTCCGCGTTTACGCGGTTCGGGGATTTGGCTCACTCTGCCGCGAGACGCGACACTCCGAACGTGACTCTGGACCTGCAAAGTTTGGAGTTCCGCATTTATGCGGCTCCTTTAATCTTAAGTCATGTCCAAGCCACAATATCTTTGGCGTCAACTCACGCCCAAGCAACGCGAGGAGTTGTTGACTTGGCGTAAGAAGCGTGGAAACCCGTGGCATTCGCCACCACACCGCCCCAATTTTGGCCATTTACGTTTCCTCATTTCGGCCGCGTGCTTTGAGCATTGGCATTTGATCGGTGAATGCCCCGGACGAATTGAAGATTTCTCCCACGATTTGCTGGCCGTGTTCAGTGCCCACGCCAATCAAACGTTCGCCTGGTGCGTCTTGCCTAATCATTATCACATACTGGTTGAAGCGCCGGATATAAAGGAATTGCTTCACGAATTGGGGCAGTTTCATGGTCGCACTTCACATGCTTGGAACGGAGAGGATAATGCACGTGGACGAAAAGTGTTCTTTCGTGCTGTCGAGCGTGCCATGCGGTCGGATCGGCATTTCTGGGCAACCCTTAATTACATCCATCACAATCCAGTCCGGCATGGTTACGTTGCACGTTGGACGGAGTGGCCATGGAGCAGTGCATCGGAGTATCTGGCGCAGACCGGTATTGAGGCGCAAAACGCATCTGGACCGATTTTCCGATTAGCGATTACGGCAAGGATTGGGACAGTCCGGAGATGTAAGCTGGGAGTGCCATTTCTTACGGTTCGGGCCGCCTGAAGGCGGAACTCCAAACCTCACCGCGTAAACGCGGGACTCCGAGCATTTACAAACGCAGTGGCAAATTGTAGATGCAGCGCAGGGCAGGGTGTTGTTTGATAAGCGCGGCGTATGAAACACAACGACAAAACCCAGCATTCCTTTCCGGCTTGCTTTGGCGGCGGGTTGGGTTTCTACTCGCTCCCACAACAATTCAGCGAGGATTTATGATTATCTACACGATTTGCTTGGTGGTGGGTTTGGCGTTCGCCTTCATCAGCGCGATCGCCGGTCACTTCTTTGGCGGACACGATGGCGGCGGGAGCGTCGGGACGGGCGGCCATGCGGAGGCCGGTTATGACCACAGCGGCGTGCCGGGGATTTCGTTCTTTAGCCCCACAGTGCTGGCGTGCTTTGTGACAGCTTTCGGTGCTTGCGGACTCATTCTGACCAAAGTTGAGGCGACGCGAAGTGTGTGGGTCAGCGCCCCGATTTCGGCAGTTGCCGGACTGGCAATGGCGTTCGTCACCTTTCTGCTTTTCAATTGGATGTTCAAGCAGACCGAAAGTTCGAGCGAATGCCGCGTCGCCTCCCTGGTTGGCCAGGAAGCCTCGATTGTGACGCCCATTCCGGAAAACGGCGTCGGTGAAATCGCCTACATCCAAGGCGGATCCCGCTATACCGCCCCGGCGCGGACTGAAAGCGGCTCTCCGATTCCCGCCGGCAAGCCCGTTCGCATTACCCGCATCGCCGGCACACAGTATTACGTTGATGTTATAAACTGAACCACCCAACAGCCACTCCCAATTACAACTTACAACTAAAGGAACACTATGTTTACCCCAATCCTCCTGGCCGAAATTCCCTTCACCGCCTATGTCATCGGTGGAGTCATCGCGGTCGTCATTGTCCTTTTCATGTTGCTCGGTCTCTGGGCCAGCCGCTACACCAAGGTCGGTCCCAACCAAGTGCTGGTCATTTCCGGCCGCAAACGACGGATCATCGATCCCGATGGCACCGCGCGTGATGTCGGGTTCCGCATCGTCAAAGGCGGCGGCCGGTTCGTTTGGCCGGTGTACGAAAAGGTGGATATTCTCTCGCTCGAGTTGCTGACCATTGATGTGCAGACACCGGAGGTTTACACCAGCAAAGGTGTGCCGGTGAAGGTGGACGGCGTGGCGCAAATCAAGGTCAAAGGCGACGACGTTTCCATCGCCACGGCGTCGGAACAATTCCTGAGCAAAGGTGTTGACGACATCAAAAACATTGCCACGCAGACGCTCGAAGGTCATTTGCGCGCGATTCTCGGCACGATGACCGTCGAGGAAATTTATCAGAACCGCGACGCCTTCGCCCAGAAGGTCCAGGAAGTGGCCGCCGGCGACATGGGCAACATGGGCCTCGGCATTGTCAGCTTTACCATCCGCGACATCCGCGACAGCCAGGGCTATCTCGATGCCCTCGGCAAACCGCGCATCGCCCAGGTCAAACGGGACGCCATCATCGCCCAGGCCGAAGCCGACCGCGATTCGCAGATCCGTTCCGCGCAGGCGAAGCAGGCCGGGCAGGAGGCGCAGTTCGCCGCCGATACAAAAATCGCCGAGGCGCAACGCGATTACCAATCGAACGTCGCGCAATACCAGGCCACGGTGAACCAGCAGAAGGCCCAGGCAGATCTGGCGTATGATTTGCAGAAATTCAAGACCGGCCAGCTCGTGAAGGCCGAGGAAGTTCAGGTGCAAATCATCGAGAAGCAAAAGCAAATCGAGTTGCAACAGCAGGAAATCCAGCGCAAACAGCGTGAACTCGAAGCGACTGTGCAAAAGCCCGCCGATGCCGAGCGTTATCGCGTCGAGACGCTGGCCAACGCGAAGAAATTCCAGCTCGAAACCGAGGCGGCCGGTGCGGCGTCCGCGACGAAAGCGACCGGTTTTGCCGGCGCCGATGTCGTAAAAGCCACGGGTCTGGCCGAAGCCGATGCGAACAAGGCGCGCGGTCTGGCCGAGGCGGCGGTCATCGAGGCGCAAGGCAAAGCGACCGCCGAAGCGATGCGCGTGAAGGCTGAGAGCTTCAAGCAATACAACCAGGCGGCGGTCATCGAAATGATCGCGCGCGTGCTGCCGGAAATCGCGGGCAAGATCAGCGAACCGCTAAGCAAGACGGAGAAGATCGTCATCATCAACAGCGGCAACGGTCCCGGCGGCGGCGCGAGCAAGCTGACCAGCGACGTGACCACCATCATCAGCCAGTTGCCGCCGGTGCTGGAGAGCCTGACCGGCGTAAAGTTTGAAAAATTGCTGGAACAGGTCCCGGCGCTCAAAAAGGCGATGGGCAAGGACGACGATAAGGGCAAATAGAAAGTTTGGGCTGCGCGGCAGCGCAGCCCTACCACGAATTGGTAGGGCGGAGTTGCCGCTCCGCCAATTTTTATAATTGTGAAACCCTGCCGTTCGCATGTTGACTATGGAGTTGCCGAGGTTGGTGGTAGAAAGCGGTGGAGGGCCACCGCAGTCCAAGACCTGGCGGTTACTCCGGGCTTTCAAAGCGCGCGTCAGCGTCTTGGAGTGCGCCAGCCCTCTGGCGCTTTCGGTCCACGAGCAGGCTCGATGAAATAATTGGATAACGACTATGAAACTGTGCCGTTCACGCGATGACAGCCGGCTTGCCGGGGTTTGCGGCGGGTTGGCGAAGCATTTTGATCTGCCATCATCGAAGCTGCGCGTGGTCTGGGTTTTGGGAACACTTTTCAGCGCGGCATTTCCAGGCGTATTGTTGTATCTGGCGCTTTGGTATTTGCTGCCGGAAGAACCGCCGCCCGCGCCCAGCTTTGAACCCGCCGTGCTGCAGCCGTGGAAAAAGCCACTGTGAATTTTATTCACCACTTGGGAGTTATCATTGGCGCAAATTTCCCAGAGAATAGTAAATGAAAGCGAAACCGAAATGAGAAAAGGTTTTTATCGCACTTTTTTTCGAACTGTCACCGAGGTTGTAAATCTTTGTGTTGCCATTCTTGCGATTGTAGGACTTCTAGTTGCTGTGGGATTCTTTAAGTTCCAGTTGGAACCAGAACTGAAACTGCTCAAGCCAGCTTACGCATTCGATATGTCAAAACTCATTGCGGCGTTTCAAGCAAACGCACCGGGTGTGCCCGTGCCCGCAGAATGGATAGCACTTACAAACCAGCTTGTGAATCTACGGAGCGTCCCAACCACAGAATTCAGTTTAAGGAATCCATCTTTAAGTCTGCCGTTTGCCTTTTCCAAAACAATTTCTGACTCGGATTCAGAAAAGTATGTTATAAAATCATCAGACCCGACCGACATATTTTATCAATTAGGGATGGCTGCGTCGCCATCAAACTACTCTACTGCGATTCCTAACTTTTCATCAAAGCGAATAGATGAAGAAAGACGGACTGCGGTTATTTTACCAATTTTGTTCGACGAAATGGCACTCGGTCAGGAGAGAGGCTTAGAGCCTGGTAGTCATATCGAAGAAAATCCACTTCTAAAACTGCAAGCACTGATGCCTCACACTGATCACCCTCAGGTTGGCGATATCTTTCGTTTGGCGGCTGTTGCCGAGGCAACATTTGTTTACTCAATAGTCTCTGTTGCAAACAGGTCATCGGAACCCATCGAAAACATTAGAGTTAGTATTGCAAACTCCACATTTTCTGGGGGGGTGATGCTGATTGGATGGAGCAATATTCCTCAATATGTTGACGCCGTAGAAAAAAATAAGAATTACCACATTACGGTTGAAAGACTTGATCCAAACCAGAGCATTGAAATTGTATTCCGTGGACATAAGGCGCTTCATAAAACTGACATTGGCATAGCTTCAGCGTGGACATTTGATAAAATCAAAGTTGGTATATTTGTATTTGCTACGTTGCTTGTGGCTTTGACAATTTATTTTGGTGATCACTTAACAGCAAAAGTGAGGAACTGGCAGCGGTCATTTTAATTTTATGCACCTGTTTGAAGCCATCATTGACGCGAACCACCGGGCGGTGGCCGGTGACACGACGGCCGGTCTGCACCCGGCGGATTTCGAGGCTGAATTGCCGGTCATTGCGCTCACGTGTGTTGATCCGCGGTTGAACGCCTATTTCCCGAACGCGCTCGCGCTGCCGGCTGAGCAGTTCATCTGGCTGCGGAACGCGGGCAACATCATCACCGGGCCCCTGAGCAGCACCATGCGGTCGCTGGCGCTGGCGTGCGCGGTCAAGGGCGGCAAGGAAATCGCCATCATCGGCCACACGGACTGCCAGATTTGCACGACGACAGCGATGCAGTTGCTCGATAAATTGAAGGCCTTGGGTGTCGAGCGGCATTTGTTGCCGGAAAACCTCAACGAATTTTTCGGCATGTCCGGCAGCGAACGGCAGAACGTCATCAAGGCTTGCGACATCGTCCGGCACAGTCCGCTTATCGGCCCGAAAATCCCGGTGCATGGTTTTTTGGTGGACATCGAAACCGGCCGGCTCGAATGGCTGGTGAACGGTTACGAAGCCTGGCAGACGTTGCCGAGCCCAAGCGACGCAATAAAAGGCGCCGGGCCGATGGCCGAGGCGCTCGGCTCATTCGCCGCATTCAACATCGGCGAAATGAAATTCCCTGAAGCGAAAATCGGCGAGGTGGTGACGAAAGTCGAAGACTGGCTGTCGCAGAAGGCCGGGCAGTTGGGAGTCAAACCTTTCCCGTCGGCGGCTCCGGCTGCGTCCGCGCCGCAGGTTCCGCATTTGCCGGCTGCGCCGGTCATCCCGCCGAAACTTCCGCTGCCGCCGCCGATCCGCCCCAAAATCATTCAGCCGCGCGGCCGGCGGTGAAGGTTCGGAGTCCCGCGTTTACGCGGTTTCGGACGCTGAAAATGAGAGGGGCACCGCCCCGCAGGGCGGGGCAGAACGGGCACAGCTTGACACACGCACCATTTTTTCTCCCTCTCCTCCCTCAAGGAGGAGAGGGCCGGGGTGAGGAGCCAATGTTTACAAGCACGAACCCCTCACCCTAGCCCTCTCCCCGTTTGGACGGGGAGAGGGAGTTATTTCCGTTCGGTGCATGTGTCAAGATGCACCGGGCGGAACTCCAAACAGTTTTCGTGATTGAAACCGGCGGTCGGCAGGCTAGAATCAGTGCTTCAATGGTCCGGGGCGTAGCGTAGCTTGGTAGCGCGCTTGCTTGGGGTGCAAGAGGTCGTGAGTTCAAATCTCACCGCCCCGACCATTTTATTACTCCGCCAGTTGCGGCGTCAACGTGAGGTTCAGACTGCCGAAGTCCACTTCAAACTGTCGGGCGGCCCGGGCGCGAATTATTTGAAGATGAAAAACACGCCCCAAGGCAATGACCACGCGGGCCGGCAACCTGTCGCAGGATAGAACAAACGTTCAGTGGCGGGCGGGGGTGTTTTGCGGCGACTATAGGATAAATGTCTTTTAGACACGAAAGTATCAGCGCAGGGTTGCCGGAGCGGGTTCTTCGGGTCTTGTTCCTTTTGTTTTTTCTGATGGCGGGTGCCGCCAGCGCGGATGAGCGATTGACGCTCAACTTCGACCCTGGCTGGAAATTTATCAAGGCTGACCCGGCGGGTGCTGCTACTGCCGGCTTCAACGACGGCGGCTGGAGTTCCGTTTCATTGCCTCACACGTACAACGATGTGGACACGTTTGAAAACTGGTCGTTACCGGGGCATCGCGGCGAACAGAACCAGTGGGGCGGGCGCACGTGGTATCGGAAGACATTTTCCCTGCCGGAAACTTTCAAGGGCAGGCAGGTCTTCATCGAATTTGAGGCGGCGCGGCAGGTCGCCGAGGTTTATCTCAACGGCCACTTTCTCGGCGTGAGCAAGACGGGTTTCATCCCGTTCGGCTTTGACCTGACGCCGTGGTTGCGCTTCGATGCGCCGAACATCCTGGCCGTGATGTGCGACAACCGGTTCATGAAGGACCCGCTGGCCGATGCCGCTGAAGCTCCCGCGCCGTCAGCGCGGCGGGCAGTCGTGACATTGCGCGATTGGTCAAGCGTCAGAAGTCGTTTGCCACACCCGCCGTCGCCGTGTTAGATTTACAGCGTTATGCAAGTCACAGTGGAAATGCCCGATCAAGTCGCCCGTCAGTGGGGAGAAACCCCGGACACGGTAGGCCGTCACGTCATGGAAGACGCGGCGATTGAAGGTTATCGCGCCGGACGCCTCACGCAACGGCAAGTGGGCACGATGCTGGGACTCGATTACTGGCAGACGGAAACTTTCCTTTCGGAACGCGCCGTGCCGTTGAATTATTCCGCAACGGACTTGGCCGCTGACAACGCGACGTTGGACAAAATCCTCGCCCGCTATTGACGACGCTTCCGGGAAACGGGAGATTCAGCTTGTTATGAGACAGCCGCAACGCGCCGCGCAAAAGAAGCTCGACTACCCGGAAGAAACCCCCGGCAGCCGTCTGGCCGCCAAAGCCCGCAAGCTGGCCAACAAGCTCACCCCGGAACAACGCCGGGAACATTTCAACGGGGCAATGACGATGATCTATGGCCGAAACGTCACTGGCTGAAATTCCCCTGCTGTAAACGGGTTCTTGATTTTGACACGTTGGTTTACAGGGTGTTTTTGCCTTGAGCTTTGGCCTTCTTCCAACGCGCCCTTGCTGCCGCCGCAATTTTTGCCCTCGTTGCGGCACTCATTTTGCGTCTGGCTTTCTTGACCGGCGTCGCGGCTGACTTCCGCCCCTTAACTTTCGCCCACCGCGCTCTTGCCGCTGCGGCAATTTTTCGCCTGCCAGCGGCGCTCATCTTTCTTTTCGGAGCGGCGCCGTTTTGAGCCTGTGTTGACGCTCCCAGAATCCGACCCAGCTCCTTCTGGAGTGACTCGATTTTGTCCTTGAGATTAGCAGCCCGACGTAACTGTTTTGAACTTAGATTTAACATGTAATCAATTGAAGATATTTGAAAAGGAAAGTCAAGCCAGCACAGCGGCGGTTCGCTCAACCGACCAACCAAATCGTCACAGCGGGACAAAATGCCACCTTCACGATCGGAGCGAGTGGCAACGCCCCGTTTAGCTATCAATGGCAGTTCAATGCAACGAATGCCCTGACGAGGGCGACTAATGCCTTCCTGACCATCACCAATGCACAAAGCACCAACGCCGGCAATTATTCCGTGGTGGTGACCGACAGCTTTGGCTCCGTCACGAGCACCGTGGCCACGCTAACCGTTGCCGCCGGGACGCCGCCCACGCTGGGCATTACTGCCTCCGGCACAAACGCGATTATTTCATGGCTGTCGGGCACGGATCCCGGCTTCGTCCTGCAGTCCACCACCAATTTGGCATCACCAACCTGGTCCAGCGCGGGCACGCCGGGGACCATCGGCAATCAAAATATTGTGACCAATGCGTTGAATTGGAATGCGCAATTTTACCGCCTGAAAAAGTAACGGATGCACTGGTTGACTTATTCGTGGGCGAACACCAGCGTGGTTTTGTCGTCCTTGATGGTCAGTCGCGGGCCGTCAATCTGGGCGGGCATGGATTGTTTTTTGCCGCTGCTGGTGAGCGACAACTCGTAATTGGCCCCGTCACCTTTCCATTTACCCTGCCACGTGGCGGTTTCGGTGGTCGGCGGCTGCCCAGGCTGTATTGTCATATGGGGCAGATTTTTCAGGAACGCCTGACCATCAGCGCCGGCGACGAAGGCGGTCTTCGCATACGACTGCGTCACCCATGCGCGCAGCGTCCGCATTTCGCGCGACGAAATGACCGGTCGCGTCTCCAGCAGCCGGCTCGTGGTCGCGGCGATGTTAAAATCCCAACGGCCGGTGATTTTTTCCGGACCATATTTCGCCGACTGCCCGGTTTGCAGGTAGGCGCACAGGTCGTCAAAATTGTCCTGGACAATGCCCCAGACCAGATTGGCCGTCTCCTGGTTTCCCCAAATGGATTTGAACTGGTCGTTGTTGAGCAATTGCCGGATGGGTGCATGTTGCTTCCACGCATTTTGAAACTCGGTGTTCTGGCCGAGCTGTTTGAAATCATCGCGTTCGGTCAGCGAAATAAACATCGGATAATCCGCCAGCCGGTCGCGCAACTGCGGGTTTTGATAGAGCAGTCCGGCGAGATCGGCATTCTTGAAATAACTGTCCGGCATCGGGTCAATGGCGCGCGCAATCTGGGCGAACCCGGTGGCTTCCGAATCATGCCCCATTCGGTTCAGCAGTTTGACCAGCCGGCCTTCGTCGTCGGACGTGGCGACTTGCGCCGTCCAGTAACTCAAATCGAAAATGATGAACGAGATCAGCACGAGATAGGCGAGGCCGTTCATCAGGCCGAGACCGAGGCCGAGCCGGGCATTCAGCCGGTTCCACCGGATCAATTTCATGTTGTCTTCTTTGTATTTGAAATAAACTTCCACCTTGCGATGCACAAAAAACCCCGCCGATTTGAACGGAATCAACAAAATCCAAAACACGATCAACGGTGACACCAGCCAGATGACGGTCGGGTCATGAATGCCCACGTGCGGCAGCATCGGCTTGACGTATCTGGCGAGCGGCCCGGCCAGCAACGCGGAAATAATAATGCCGACCAGCGAGAACGAGACGCGGATCGCGCCCTGCCGGAAGCCGAGGGCGGCCAGCGACGCCAGCAGAACCAAAGCGAGAATCCAAATGGTCATACCCATAAATAAAAACCATTTGGCGAAAAAAGCACGCTAAAATTTAACCCCCCAGCCTGGGAGCGCCGGCGCTCCCAGGATTCCGCGTTGAAACCGGGCAGGGGATGAAGCAAATTGCGCGTAGTGAAGATTTCCGTCGTTGTTCCAGCCTTTAACGAGGAGCGGTTGCTCGGCGAATCGCTGGCGCAGATAAAATCAGCGGCCAATACGTTCGCGCAGCGCGGCTGGGACTTTGAATTGATTGTGTGCGACAACAATTCCACCGACCGCACAGCCGAAATCGCGCGTGCGGCGGGCGCAACCGTCGTGTTCGAGCCGGTCAATCAAATCGCCCGCGCCCGGAATTCCGGCGCGGCGGCGGCCACCGGCGACTGGCTGATTTTTGTGGACGCGGATTCGCGTCCGAATGCCGGACTGTTTGCCGAAGTTGCGGGGCAAATCAGTTCCGGTCGCTGTCTGGCCGGCGGGGTGACGGTCCGGATGGATGAGAAACATCTGGCTGCCGGGTTCGCCACGTGGCTTTGGAACTGCGCCAGCCGGATGGGGCGGTTGCTCGCCGGTTCATTTATTTTTTGCGAAACGGCGGCGTTCCGAAAAATCGGCGGTTTCAGCAACGAATTATTTGCGGCGGAGGAATTGGAGTTGAGCCGGCGGCTGCGGCGGCTGGCGCGGGAAACGAACCGGAAAATTGTAATTTTGCACCATCATCCGCTGATAACTTCCGCGCGGAAGATGCGGCTTTACACGATGCGGGAACACCTCAAATTGCTGGTACGCGTACTCTTCAACCGCCGTGCCCTGACCCGCCGCGAATCCTGCACTTTGTGGTATGACGGCAGGCGGTGAAAATATTATGACGCCGCGGCGGCGGCTTTTTTCCGGACGGCGAGGAAGTTCAGATACTCGATCAATTGCTGTTTCATTTCAGTGCGCGGGACGATGGCGTCAATGAGACCGCGATCGAGGAGAAATTCGGCGGTCTGAAAGTTCGGCGGCAATTCGGCTTGGGTGGTGTCCTTGATGACGCGCGGACCGGCAAAACCGATCATCGCGCCCGGCTCGGCCAGGATCAGGTCGCCCAGACTCGCGTAACTGGCCATCACACCCGCCGTGGTCGGATGCGTGAGCACGCTGATGTAGGGCAGGCGTTGTTGCGCGTGGTAGGCGAGCGCGGCGGCGGTCTTGGCCATTTGCATGAGGCTGAACATGCCTTCGTACATGCGCGCGCCGCCGCTGCTGGAAATGATGATGACGGGCAGTTCCTTTTCCGTCGCGCGTTCGATGAGGCGTGTCAATTTTTCACCGACGACCGAGCCCATCGAACCGCCGAGGAAACTAAAATCCATCACGCCGAGCGCGGCGCGGTCTTCGCCGATTTTGCAAATGCCGGTGACGACCGCGTCTTTCAATGCCGTCTTTTTTTGATGCGATTCGAGTTTGGACGCATAGGTGGCTACGCCGGTGAAACCAAGCATGTCCACGCTCGTCATTTGCGCGTCCATTTCCTCGAACGTGCAGGTTTCGACCAGCGAGTGAATCCGTTCGCGCGAGCCGATGGGAAAATGGTGATTGCACTTCGGGCAAACCTTCAGGTTTTCGTCCAGTTCCTTGTCGAAAACCATGGTTTCACACTTCGGACATTTCGTCCAAAGCCCTTCCGGAATGTCGCGTTTTTTGGATCTGCCGGCGCCGAGCCTGGGCTTTTTGGGCAACGTTGTCGCCTTGTCGGTCGTCGTTGGAGTCAATGTCCCCGCCTTGATCGGCGTCGGAGTCAATGCTGGATCGACCGTTTCGAGACCGAGCGATTTCTTGGTAAAAGAAGTCGTGCTCATGGTTTGTTAAATAATAGAATACTAGAGTCCGCGCGCAACTGTCCAGACGCAAACATCGCCCGCCCCCGCGGCCAAAAGCGCGCGAGCGCAGGCGTTCGTCGTCGCCCCGGTCGTGAAAACGTCGTCCACCAGCACCACCCGCTCGCCGTTCAAACGTTCGCCCGGGCGGGTGGCGAACGCGCCGCGCATGTTCGCGGCCCGCTGCTGCCGTGTCAGCAGGGTCTGGGTTGCCGTGGGTGTGACCCGCCGGAGCAACTTTTCGTTCAACGGAATTTGCAGGGTGGCGCTCAAGCGCGTGGCGAGACGTCCGGCCTGGTTGAATTCGCGTTCGCGCTGTTTCAGCGAATGCAGCGGGACGGGCACGATCAAATTCCAGTTTTGACCACGCAACGCGGGCACCGCCTCGCGCAGGAACAGGGCGGCGAGGAAATTTTCAAACCACAACTGACGCTGATATTTGAAGCGGTGAATCGCTTCAAGGACAACACCGCGCGCGACGACCGCCGAGCGCGCGGAAGTGAAGCGCAGCTCCATCTCGCGGCAATTCGTGCATTCAAATGGCGTCGTGATGTCGCCCTCGAACGGCAATCCGCAGCGTCCGCAAAACGGCGGTTTGATGAAGCGCACCTGCAACCAGCAGCGCGCGCAAACGAAGCCGTCCCTGGCGGTCGCGCGTTCGGTTTCGCAAAGCTGGCAGATTTCGGGATAGAAAAAACCGAGGCCGATGCTGAACCACTTTTGAAATGGTTGGACGAGCGCGGTCATCGCGAAATCGCAAACGGTTCGCGCGCCGGTTTGAGGGGCAGAAATTTGAAAACCACGAGCGTGATGACGAGCACAATCAATGCGAGCCAGCCGTCAATCAATTTGCCCGTGCCCCAAAACCAGGTCGCGGCGCGCGGCGCGCTGGTTGTGAATGCGCCGTAAGTTTTCAGCCAGAAAATCCAGCCCGCGTGCAGGCCGATGGAAAAATAGAGGTTGCCGGTGCGCTGATACGCGAGGCCGAGCAGGATGCCGGCGAGCGTGAGATTGAAAAAACCGGGAACGAGCGCGTGGAAATCCGCAAAACCGCCCAGCATCCGCGGGAGCAGGACCAGTCCTGAATTCCAGGCGACCGCACCGGTAAATTCCGTGCGTTGCAGGAAATGGACGAGCGCGTAAATCATGCTGCTGGCAATCAAAGCGAGCGGCCAGTGAAGAATCCTCCGCAATCCGCCAAAAATGCCGCCGCGAAATAAAATTTCCTCAATGGTGGCGACGATGGCTGCCGTGGCGATGGCGTTGGAAATGGTTCCCACGATTTTGTGGGCGGTCAGGCCCTGAACAAAAACGCGGTCACCACCGCCGATGGCGGTTCCGGCGACAACGGCCAGCGAAACGAAACCAAGCAGCAGGCCGCCGGAAAGCTTTTTCCACTGGCCGTGAAGTTGAACCAGGCCGGTTTCGCGCCACGAGGTCGCGCCGAGCGCGCACAGCAACGTCCAGAGTCCGGCCAGCGCGAGAATCAGCAGCGAGCGATTCACAAAGCGGTGAAACGGCACGCTGGCGATTTGAGGAAACGAATGCCCGACGGTTTGCGCGAGCCGGTAAAGCCACGGCGCGAGCAAAGCGCCGCCGATAAACACCACGACCAGATAAATGACCAGCGCCCGGAGCGGTCGCATGGCGCGACAATACGTTTTCGCGCATTTCAAGCCAAGCGCGAATTCGGCGCCTTCCTGGCCCGGGGCGCATCTCAATTTATGAGCCGGGCTCCATCATCGGAAACCGCAGCCTTTGCGGCCATTTCATTAACACCCTGCTTTACCGGGGTGTTGATGGCTGACCTGACGTCGTAACCGCTTCAGCGGTTTTTTCCGCACGGAAATGTTCGCTTCGCGAATCGTAGTCTAGGAGTTCAAGGTCATCGCGTGAATTTTTCGTCACCGAATGCAATCCCATTTCGTCTGTATCCTTGGACGGTAAAAATGTTTTCGTTCGCGTCCGCGGGCGCGACGTGTTAAGGAATAGACAGAATGGCGCGTGAATTGCAGGAAGCAGCGACGGCGGAACCGGTGACCCAGGAACGGTTCGGGCGGTTTTATACGCAGGAACTCATCAACCGCGGCGGCATGGCCGAGATCTGGCTGGTGACGGACAGCCGCGGCAAACCTTATGCGCTGCGGAAATTGAATGACCGGTTGCGGTTCAATTTGCTGGCCCGCCGCCGGTTTTTGCGCGGGTGCGAGGTGCTCTCCAAAATCAATGAAAGCGATTATGTCGTCGGCTATGTGGAGCATGGCCGGCAGGGCGGAACGCTTTACATGGTCATGGATTACATCGAGGCGGCGAATTTGAAGGAACTGTTCGCGCAACACGATCCGGTGCTGACGGAAAACGTCGCGCAAATCCTGATTGATATGGCGCTCGGCCTGAGCCACGTGCATGAGAGCGGCTTCATGCACCTCGATTTCAAGCCGGAAAACGTGCTGGTGACGCGCAACGGCAATGTGCGGCTGATTGATTTTGACCTGGCCCAACCGATTCCCGAAAAGCCGAAGAAAATGTCGAAGAACCCGGGCACGCCCGGTTACATGGCGCCGGAGCAGTTGCAGCAAAAACCCATTGACCCGCGCGCGGACATTTTTTCCTACGGCGTCGCCGCCTACGAATTGCTGACCAACCAGAAACCATTTCCCGGCGAGACCCCCTCGGAAATCCTGGCCGCGCAGATGGACATTTCCGGCCCCCTGTCTCCACGCGAGCACAACGCGGACATTCCCGCTGTGCTCGAAAAAGTCATTTTAAAATGCATCGCGCGCGACCCGGACAAACGCTACCCGTTCATGAGCGTGCTGGTGCGCGATTTGCAGAGCGCGTTGTACGTCTGAACGCGGGATCATTTTTCGCTGAATCACCTGCAAGACCGTTGTCGAAATTATACCGCGCCGCCTGTTTACAAAACTTTGTCGCATATGCGACAAAGTTTTGTCAATCAATTGAAAATCAATGACTAACAGATTTCAGAATTTTTCAATTGGCTCCAAGGCCAACTATTATGCGAGCAGCCGTTTGAGTTGTTGAGCCACTTCCTCAATCCAATCGTTGCCGGGAAGCGCGTAGGGACGGAACGTCTCGATGTATCCTTCCCGGTCGTTGTAATAGAGCGCCCGATGCAGGCCGAGCGTGCTGGCATCCGGAGCATCAATCAGGCTGGCGGAGTCGCTGGCGCTCATTTGGAAAAGCACGCGCATCTCGAATTCGGTCAACGTCTTCCGGCCCAGAAAACGATTCACGTTGTTGTAGGTGTCACAGGTGGCGATGACATGAAATCCGTGGCTGGAGCCTTCGTTGATGAGGTTGAGCAGCGCGGCGGCGGGGTTGGCGGCGCTTCCGGCATCGCTGCTGGAAAAGCTGAAGTCGTCCTCCTGCCGGAGCTTCTTGTAATTTTGCAGGCCGTGAATCAACACGAACGTCTCCGGGGCGCGGCCCTTTTCATCGCCGCGTTTCAAATCTTCCGCCAGGCCGTTCATGATTTCCGCGAGGTTGCTGTTGTTGGCCTGAATGATTTCGTGCGGAACAGCCTGGATGACACGTTGCAGGAATTCACGCTGGGGAAATCCAGGTGGGGAGCTGTCGAGCAGGATGAAACGCGCGGATTTTTTTGGATACTGGGCCGCCAGTGACACGAGCGCGACGGACAGGAGAGTCAAGGCCCGTTCGTCGCTTTGCCCGACAATCAGGAGATTGCTGCCGCTTTGCCTCTGGAAAACGGCTTCGGTCGGTCCTTTGATGGAATTGGGCGCGCCCAGCCAGATGCGCGCTGTTGCGGGAACTTTTGACCCGGTAGGGACGCGCTGCCGCGCGCCCTGGTCCCGCAGAGCGGGATCGGCCCTACCAAAGCTGGGAGCATTCAACAACTCATTCAACAACGCGTTTTCCTTCACGTCCGCCGGCGCATTGCCTTCAAACACAAACGGCCCCGGATATTGCTTTTGGCTTTGATCGGCCCGCGCACGGATTTTTGCAAGGTAACTGTCGCGCACTTCTTCGGGCAACCACACGGTCTGGAACGGGCTGTTGCCTTCGATGGAACCCGCGGCGTCGTTGTAAATGCCTTCGCCGGGGCGCGTGAGCAGGCGCGGGGCCGGGTTGTCCTGGTCCATGATCAGGTAGGCGTCGGCCTCGTTGCACATGAGGGCGATGCGGATGACCATCTGGCCGATGGTGGCGCGGGCCAGCGTGTAAGCGCCGCCCAGAGTTTGCGAACCGAGCAGCACGTGAATGCCGAAGGCGCGGCCTTGCCGGACAATGCGATCGAGCAGGACGGCGGCGGATTGCGAAACGCGGTCTTCCTCCACGAAAAATTCCTGAAACTCGTCAATGATCAGCAACGAACGGGGCATCGGCTCGGTGCCGCCCGCTTTTTTATAGCCGGCGAGATCCTGCACGCTCAATTTGCGGAACAGATCGCCGCGACGGCGCAGTTCCTCGTCCACGCGCTGAAGCACGCTCAACCCGAATTCACGGTCGCTTTCGATGGCCACCACCTTCGCGTGCGGCAGCCGGCGGTTGCCGTAACACTTGAATTCCACGCCTTTCTTGAAGTCCACCAGATAGAACTCGACCTGTTCCGGGCTGCACCACAGCGCCAGGTTGGTGATAACGACGTGGAACAAGGTGGACTTGCCCGAACCGGTCTTGCCGACAATCAACGCGTGCTGGCGCGTGCCTTTGCCGATGGCGAGCTGTTGCAATTTGGTCGCGCCGGAACGCCCGATGGGCACGGTGAGTTCCTCGGTGGTGTCCTCCGTCCAGAGTTTGGAGTCCGGGGGAGCGACTTGATCGAAAGGCACCTCGACGCGATTGGAATCCTTGCTGCTCTGGCCGACTTCATTAAGGAATTGCGTCGCGAATTCCGGGGATGGAGGCCGGTCGAGGACCAATCGCGTTCCGGCCTTGCGCCAGCCGGACAATTCAAAACCCTTTTCCGTGCGGACGAGGCCGATGCTGTTTTTTCGAAGTTCGTCGGGAACGAATTCCGGGGGCAGGGCGTGCCGCTGGTCCCAATGAATGAGCGTGTATACTCCGCACCGGGCGCCGCTGGCGGCGATGTTCCGGAGACGCCGTGCCGCCGTGTCGCTGAAGTTCACCGGAAACGAGGCAACGACGAGGAAATGATATTTCTCGGCAATGCTGCCCGCCTGCGCATTGTATTCCGTAATCGTCGCGTATTCGTTGCGGAGATACATCTGGATGACCTTTTCCATGTGCTCGTTCAATTCCGCGAGCTTTTCCTCAATCTGATTCGTCTGCGTCCAAATGCGGCTGTTGATGTAGCTCTCTTCGTAATCGGCGAGGTGCATCAGCGCGGCGAAGTTTTGTCCGAGACCGACCGGGTCAAAAATGGTGAAGCTCAATTTTCCCGGCGGGGTGGTGGAAAGGAGCCGGAAAATGACATTGTTGATCGTCTCGACCGGTTCGTCGCTTCCGGTCCTGGCCGCTTCAAAAAGAATCGAGCCTTCGAGCGGGTAAGCGAGCACCAGCGGGACGGAAAACGTGGACGGTCCCGGAAGCGCCAGGCGCCTGTCTTTCGGCATCACCTCGGCAAATTTCGCCACGTCCACTTCCAGGCGCCCGAATTTCGCCGCGTTTTTGAAATCCTGCGGCGGCGTCCATTTTTTCCATGCGGGCGACTGCCATTCGGGAAAAAGTTCCTTCGCGGCGGCGTTGGCCGCGCGGATGGATTCATAAATCGGTTGGAGGCAACCTTTCCACTCCGTTTCCAGCGCCTGCCACCGGGCCTCGTTGTCCGCGTTCAGTTTCGCCATTTTCGCCGCGTGAGCATCAGCGAGCTGTCCCGCCTGTGCGTCCGCCTCCTGGCGCAGACGCGCGACGCCGTCCGCGTAATCGCGTTCAATCTGTTTGAGTTTTGCGCGGTGGAGCTGGTCATTCTTTTGCAGGGCACGAAACCCTTTTTCATCAATTTTCTGGCCCCGGATGCCACGCGTATCATAACCCTCCTTCAAGGTCTGCTTCCATTGTTGATTGAGGGTGCGGTTGGTGTTCTCAAACTCTTTTGCGATTCGTTCCTGTTCCTGCCGGCACCGCAATTCGGCCTGGTCCAGCGAACCGTCATGCAGCCGGCGCGCCTTTGCCAGGTTGCCGGCAATCGCGCTGGCGGCCGGCCCGGCCTGGCGCTTTCCCAGTTGATGAATGACGAACAGGATCACCCAAACCACGGCCAGCGCAATTCCCGGCCCCCGGTAGGAGACAAGACTCAACGTAAAAGCTCCAAGCAGGGGAACCGAAGCGCCAAATGCCAGCAGCAGCAGAATCGTCAACAGCCACATCGGCAGGTATTTGAAAATTCGCGGCAACGGAATTTTTTTGAACTGATTCAACTCATCGCGCGTTCGGAACTCCAGACGATGAAACTCATCAAACAATTGATCCTCATCCGGGGGAAGCTGCGGCTCCGGCCATTGCCGGTGCGGAGCAAGCAGTTTGCGGAATTTGCCGTAACCGCGAAAAGCGTTGCGGGCCGTTTTTCCAAGAACAACGAACGCTTCCCGGCTTTCGGCCAGCTTGATTTTGAAATTTTCCAGGGTTGCGACGGCATTTGCCAGATCGGTGTCCCGTTTGCGTTCCGCTCCCATTGCGCTCGTCTGAAGCCCGTGCTTTTGACGGCCTTCCCGGTCGGTTCCCTCCATGACCTGCCGGTTGCACGTGAGGTGGGCCTGGGAGATGCGGGCTTTTCGCCTTTCGAACCCGGCCCGGCAATTTTTCTTTTCCGCTTCCAAGCCGGTTTCCGCGCCGGCGATGCGTTCGGACAGCCGCGCCGCCTGCTCCTCGGTTGACGCTTCAAATGCCTTCGCTTCTGCGGAAGTCCGGGCATGGAACTCGCCGTTCAACTTCTCCTCCCGCGCGGCAAAATCATGGAGGGCGCTTTGGAGGCGGTCCAAAAGCGCGAGCATTTCGTTGACGCCCAGGTTACTCACAATCTTTGTTGCTCAAAAGCTAAACGAAAACCGTCCGGTGCGCGAGTGTGTTTGTGAGTGCAAATCCTGCGTGCGAAACATGCGAACCAGCATGGCGCGTTTCTGTTTTGCGGAAAGCCGAAACGCATGAAGCAAATCTTAAGTTGAAACCCTCGTCCCTCCTCGACACGCGCGTTATTTACTGCGGCGACAATCTGGAACAACTCGCCAAGCTGACTTCATTGTGCTCGCCAAAGTCGCACTTGGGCAGTTGGCGGTGCTCCTTGAAGAAACTGTTCGATGGCGCTAGCGAGTTCCGACCTCTTGTAGAGGCGGTCCCAAATCGGCTGGTCATCAAGCCCATGTTTCTGCCCTTGAAGATGAACTTGAAACATTTCAGGTTCAATGGTCCAAGCAGTAAACACAGGTTTCTGCCCTGCAAAGAATTGGAGTTGGATATACTTAGGTGTCACCATTCGGAGTAAGGGTTGGATCAGGCCGAGAAACCCAGGCATTGGTATCGCGTGAATTAACGGTTGAATAAATCGCCCAGCATTCAAGACACGGGCATTTGTCCCATCAAAATAGTCCGCTAATCCGCCTTCCAAGATGGACAAGCACAAACGTGGCCTACATACGCGAACATCAATATACTCATTTGGAAAAGGCATAAGACCGAGCGAGTCAGAGCGTCGTTTTCGGTGGATTGGAAGTGTTTTGCTGCATGTTTATTTGCGGTGGCGGCTTTGTGTAGTCGTCATTCGAACATCTTTTGGAGCTCTTGGGGCAACGCGGACGGCATCCGACTCATGCCGGGAATGGCCTTGAGAATCCGTCCACTGTAATAATCTTTGAATTTGGCAATGAGCGCTTGAGCGCGTTTTTGCGCGACATCGAAGAACTCAGGGTCGGCATAAAGGCCACCTCCGTTGCTAGTCGTAAAGCGCTCCTTTAACTCTCTCTCAGAGGTTTCCGTCGGTCGGCCACTAAACCCCAACTCGGTCAGAGCTGTCTGCTCGGATGCGATACCGACAACATCCACCGAATGGGCGTCGTCGAAGCGACAATAGACGTGAGTAGCATTCTTTGGGTGTCCGGTCGCGAGGTCGTGTAAAAGAAAGAGGGAGTAGCCAAAGTGCTCATGCAACGCCAAGGCGAACACATGGCACGCTCCATGAAGAAAGAGCGTAACGTCGTTTTCCTTTAACATAACGGCATGCACAGTTGTTTTCGCTGTGGCCTTTTTTAGCATGGATTTATGAAAGCGGATTTGCGAATTTCCATCAAGGATTATCGCCGGAACAAAAACTTCAAAATCCAACTGACGCAGGTTCAGTTTGCACGGCACACCAGTTTTGGGTGCGGATGAATGGCGAACCGTGGCCGAAGTCCGGCGGCCCGTTTCCAATTTGGAATTCGGATGATGGATGGTAGCAGCCGACGTGAGTCGGCTCAAACTCGCCGATGGAGTTCAGAGGGTGCAACTCGACACTGTTCTTAATTGGGGACTGGAAAGTCCCCAAAACCCGCAGACAAGAATGTCTGCGCCACGTAGCGCAGGCTTTCCAGCCTGCGGGTTTTGGCATCTTTCCAGATGCCAGTCCTCGCGGGGCCGAATCGGCGGCTCAAGAACGGTGTCAAGCTGCACTCAGTTTGGGGCTTGACCTGTCAACCTCGGAACATCGCGACCGAAGCCCCCGTCTTTGGCTATTCACAATCGTTCCTGACCTTGGTTACCAGTTCATTCAGCTTGTCCATCACCGCGATGGTCGCCATGCGGGTTTCTTACCGTCGGCGGCAGTTGTCAAGGATTCCTTTACAACTGAAAGCTCCGCCAACTCCCTCTCCTCAAACATGTTTTGAATGTGCAGGCTGACATTCTGTTTGGTGGTCTGAAACAACTCCGCCATTTGCGCCTGTGTGAGCCAGACGGTCTCACCCTCCAGCCGCACCTGCAACCGCGTCTGCGCATCCTCAGTCTGGTAGAGGATGATTTCTGAAACTGGCTTTGGTGCCGGCGGCTTCATGATTAGATTAAACGACCGTGCTCACTTTAGCTATTCACAGTCGTTTTTGACCTTGGTTAGAAGTTCATGCAGCTTTTCCATCACCGTGACGGTCCGGTCCACGTTGGCAAAAAGTTCGGTCATGTAACGCTGTTCGAATTCCTGGCTTTTGGCGTCTCTCCAGTAATTTTTGGTTTCGTCCCACCGGTTCGAAAGTTCTTTCGTGATTGCGACCAGCCGGGCTTTGCTTGCGTTCAGGCTCATGATCGTTTTCCCTTTCGGTCGTCCGGTTTGCCGGTTCCGGTTGGAAGCGGGCCGGGCGGTTCGGCAATGTCCGCCTTGTTTCCCGGCGCCGTCAAGCCGGTTGAATTGCCCGGCGGGGCGACGTCGGCATACGCTTCCAGCGCCTTCACCACTTGAACCAGGTGAGCGACCGCGCGCCCCATGTCGGTGGTCAGGAACCCATGCAACTGGGTCACCTGCTTGACCAGCGGGTCGGTCCGGTTCTCCAGTTCCCGGTCCCACTTTTTCAAAAGCGCCAATTTGGCTTCGGCTTCCCGGGCGGCGCGCTCCGCTCGTTGCACGGCCATCAGTTGCAACGCCGTCGATTCTTGAAATTGGGAAAGCTTGGCGTTGAACAATTCCGCCCGCGCCTCCTCCAGTTTTCTGCCCCGGACGCGTGTTTCATTTTCCCAGAGGCGGCGTTGATCATTTTGCACCCAAAGCCGGGTGCGCAGGACATCATCGCTCGCCTCCTCCAAAACGGCGCGCGCCCGGCTCAGGAATACAATCAGGTCGGCCCGGAAAGATTCCACGGCTTCAAAGGAAGTGACTTGGGCGCGTTCGGCCATGGTCAGACGAAACGGGGTGATGGAGTGGGGGAGTGATGGAGTGATGCAATGTTCCAACACTCCAACACTCCAATACTCCAATACTCCGATGTTTTCGCTGTGGTTTTCATTGGCATCGTTTGGTGTCGGCGGTCAGTGTTGGTTCAGATATTCCTCGATGCGCTGGGCTTTTCTCAACAGGAAAGGCGTGTGCTCCTTGGACAGCTCGACGAACTTCTTCAGCGCCTTCATCGCCAGTCTGAATTCGTCGGCGAACTTCTCGTGCTCCTGGTCCTGCCAGGTGTCCCCCAGCGCCGAGAACCGGGCTTGCAGCAAAACCAGCCGGTTCTCCAGGTCGGTGTTGAACCGTTGCAGTTCGTCGGCAAACCGCCGCACCTTTTCGGGATCCATGATTGCCTGTGCCATAATTTCCCTTTTGTTGGGCTTCTTGGCGACCCGCTGATTTGGCGAATCGCTGAACAGAATTTATCATAAGTACGCCCCGCCGCCGAGTCATTTGTAACCCGAAAACGGGAATGAGAAATTTACAGGAGCAAACAGAGGAAACAGAGACAAGCTGTTGCCATGATCCGGGGCTAGCCCGATGCTTTTCTTCCTCCGTGCTCTCCGCCTGCTCGCGACCTGTCGGAGTTGCCTCCTGTTCGGTCAATTCGCGGGCTGGATTTGGCCGATGGCCCATCGGGGTGTGTCCGGCAAAAAGCCTTTGGGCGCATCTTGACACTCCCACCAACGATGGTGGGGCAAACCGGCCGGTTTGCCCCAATCTCACCGCCAGCAAGCGCAGCGATGCTGGCGGAACCATGGGGATATACACACGCAAGAACATCGCTCCGCTCGTTCTGGTGGAAGTTTGGGCGGCGCGGCAGCGCCGCCCCACCGGTGGTATCAAGATGTGCCCCTTTCTTGGGGCGCGCGGATAGAGCTTGCCGTTTTGTCACGCTGGAATAAAATGTTTCGGTGCCGATTCGACGCGGCACGTCACAGTGTTGGTTGCCTCGGTAGCTCAATTGGTAGAGCAGTTGACTCTTAATCAATTGGTTCTAGGTTCAAGTCCTAGCCGGGGTACCACTTTTTCAAATAGTTGAGAGATGAAGGTTGAGGGTTGAGGGTTTATGTGAGGGCAACGGTTTAATTGCAGAGCAGCCCCGAAGACTTTCGGGGTTGGTTCCAGGTTCAAGTCCCAGCCGGGGTACCACTTCTCCTTTTTTGACAAAGCAATCACCCCTGCATTTGACAGGCTAGTGTAGTGTCTCATTAATAACTGGTGTTATATGTGATCTGTGGTATTTTTCC